>JAGOXU010000256.1 GCA_018059515.1 Ignavibacterium sp.
AAACTCACTTCCATCTTCAAGAATTAGTTTAGCTTTTGTTTTTTCTGTCTTCATAATATTTCGTGTTTGGTTTGTGTTATAGTGATTTAGTGACGAAAATTATTTGCCACAAAAACACCAAATCACTAAAGCTCAGATAAAAAAATAGCCACTCACGGAGTGGCTTAAGACTTTAAATCATAGTAATATTTCTAAATAGTATTTTATCAATGCCGTTGTTATTTTGAGAACAAATATATGATTTTCTTTATAAAAACCGATAAGAGATTTGATATTATTTTTTTAAGGTTTGCTAATGAAAAAAAACATTATATTTGTCGAACACAAAATATGCTTAAAGAATCAAAAATATTCCTAATCTTCTGCCTCTCAATTTTATTGATAAATGCTTTTACTCTTAATGCGCAATCACAAGTTGATTCTTTAAAGACGAAACTTCAAAATGCTGAAGGAAAATCCAGAGTAAGTTTATTAATTAAGGTTGGATATTTTCTTTCATCCGACAATCCAAACGAAGCAATAAAATATCTTGATGAAGCGATTGAATTATCAGATGAAATTAATAGCAAATGGAGTAAAGCCGATGCGTTTTTTAATAAAGGCGTTGCGCTTTGGCATTTAGGCGAAATTAGTCAGTCGGATAACTATTATGAAAAAGCAATACCGATTTATGAACAGTTTCACGATTCACTTAGCTTAATAAAAGTATTTAACTCACAGGCAATTAACCATCAGATGAAGGGGGATATTAATCTTGCGGTTGAAACTTTCTTCCATTCACTTGATTACGCTAAAAAAATTAATGACAAGGCAACGATATTAAACACCTTGTTAAACATCGGTGTGTTGTATGATAACAGCGGAGACACAGTAAACGGCTTAAAATATTATCTTGAAGCACTTAAATATGCTGATGAAAATAGTAAGGCTTCCTTAGCATTGCTGCAAAGTTATATTGCAGAGATTTATATACACACAAATAGACTAAATGAGGCTGAGGAATATTTAAATAAAGCAATTGAAAATTCTCGTGCATCCGGTGATTCAAAAAGTCTTATTTGGGCTTACACAAATTTGGGACAAATTCAATTAAAAAATGGCAAAGAAAAATCTGCTGAAAATTATTTTAAAGAATCGCTAAATCTTGCACGTAGTATTGATTACAAATTAGAAATAATTCACGCTTTAACCGAGCTTGGCAAATATTATAACCGAACTAAAAATTATAGGGAAGCAGAAATAAATCTTAAAGAAGCACTTAAGCTTGCCGAAGAGATAAATTCTTTAACTGATCTTAGCATTTTAAATCAAGAACTAGCTACGCTTTACTACAATACAGGTAATTATAAAAAAGCTTATGAGTTGGGAATAATTTACAAGCAGTACAGTGATAGTCTTTATGCAATTGCCAACTCCGAAAAAATGGCAGAGCTTCAATCAAAGCATGAACTAAAACAGAAAGACCGCGAAACTAAACTTTTAGTGAATGAAAATGAGCTGCAGAAAAAAATTATCTATTCTCAAAAAGTTATAGCGTTAATAATTTCTCTGCTTGCAATTGCTTCAATTATTTTTATCTGGCTCTTGTTTAGAAATAGAAATAAGATTCTTAAAGCAAAAAATGAACTTGTTTTAAAGAATGAAGAAATTAATTTAAGCCGGAAAGAGATAAGCGGAAAAAATGAAGTGCTTGCAGGATTGAATGCAACTAAGGATAAATTCTTCTCAATTATTGCTCACGATTTAAGAAACCCGATTGCTGCATTTGTAAATATTTCCGAACTGCTGGAAGAAGATTTTGATAGATTAAATGAAAAGGATAAAAAAGAAATTATCGGGCAGATGAATGTTTCATCAAAAAATTTACTGCGGCTTTTGGAAAACTTACTTACCTGGGCAAGGTTGTCCAATAATAAAATTGAAGTGTACACTGAAAAAGTTTTATTAGAGGACATTATTGAATCTGCTGTGCATCCGTATATCCAATCAGCACAGAATAAAAAAATTAAATTAAAAATTAATACGCCAAAAGATGTTTTGATTACAACAGATAAATTTATTTTTCAAGCAATTATAGGAAACTTAGTAAACAATGCTGTTAAGTTTTCAAATGCATTAAGCGAGGTTAGCATTGGTTTTGTTAGCCGGAATGAACATTTTCTTTTTTCAGTAAAAGATCATGGAATAGGTATTGAACCATCGCAGCTTAGAAATATTTTTGTGCTTGGCAAAGTTTCTACAGGCAGAGGAACAATGGGTGAATCCGGAACAGGATTAGGATTAGTTTTAGTTAAAGAGTTAGTAGAAAAACTAAACTGGCAAATTAAAGTTAAAAGTGAAGTTAATGCCGGCAGCGAATTTATAATTTCTATTCCCAAAAGTGATGTTGAATTGTAATGATTTTTTTGAAGAGTGATTTGAAATTGACGATCTTATTTCAGATTTTTACACATAAATTTTAACACAGAAAAATAAATTTTGATAAAACATTTTTTGTATCTAAAAAAACAATCAATTCTTCATTCATCAAATCTTAATATCAAACTCTAAAAATATTTTTTAATCAAAAGAGATATTATGTCAGCAAAAAAAATCAGTTTATCAAAAAAATCGCCTAAAACATTTGTGCTTGATACAAATGTAATCTTACACGATGCTACCTCGATCAATCAATTTAAGGAAAATGATGTTATAATCCCGTTAACAGTTATTGAAGAACTTGATCACTTTAAGCGCGGCAGCCAAGTTATCAATCTTAACGCAAGAGAATTTGCACGCACACTTGATTCGATAACAGGATCAGCATTATTTAACGGCGGTATTTCTATGGGAAAGGGCAGAGGAAAACTTCGCATTGCAATTCTTAAGGGATTAGCTCCCTTAATACGCGATGTTTTTAGAGAGGATACACCCGATCATAGAGTTTTGAGTATTGCTTATGAATGGCAGGAAAAGCTGAAAGATAAATCGCAAGTAATACTTGTTACAAAAGATGTTAATCTAAGAATGAAAGCGAAGGCTCTCGGTATTATTGCAGAAGATTACACAACAGATAGAGTGAGCAGTGTTGAAGAACTTTACAGCGGAAAAGGAATAATTGAAAATGCAAACGATGAACTATTGATAAAACTTTTTCAGCCGCCGTACAGTGTGCCTGCAAAACCATTTATTAACAAACTAAACGGCGAAGCACTTTCAAATAAATATTACATTTTAAGAAGCACAAATCGTTCTGTACTTGCTCAGCTTGATCAAAACAAAGAACAAATTGTTAAAGTTGATAAGACAAATGTTTACGGAATAAATCCGCGTAACGCTGAACAAACTTTTGCTGTAAACGCACTGACAAATCCCGAAATAAAACTTGTATCAATGACAGGCAAAGCCGGAACAGGGAAAACACTTCTTGCACTTGCGAGTGCATTGCATGTTAAAAAAAATTACCGGCAGATATTTATTGCAAGACCAATTGTTCCGCTTAGTAATAAAGATATTGGCTTTCTTCCCGGTGATGTAGAAAGCAAACTCGCACCTTATATGCAGCCGCTTTGGGATAATTTAAAAGTTATTCAAGATCAATTTTCGGAAAATGATAATAAGCATACAGCAATTGATGTAATGATAAAAGATGAAAAACTTGTTATTGAACCTTTATCATACATACGCGGAAGAAGTTTGCAACGAATATTTTTTATTGTTGATGAAGCGCAGAATCTTACTCCGCACGAAATCAAAACAATAATTACTCGCGCCGGCGAAGGTGCAAAAGTAGTTTTTACAGGAGATATTTATCAGATTGATCATCCTTATCTTGATGGACAATCAAACGGACTTTCGTATCTTATCGATAGATTTAAGGGACAAAAACTTTATGCGCACATAAACCTTGAAAAAGGGGAGCGATCTGAATTAGCAGAATTAGCAAGTAATCTTTTATAAATTAATTAGGATAAAAATGAAAAATGTAAAACTTTTTTTCTTGGCAATTTTTGCATCAGCATTCCTTTCCGGCTGTTTGCAGGTTGATACAAAAATAAATCTTAATAACGATGGAAGTGGAACAATTGAAGAAACCGTAGTTATTAAAAGTGCAGTTATTAATATGATGAAAGAGTTTGCAATGGCTTTTGATTCCACAAAGGCAAATGATTTTGAAATGTTTAAAGAATCTGAAATAAAAGATAAAGCTTCAAATTATGGTGAAGATGTTAAATATATATCCGGTGAAAAAGTTGTTATTGATGGTTACGAAGGTTTTAAGGCTTTGTATTCTTTTAAAGATATAAACAAAATTAAAATCAATCCAAGCCCTGA
>JAGOXU010000257.1 GCA_018059515.1 Ignavibacterium sp.
CTTTAAATCTGCTTCACAGCTTCTAAAAGATATTTACGATATAGAATTGTTTACTATTAAAGAGGCAAATGTTAATGTGAAAGTAACCAGGTTTGCGACATTGATGAAACTAGCTTTCGCGGCTCCATTTATGTTTCCTGTTAAAGCTGAAGAAATAAGGCTCTATACAAATGGCGCTAAAAAATTTGAAGATCTTATAACTGATATAGAAAATGCAGAAAAATATATTCATATTGAATATTATATAATACGTTCTGATGATTTAACAGACAGAATAATAAAAGCACTATGTGCAAAAGCCAGGCAAGGCGTTGAAGTGCGGATTTTTTACGATTACTTAGGCTCTATCTCGTGGAAAAATAAAGATAAAAGAAAGCTTAGAGATGCCGGAGCGAAAGTTTATTCGGGTAAAGCACCGCTTGATAAAATTAACTACCGGAGCCATCGAAAAATAATCTCGATAGATGGAAGCATTGCTTATATCGGTGGTATGAATATGAGTAAGTGGTATGTCTCCGGTAATAAAAAATTTGATCATTGGAGGGATAACCATTTACGTATTACCGGGAATTTTGCAATTGCTGTTGAAGTACTTTTTGCTCACTACTGGTATACTGCAACAAAAGAACAATTGCTCGACGCAGAACATGTTACAACCAAAAATGCAATGCGTCTTGCAGAAGGAAAAATAGTTCAGTTAATTCATTCAGGCGCCGATACAGAATGGAATACTATTAGCCAAACATATCAGAAACTGATTAGCTTAGCGGAAAAATATATTTGGCTCGAGACACCGTATTTTATGCCACAGGAAAATATTTTTTCATCATTAATTAATGCGGCGCTTTCTGGTGTTGAAGTAAATTTAATTCTTGCCGGCGTTTCCGATAATTTTTTATCAAGAAATGCAAGCTTTACTTATTTTAAAGAACTCTTAACTGCAGGAGCAAATATTTTTCTTTATACTGAAGGTTTTATGCACGGTAAAGCAATGTCAATTGATGGTAAAATTTGTACTGTGGGTTCGGCAAATCTTGACCCCAGAAGTATGGAAATAAATTACGAAGCAAATGTTGTGATCTATAATCAGGAATTTACATTACAATTAGAACGGGAGTTTGTAAACGATTTGAATAATTGCAGGAAAGTAAGTCTGGCGGATATGGAAAACGCCGGAATATTAAAACGCTTTAAATGGTCTGTTTGCAGACTTCTGTCTCCACTACTCTAAAAAACCCTTGCATTTTTGATGAATAATTACAAAAAAAATTATGAGTACTTTAAAAGTATTAACTTACAATATAGCACATGGCAGAGGTTTGTCATTAAATCAGGCTTTGCTTTCAAAATCTGCATTACTTAAAAATCTTAATTTTATAGCAGAAATAATTAAACAGGAGAACCCCGATGTAGTCGGATTGCAGGAAATTGACAGTCCTTCAATTTGGAGTAGAAATTTAGATCAGGTAAAAATATTAGCCGGGCTTATTGACTTTCCTTTTTATTTTTCTGCTAACCATAGTAATCTAAACATAGGCGATTACAGAATAAATTATGGAACTGCGCTGCTAAGTAAATTTAATTTTTCCAGTACTCATTCTCTTCCTTTTGTGCTAAATAAGCTGGATACCAAAGGATTAGTAACTGCTAAAATACGAATACCAGCATTCAATAATAATGAAGTTTACTTTGCATCGCTTCATTTGGATTTCTTAAGAAAAAAAATCCGGCGTGAGCAGATTACCTCTGCAATTAAGTTTTTAACAAAAGTGAATCATCCTTTAATTGTATTCGGAGATTTTAATTGTGAGTGGGGACCGGACAAAAATTGTTTACAGATATTTAAGGAAGAATTGGACCTCGAGGTTTACAAACCGGAAGAATATTTACCAACCTATCCCTCAACAAAACCAAAAAAAAGATTTGATTGGATAATCTTTTCAAAAGTGTTTAAAGTAATTGATTATAGAACAATAAATGTAACCGCATCAGATCATTTACCTATTGTTGCAAAAATTACTTATAAGCCAGAGGATATAAAAAATTTCACTTCGTTGGCTGACGCGAAATAGTAACATATAATACTGCAGTCCCTCTTCGTAAGTAAATGAGCTTTCATTCAAGAGAATTTTGAGCGCTCTTAATTAAGTTAAATTTACCCCAACACACAAAAAAGATTTCCCGCCTAGGTTGAAACTTCGGCGGACAAGCCGCCCGAAATGGGATGTTTATTCTTCCCGGGAAAAAACAATTTCACTACTGGCATTTTTTCCAAAAAGTCTGAAACTAGAATCCGACAGGCGTTCAATATTAAAGTGCAGCTCTCCTTCTTCGATATCCAGTATAAATTCATTTTTATTAAGCGTCCACTTTCCTTCCAGGTTCTTTTTACGTCCGCTTTCTATGCTCTCAAGCCAGACATCACCCGAAGATTTTAAATGCATTTCCATTTGTACATCCAGCTGGGTTCCCTTCCATTTACCGATAAGCCAGTCTGCCTTTACTTCTGCTCCGCCTGTAAAATTCTGATTACTCCCATCATCTGTTTCATTAGTTTCATTCTGGTTTAACGAATTACCAGATGAAATATCCTCCGGGAAAGCATACCAATACCATCCAAGATCGCTATCAAGACCAGGTTTATAAGTATGCGGACCGCCGCTCTGCCCGCTTACAATTATAAATACATTCCATCCAGCCTTAAGAGCAAAGCTGTTTACATTATTGCATTCACCAGCTTTAACTGTACGCGGGGTTTTGCTGTAAAGCCAACTGGCTCGTCTTCCACCCGGCTTGCCTATATCTTTGCTGAATTTTTCATCTGCGAACAAAGCCATACCTATTACACTGTATCCTTTATCCCATCTGCCGGGAGATGTGAAACCATCTAATGTTGTAAGCAGGGAAAAATCGGACACCACAACAACAAGACCGTTTGCAAGGTCTCCACAGTTCATAGAACCATAATTTCCTTCTGCAGGAATTTCGGGCAATGGAATATTAAACTCACCGTTAGAAGAAATCTCCGCAAAGGTCTGCAGCATTCCCGCACCGTGAACCCTGAGAACCAGCATAGGTGTTGCTTTTCTGTCCCAGTTAATAAATGTTCCTGAAATAAAATTATTTTCGAATTTGCCGGCACCTGGACCAACCGGTTCTGACTGTCCGAATACCGGTATTGCTGATATCACAAACAGCACGATTGTGAAAAAGAGGGGAGTTTTAAGTATAGCTTTATTCATAGTTTTAAGTTTGTTTTTATTAGTTTATTAAAATTATGAAATAATTTCAATCGATGGAGTATTTATGAAATATTTTTCTGGTTGATTTTATGCCCCTGGTAAATTGTAGGTCTCATACGAAAGGAAATGAGGTATCTTGTTCAAAGCTAAGATTTCTTCCGCACCAATTCCATTTAAATAACCATTTCATACATTTTAATTTCACAAATCACATTTGATCAAATGAGTAGCATTCAAAACCAAACAGGATCGATCATGGTCTTCAGTGGAGTAGATTGATTGGAGCAGCAAAGGCAGAATAAATATAAATGTGTTTTAGGATGAAGAAGAAGATTATGATTTGCCGGTTTGGGGAGGAGTTTTACCATTTTCAAAAAAATTTGAACAGCCGGAAGAGGATCTAAAACTTAAGTCAGGAATTCTTCTTCCGGATTACATCAACAAACTTTTCAAATCAAAATCTCGTGAACGTCACGCCTGTCCCGTTTAGCTCATAGGCGTCAACCTAAGATTTGATTTTATAAAAATCTTTTCTCTCTAATTTATTGAAAATTAATAACTTAGGGTTTCAGTTAATCTTTGTTAATCCTCTACGAGGATTTGGAAATATTAGCTCTACATTATTTCTACAATAATAAGACCTCTACGAAGTCAATAGTTTATCTGACATCGTAGATGTCAAATTATTGTAGTTATATAACAACAATATATTCAGAAATCCTTGTAGAGGATTTATAAATTCCCATATTTCTAAATCATTTTTCAATTATTTTTATTTTACAACTAATAATTTCTAAAAATTAAGTTGACGCCTATGCGTTTAGCGGGAGTCGTAGCGTAATGTAAGTAGTAAACACTGCCATGGTGCGACCGTATCAGCAATGTTGTCATTGATAGTGCAAAACCGGTGTTCCTAAAATAATTTAATCCTGATTTCGTGCGACACAAAATTTTTTGTCCCCACATAAATTAATATGTAAATATGAGTTTTTGTTTCTATGATGGTTAAATTGCATATGATCAAACAATCATAAAAAAATTAA
>JAGOXU010000258.1 GCA_018059515.1 Ignavibacterium sp.
GTAAAATATAATTCCCCGGTTTCATCATCTTCCATGTGCTTATAAATATAAACGCGGTCAGCTTCGGCTGCTTCACCTAAAATTTCTAACGCAACATTAAAGCCATCATAAAAAGCCAAATCAGTAATAAGTGCATTAGTGGCTTTAGCAATTCCCTGTAAAAGTTTTCCTTTTCTTTCAAGAAGTTCTTCGCTTACTTTTCTTTCACTTATATCTCTAAAAATACTTAGCAAAAATCTTTTGTTGTCAAAGTCCTCGATAATTGAATTGGAAATTTCAAAGTACAATTTTTCATTATTCCACAAGAAAGCAGTGGATTCAAGATAATCTTTTACCATTCCTTGAATAAAATTTTGTCTATACTTGCTGATAACATATTCGCTCTGATCTTGAAAATAAAGATCGCTTATAGGTCGGTTAATTAATTCCGAAGTACTTTTACCAAAAAGATTAGCAAAAGCATCATTGCACAAAACAATGTTTCCATCCTGATCCGTTAATCGCATTCCATCTTTTGAGTTTTCCCAAATCGCTTTAAAAATATTTTCTGAACTTAAAAGTTTACGCTGTGTTTCAATTCTTTGACTAATATCGCGTATAGTACCCTGCCCCATTTTTTTTTCATTTATCACAACAACTTTTCCTGTTATCTCAACAGGAATTCTGGCTCCATTTTTATGGATCAAATCGGCAGAAAACGTAATTATATTACTTATTCTAAAAAGTTGTGAAATCTCTTCAAAATATCTTTTTATTTTTTCTACGGGAATAAAATCTGATATTGATCTATCAATCATTTCGTCCGGTTCATATCCAAGTAAATTGAGTGAAGAGGGACTAATAAAATTTATTTTCCCGGTAGGTGAGATTCTAAAAATAACATCTAATGAAGAAGCTATTAAGGAATCCAATTGCTCAATTTTGGAGTATTGCACGATGTTATTTTCTGTCATCTTATTAATTATAAATTATCAATATTTTATTATCGATATTTTGCTGTTTCAATTTAATGCTTTTGATAACAAAAATTAAATTTCAGCTTAAAAGTAGCATTTCCAAGTTGATTTTGCTTGCTTTACTCACCACCAAATAATTAAGTTTCATCTGTCAATATTTTCTAATTTTACAGGATTATTTTAATGAAAAGAACAATAGTTGCAATGCCTGGCGATGGCATTGGAAAAACAGTACTACCGGAAGCAATAAAAGTTTTAAAAGCAGCCGGTTTTGATGCCGATTACGTTCACGGCGATATTGGCTGGGATTTTTGGTGCAGCGAAGGCAATGCACTTCCACAGCGAACACTTGATCTGCTTGAGAAACATAAAATTGGATTGTTTGGTGCGATCACTTCTAAACCAAAAGATGCAGCAGATAAAGAACTTGATCCTTCTTTAAAAGATAAAGGCTTTGTTTACTTTTCCCCCATCGTTGGATTAAGACAAAAATTTAATCTTGATGTTTGTATAAGACCATGCCAATCATTTAAAGGCAATCCACTTAATTTTATAATTAGAAATGCAAAAGGCGGATTTGATGAACCGCTTGTAAACGCAGTAATCTTCAGACAAAATACTGAAGGACTTTACGGCGGAGTCGAATGGACAAATCCTCCAAAACAAGTTCGTGATGCACTTGAGACTCATCCTAAAATGAAATTCTTTAAAGATGTGCAAAGCGAAGATATGGCAATATCCACAAGAATAGTTACAAGAAATGCTTCACGCAGAATTATTCGCGCTGCATTTGAGTATGCTAAAAAATTCGGTTACACAAATCTTACACTTTGCGAAAAACCAAACGTACTTCGCGAAACTTCCGGTATGATGTTTAAAGAAGCGAAAATAATTGCTAAAGATTATCCGGGCATTGATTTATGGGATACAAACATAGATGCGCAAATGATGTGGCTTACAAAAAATCCGGAAACTTACGGAGTTATCGTTGCTGAAAATATGTTTGGTGATATTATTAGCGATGGTTTTGCCGGATTGGTCGGTGGACTTGGTTTTGCATGCAGCGCAAACATTGGTGAAGAAGTTGCAGTGTTTGAACCAACACACGGCAGCGCCCCAAAGTATCAGGAATTAAATCCGTCAATCGTAAACCCAATTGCAATGATGTTAAGCGCTTGTATGATGCTTGATCACATTGATGAGAAAGCAAAAGCTGATAAGATTAGAAAAGCAATCGCAAAAGTTATTGAAGAAGGGAAAGTAAAAACTTACGATATGATGAAACTCCGCGGCGGACCTGATGTATTTAGTAAAGGCGCTTGCACCACACAGCAAATGACGGATGAAATAATTAAAAATCTCTAAAAATTAGAGTCATTGCCAATGAAGCAATCTGTTTTTGATTATAGATTGCTTCGCTCGATGACGATCTGTAAAAACATGATTAGTAATGTTTGCTGTTTTATTTGCAGCACTCAATATTGTTGATATATGTAAATTAAATTTTACCTGGTATTAAATATTACAATCTTCTAAACAATAGAAATGAATTAATTAAAGAATCATTTTATAATTAAGATGGAGAATTTGTGAAAGAAAAAGTTTTAAAAATATGGCCTGAGATAAATTGGATTGAAAATAAAGAACTAAGAGAAAAAGTTTTAAACTGCTGGGTTTACGCAATTGAAAACTCAGTTCTTTCTCCCGAAGATTTGGAAGTAATTCCGTTTTCACTCCTCATTAAGGATTGCAAAATATCTTTTATGAATCACAAACGTACTGCAGTTCAGCTTTCTGTTGATATTGCGAAACGGATGAAAGAAAATTTTAAAGAAGAAATAAAAATAGATATGGATTTGCTAATTGCCGGTGCAATCTTAATCGATATTGGTAAGTTAATAGAGTATGATAAAATAGACGGCAAACTTGTTACAAGTAAAGCTGGTCATCTTCTTCGTCATCCGTTTAGCGGAGTTTCTATAGCTGATAGGTTTGGATTACCTTACGAAGTGCAGCATATAATTGCCTATCATGCAAAAGAAGGCGATTTAGCAAAACGTAATACCGAAGCAATAATAGTTCATCATGCGGATTTTGTAAGCTTTGATCCTTTCAAGGCTTAGTTTAAGATTGTCATTGCGAGTGATTCGCCGCGGCGAATTCGACCGAAGCAATCTGTTATTGATTATGAAAAACTATTGTATTTACATTTTAACAAATAAGAATAATATTGTTCTTTATGTTGGTGTTACCAACAATCTAACAAGAAGAATCTGGGAACATAAATCAAAACTTATTGAAGGATTTACTAAAAAATATAATGTGATAAACTTGTTTATTATGAGATATTCGATAAACCAAGTGATGCAATTAAAAGAGAAAAACAATTGAAATCTGGACCAAGAAAAAAGAAAGTTTAACTGATTAACCAGGCAAACCCTGAATGGAAAGACTTATATAATTTTGAAATAATTTATAAATAGATTGCTTCTCCCGACTATCGTCGGGATCGCAATGACATCTTAATGGAGAACGAAATGTCACAAACATTAATCGAAAAAATTGCACAAAAATTTGCTGTTGGTTTAGACCCAAAGCATCAAGTTCGCGCAGGTGATTATCTTTCAATCAAACCTGCATATGTGATGACGCATGATAACACAGGCGCTGTCATTCCAAAATTTAAATCTATCGGTGCTACAAAACTTTTTAATCCAAGACAAGTTGTAAATACACTTGATCACAATGTTCAGGATAAATCTGAAAAGAATTTAGAGAAGTATAAAAAGATTGAAGAGTTCGCCAAATCAATGGGTGCGGATTTTTATCCTGCTGGACGTGGAATAGGTCATCAAATTATGTGTGAAGAAGGCTATGCTTTTCCGGGTACGATGGTTGTCGCATCCGATTCACATTCAAATATGTATGGTGGATTAGGTTGTCTCGGAACTCCAATTGTTCGCACAGATGCTGCAGCGATTTGGGCTACCGGCAGAACCTGGTGGCAGGTTCCACAAATTGCAAAAGTGGAATTGAGAGGAAGTTTAAGACAAGGTGTTACGGGCAAAGATGTAATCATTGCACTTTGCGGATATTTTAATCACGATGAAGTTTTAAATCACGCGATAGAATTTGTTGGTGATGGAATTCGTTATCTAACGATTGATGAAAGATTAGCAATTGCAAATATGACAACCGAATGGGGCGCACTTGCAGGTGTCTTCCCTATCGATCTTGCAACAATTTTATGGTTAAAGAAACGCGAAAGATTTATCGAACATCGCGGACTTGAAGGAGTTTTTTCTGATGC
>JAGOXU010000077.1 GCA_018059515.1 Ignavibacterium sp.
AATCAAGCGTTGGATGATAAATAATATAGCCATCGTGTGTATGACACGAATCTTTTAAATATGGATTATATCCACAGCGTTGTTGCCTCATATAGTTTAATAGAAAATCCGCTGTACCGTTATAAACCTCGTCCTCAATTTTAAACACAGGTGATTTTATATTTTCACATTCAATAAAATATAAACCCGGCGTACTGAAACCGGAAAAATCTAATCTTGCAGTAGTATTAAAATTCCAATTTGCACCGTAAGGTTCAATCTTATCAGAATTATAAAGAATCTTTTCAGTAAGAGCATCCTTTATTATAAAGCCTTTCGGACTTGCTTTTTCCTTGCTTATAAAGACTGCAATCTTTATGGATTTAGGCAGGTAGCCCAATTGATTTACACGGATCCAACTATTCTGATCTTGTGATTGGATTGAAATTATAGTAACCAATAAGATGAGTATAATGATATGCTTTTTCATAGATTAAAATATTTTTTTGAATATGCTTACAAATCAAGCTAATAACTTGCATTAAAACAAACACAGCTTAAAAAGTTTTTGCCTTCATTCATAATAAGATTAAATTTGTAACCATAAATCTATTAAAAACGCTTAAAATGCAAAGCGATTTCTTTTCTTAAATATACCGGAGGTTCTTATGTTTGATCCTAATTATAAATTTACCTGTGTTGATAGGTTTCTTAAGTACGTGAAATACGATACGCAATCCGATGAAGAATCTACTTCATTTCCGAGTACGGAAAAACAAAAAATTCTTTCTAAAGTTCTTGCAGAAGAATTAAAAGCATTGGGTTTAAAAGATGCACACATGGATGAATGGGGTTATGTTATGGCTACGCTTCCATCAAACACTGATAAAAAAGTTGACCCAATTGCTTTTATTGCTCACGTTGATACTTCTCCTGCAGTAACCGGAAAAGATGTTAAACCGATGATCAGAAAAAATTATCAAGGCGGCGATATTAAACTTGAAACAGGCGGATGGGTAATTTCTGTTGATGATAATCCTGATCTAAAAAATATGATTGGTTTTGATATCATAACAACTGATGGCTCAACATTGCTTGGTGCTGATAACAAAGCAGGCGTTGCAGAAATTGTAGATGCTGTAAATTATTTATTAACTCATCCGGAAGTGAAACACGGTGATATAAAAATTTGCTTTACACCTGATGAAGAGGTTGGAAGAGGAACAGAAAAAATTGATTTGAAAAAACTTGGTGCAAAATATGCTTACACAATTGATGGCTCAAGTAGAGGAGAACTTGAGACAGAAACATTTTCAGCGGATGCAGTTGTTATAAAATTCTTTGGGAAAAATATTCATCCCGGTTATGCGAAAAATATAATGATCAACTCAATAAAAGTTGCTTCGCATTTTATCGAAAGTTTACCTAAGGATGGTTTATCACCCGAAACAACCGAGGGAAGAGAAGGTTATGTTCATTGCGGCTCATTTAATGGTAATGAAGAATTGACCACACTCAAATTTATCATAAGAGATTTTGAAACACCAAAGCTAAAAGAATATGAAGAGTTTCTTAAAAAACTTGCCGAAGAAGTTGTTAAAAAATTTCCCGGTTCAAGAATGGAATTCCAGGTAATTGAGCAGTACAGAAATATGAAAGAAGTTTTGGATAAACATCCGCATGTAAATCAATATGCAATGGAAGCAATGGAGCGCTTGGGAATAAAACCAATTATGCATCCAATCCGCGGCGGTACAGATGGTTCACGTTTATCTTTTATGGGATTGCCAACTCCAAATATTTTTGCAGGTGAACATAGTTTCCATTCTCAACTTGAGTGGGTTGCAATACAAGATATGGAAATGGCTGTTAAGACAATTGTAGAAGTTGCAAAAGTTTGGGAAGAGAAAGCATAAGTAGGGGGTTGATAGTGGTTTGTTGTGAGTTGGAAGAAACAGCTAAATGAAAACTAAATTTGAAGATTTGGAAATTTATATTTTATCTGAAAAACTTGCTGATGAAGTTTGGGGGATGGTTATAAAGTGGGATCATTTTCCCAAAAGTACTCTTGGTGTACAATTGGTAAATTCCGCTGATGGAGTAGGTTCTAATATAGCCGAAGGTTCTGGAAAAGGTAGTTTTATTGATTTTAGAAGATACATGAGAATTTCCAGAGGTTCTCTGTATGAAACAAAGCATTGGTTAAGAAGAAGCAACACAAGAAAATTGATGTCTCAAGAAGAAATTGATACCATTAAGCCGTTAATTGATGAACTTCTTCCTAGGATAAACGCATTTATAAATTATTTAAATAAAAAGATTAATGAGTCAAAAAGTAGTTTATGATTTCAACATACCATACACAACAAACCACATACAATAAACCTGAGCTTATGGCGCCCGCAGGGGATTGGACAATGTTACGCGCTGCAGTTAGCAATGGAGCTGATGCAGTGTATTTTGGTTTGGATAAATTAAATATGCGCGCAAAGGCTGCCAACTTTAAGGTTGATGAATTGCCGGAAATAATTTCATACTGTAAAGAACACAACGTTAAAACTTATCTTACTCTTAACACAATTGTTTTTGAAGAAGAATTATCTGAGCTTGAAAAAATTGTAATTGCTGCAAAGAAAAATAATGTTGATGCAATTATTTGTTCAGATTTGGCTGTTGCGGATTTATGTTTTAAATATCAAATGCCGTTTTGTATCTCAACTCAAAGTTCAATTTCAAATTCGCTTGCCGCAGATGTTTATAAACGAATGGGCGCGGTTAGAATTGTGCTTGCGCGCGAATGTTCTCTTGAAGAAATAAAAAAAATACGTGCAAAAACGGATTTGGAAATTGAAGCATTTATTCATGGTGCAATGTGTATTGCCGTTAGCGGCAGATGTTTTATGAGTCATCATCTGTTTGGTAAAAGTGCTAATCGCGGTGAATGTGTACAGCCATGCAGAAGAGAATATGAGGTTTATGATTCGTCCGTCGATAAATCATTAATTATGGGCGAAGATTATGTAATGTCTCCAAAGGATCTTTGCACAATTAAATTTATTGATCAACTAATTGAATCGGGAATTGATTCATTCAAAATAGAAGGAAGAAAACGCGCACCGGAATATGTTGCCAAAGTAGTTTCGGTTTATAGGCAAGCAATTGATCTTTACTTTTCTCAAAAGGAGGGTGTTCCAAAAAATCTTTTAACCGACGAAAAGAAAAAAGAATTATTATCTGAACTTGAAACTGTTTATAACCGCGGCTTTTCATCAGGGTTTTATTTTGATGTTCCATCATCCGAAGAGTATGCAGGTGTTCACGGCAGCAGAGCCACGACACGAAAAGTTTATGTTGGAAAGGTTGCCAACTATTTTAAAGATATTGAAATAGCGCATATCATTTTAGAAACAGGCGAGATAAATGTTGATGATAATATTTTGATTATCGGAGATACTACAGGTGTAATCGAAACCAAAATAGAGATGATGAATGTGAATGATAAAGTGCATCCAACTGCTAAAAAGGGAGACGAAATCACTTTAAAAATTCCAACTCTTGTAAGAAGAAATGATAAAGTTTATTTGATTAAAAATATTAATTAGTAACAGTTTGTTTTGCTAAAGTATTTTTCGGTTTTTTATTAAAATATCTTGTTGATTATTTGATCAAACTATCTTTCAGCTTATTGTAAAGCTCAACTGCCTCATTAATAATTTTATATGCATCTTCTTTACCAAGAAATTTTTCGACAACAACTTGTTTGTGCTCTAACTTTTTATAGTCTTCAAAAAATCTTCTTAACTCAACAATGGTATGCGGCGGAAGTTCTGAAATATCATTAATGTAATTTACTGCCATATCATTATTTGCAACAGCAACAATTTTATTATCCTGTTCATCGTCGTCAATCATGTGCATAACGCCAATTACTTTTGCTTCGATCAAACATAACGGATCAACATCTATTGAACAAATAATTAAAATGTCTAATGGATCTTTATCATCACAATAAGTTTGTGGAATAAATCCATAGTTTGCCGGATAATGCACTGAAGAATAAAGTACACGATCCAATCTTAATAAGCCGCTTTCTTTATCAAGCTCGTACTTGCCTTTAGAACCTTTGGGAATTTCTATAATTCCATTTACAGTTTTTGGCAGGTCTTTACCTGGACTAACGTTATGCCACGGATGAAATGGTTTTGCACTCATTTACTATTTCTGTTTTATATAAATAATAATTCCATTAAAATAAAAAGCGGCAGCAGAACAATAATTGAAAACTTAAACATATAACTAAAGAAATCAGGCATCTTGATATTGTTTTCTTCAGCAACAGCTTTAACCATAAAGTTTGGTCCGTTCCCGATGTACGTCATAGCACCAAAAAATACTGCTGCGGTTGATATGGCTTTAAGCAGCTCTTCGGGAATTCCTGCAACAAGAGTTCCAGTTGTAATGCCTAATCCCATTGCAAGTGAATGAAATGTTACAGCAGTTGGGGTGTTATCCAAAAAGCTACTAAGCACACCGGTATAGTAATAAAATTGACTAACTGATTGAACACCTAAGCTTTTAGCATTTACCTCAAGATATAACAATGCCGGAACCATCGTAACAAAAATTCCTAAAAACAAATAAGCAACTTCTTGAATTGGATGCCATGTAAAATTGTTTGATGTACGCAGAAGTTTTGGAGTAAACTGCATTGATAAATATGCCATCAATAAAATAAATGCTTCCCGTATAAACATAAAATATTGATTAACATTCATAAATGAAAAATATTGTTTGTTGATAAATGCCACGGCTAAAACAACTCCTACTAAAAAAATAAAATTTCTTTTACCTTGAATTTTTATAGGTCGGATGTTCGTTTCATCTCTTAACAAAGCAGATGCAGGTTCTTTTTTATGATAATAAGTATCAACAAAAAAATAAATAATTAATAAAGCTGCATTGGTAACTAACCATTCAGGGTATAAATGGAAAAACCATGTAAATGGTGCACCGCGCAAGTACATCATAAATAATGGAGGATCACCAAGTGGCGTTAACAAACCGCCGCAGTTTGCAACGATTGCAATAAAAAATAAAATAGTATGAACTTTAAAAGTTCTTTCTTTGTTTGTTTGGATGATTGGACGAATCAAAAGCA
This sequence comes from Ignavibacterium sp., assembly GCA_018059515.1. GTDB lineage: Bacteria > Bacteroidota > Ignavibacteria > Ignavibacteriales > Ignavibacteriaceae > IGN3. The sequence goes on from JAGOXU010000077.1 coordinate 5,138, forward strand.
TTGCTGCGCCCGTTGTTCCCATTAGAGATGCAAGCACCGCACCAATACCCATAAATATTGTATTGATCTTTGGTTTAGCTTCAATATCTCCGGTTAGCAAAATGCCGCCGGTAATAGTAAACAAAGCTCCAAGCAAAATTAGAAATGGCACATAATCAAAAAGTAATATATGAATTAGTTCGTGTGAAAAACCTGCAGTAAGCAAATAAATTATAGTTGGAATGCTAAGTGCAATCGCGATGTAAAGTTTGTTTTTATTTTTTTCCCAAAAGTGATTCCAGAACAATGGAAAAATTGCAATTGATAAAAGCATTAAAACAAAAGGCAGTAAACTTAATAGTGGTATTTCAACATTAGCAGAATGTTCCATAAAAAACTTTCAATTGTTACAAAATTGGTAAAAAATCTTGTGTGAAATTAAAGAAATTTAAATCATTTTTGTATGCAAAGAACAAAGTTTTCTTACCTTATTTCAAATTATATCAACTTTGATAAGCCTACCCAAATCAGTATTTTTCCAACCAAAATTTAACATCAAACAATAATTATTTAGAAAAGTTTTTTATGAGATTAAGTAAATATTTTGTACCCACACTCAAAGAAGTTCCAAATGATGCTGTGGTTGTTAGCCATATTTTAATGCTGCGAACGGGAATGGTTAGAATGCTTTCAGCAGGAATTTATTCTTTTCTTCCTTTGGGATACAGAGTTGTTAAAAAAATATCAGAAATTATTCGTGAAGAAATGGATGCAATTGGCGGACAGGAATTTCATTTGCCTGCGCTTAATCCAAAAGAAATTTGGGAAGAAACCGGAAGAGTTGAAGCATTTGGCGATACTATGTTTCATCTAAAAAATCGTGAGTATGTGCTTGCGCCAACACACGAAGAGGTTATGACTTATCATGCACGCAATGTTGTAAAGTCTTATAAAGATATGCCGCAAATCTGGTATCAGATACAAACCAAGTTTAGAAATGAATCCAGACCACGCAGCGGCGTTATACGCGGAAGACAATTTTTAATGAAAGACGCCTACAGCTTTGATACAAGCTGGGAAAATCTTGATTCTTCTTATGAGTTGCACGATAAAGCATACAGAAAAATATTTGATCGCTGTGGATTAAAATATTTTGTTGTCGGTGCATCAAGCGGCGCAATGGGTGGAACCGGTTCTGAAGAATTTATGGTTAAATCTGCTGCGGGCGAAGATACTGTTGCCTTTTGTGAATCGTGCGGCTATGCTGCAAATGTTGAAGTTGCAGAATCACGTGTTGATGCTATAGAAAGAGATGCTGAAAGTAAATCTATTTATGAAATATTAACACCGAATGTTCATTCAATTGATGAGCTTTGTGAGTTCTTGAAAATCGATGAAACACAATGTGCTAAATCTAGAATTTATGTTTACGATGAAAAACCGATTTTAATTTTAATGCGTGGTAATGACGAAGTGAATGAAACAAAACTAGAAAAGGTTCTTGGCGGTAATGTTCGTCCTGCACACCCTGAAGAATTAAAGGATTTATCCGGCGCTGATGCGGGTTCGATCGGTCCTGTTGGATTTGCCGGAAGAATAATTGCTGATAACCGTTTGAAGGATGCAAACAATATGTTCAGTGGTGCAAACAAGAATGATTATCACATTGGAGGAATTGATTTTAAACGTGACCTGCCTGCCGGACAGGAAGGTCTGCCAACCGTTGAGTTTGCAGATTTTAGAACAGTAAAATCCGGCGAAGGCTGTCCAAAATGCGAAAAACATTTGCAAGTTTTTGCTGCAATAGAACTCGGACATATTTTTAAACTCGGTACAAAATATTCTGAATCAATGGATGCAAAGTTTTTAGATGAGAACGGAAAAGAAAATCCAATTATAATGGGAAGCTATGGAATTGGTGTTGAACGTGTTATAGCTTGTTACATCGAACAAAACCATGATGCAAACGGAATCATCTGGGATAAAACTCTTGCTCCTTTTCAAGTACATTTAATCGGGTTGAATTTTAAGAAGCAGGAAATTGTTGATGCGTGCGAAAAAATCTATAATGATTTGAACAAGCAAGGTATTGAAGTTTTATTTGATGATCGTGATGTAACAGCAGGGTTTAAATTTAATGATGCAGATTTGCTTGGAATGCCATTACAAGTAGTTGTTGGCGAGAAAAAGTTAAAAGATAATAAATGCGAAATTAAAGTTAGAAAAACAGGCGAACGATTTGATGTTGAGTTAGGTGATTCAATTGGTAAAATTAAGGGACTACTGAACTAAAGAAATTTAAGTAGAGATACATCAAACAATGTGTCTCAACTTTTATAACAAAACTAACGTTTTCCTTTTACTTATCAACTTCAAATACTTTTCTTTCATCCCTCGCCCATCAGGGTATAAAAATTTAAATTTCTCTTATATTTATACCCGTCAAGGTACAAAAATTCTATACAAAGAATTGATTGAACAAAGATTAGATCGTTTAAAATAAAAAGACGCTCAATTTAGAGCGTCTTAAAAACTAATTCTCTTCCCTTAGGGAAGGGTTAGGGATGGGCTTCTTATTCTGTGTCAGGTTTTCCTCTCAAAGAATCCCAAATCATATAACCACAAAGTGCCATAAACATCACAATTCCTAATAGCTCTGCAGAGTGAGATTCTGCCCATTCGGGATCAACCCAGTTGAATCCTTGCCATCTTAATATTGCGCTTATCACTCCCATCAATGCACCGCCGGCGATAAATCCGGAGGCAATTAATGTTCCGCGTTCTCTTCGTGCGGTGTTCAATTTTTCATCTTTGCTGCGTGTTGAAACAAAATGTGCAATCAATCCGCCAACAAGTAAAGGAGTGTTTAGCTCAAGCGGGATGTACATTCCAAGCGCAAAAGCTAATGCTGGAACTTTAATCATTGTTAAAACTAATGCTAATATTGCTCCAACTATATAAAGTATCCATGGTGCCGGCTGTTGATCCATCAGCGGCTGAATAACTGCTGCCATTGCATTTGCTTGCGGGGCAACTAAAGATCCTTCGCCAACAAAGCCGTAGGTTTCATTTAAAATCATTATTACAAATCCAACTGTAAGCGCTGAAACAAGAACACCTAAGAATTTCCATTGTTCCTGTTTGCGTGGAGTTGAGCCGAGCCAGTAACCAATTTTTAAATCTGTGATAAATCCACCAGCCATTGACAGAGCGGTACAAACAACACCGCCTATAATTAAAGCAGCAATCATTCCTGATTCACCTTTTAATCCAACAGAAGTAAGAACGATTGATGAAAGTATTAAAGTCATCAACGTCATTCCACTTACAGGATTTGTTCCAACAATTGCAATAGCGTTTGCGGCAACTGTTGTAAACAGGAATGAAATGATAAGTACTATTAGTAATCCCGCAAATGCCCATCCAAGATTATGAACAACTCCCATTTGGAAAAAAACAAAAAGTAAAATTGATGTAATTATTAAACCGCCAACAATTATTTTCATCGAAAGATCTACTTGAGTTCTGATGGCAGTGTTTTCTGCAGATTTTTTTTCAAATATTTCTTTAACTGCAAGTGCAATTGCATCTCTTATTATTTTTGAAGAACGAATTATTCCAATAATGCCTGCCATTGCAATTCCGCCGATACCAACATGGCGAACGTATTGCCTAAAGATTTCTTCCGCACTCATTGCTGCTATAATTTTAGTTGCACCTGTACCGAATGGTTCTACTAATCCGGAGCCTATATAAGATATAACCGGAACAAGAAGGTACCATGAAACAAATGAACCAGCCGCAATGATAGCAGCGTACTTTAATCCGACAATATAACCTAAACCCATAACAGCGGCGCCAACATTTAAACGAAAAACAAGTTTAAATTTATCTGCAAGCATTTCACCAACTCCAACAACACGAGTTGTAAAAGTTTCACTCCACCATCCGAAAGTTGCGATGATAAAATCATAAAAGCCGCCAATCAATCCGCTAACAACCAATACCATTGCCTGTTTGCCGCCTTTTTCACCGGCTACTAAAATTTCGGTAGTTGCTGTTGCTTCGGGAAAAGGAAATTTGCCATGCATTTCTGCAACAAAATATTTTCTAAAAGGGATGATAAATAACATTCCCAACACACCGCCGAATGCAGATGCTAAAAATATTTGATAAAACTCTGCTTCCAGATTTAAAATGTATAAAGCAGGAATTGTAAAAATTGCACCTGCAACAATAAGCCCGGAGTTTTGTCCGATGGACTGAATAATTACATTCTGCCCGAGTGCGCTTTTTTTCTTCAGCAAAGTTGAAACTCCTACCGCAATAATTGCAATTGGAATAGCCGCTTCAAACACCTGCCCTATTTTTAAGCCAAGATAAGCTGCGGCGGCTGAAAACAGCACTGCCATTAGCAAACCCATTGTTACAGAGTAAACCGTAATTTCCTGCGGGTTGGAATTTGCAGGCATCAGTGGTTTATATTCTTCGCCGGGCTTTAGCTCTGTGTAAGCATTATCTGGAAGCCCTTCAATTTTTCCGCCGTGATGTTCGCTCATATTACTTTCCTTTTTTAGAATTTAAAGTTAATTGGAAGTTCATATTCTGTTTTACTTGTTGATGGAGATTTAAAATATACTTTTCCATAACCGGTTGCATTGGCAGGAATAGTTGATGTTGGCTTTGAAAAATTAAAATCTAAATACTTAATATTATTTGGATATAATGTTAATGAAGTTCTGCCATTATTTTTTACATCAACAGGAACGGGAGAAGGGAAGTATGTTATTTCCTTCACATCAACATTTGCAGATAGTTCTTTACTTGCAAAAGCTGGAATAATTTCTAAAATATATTTCGCACTATCTTTATCAGCAGGCATATCAATACTCATATTATCTGTTCTGTAAGATAACCCGCCTTTCTGATATGCTTTTCCTTTTTCATCCAAAATCTGAAAAGCAAAATCCGTAATCTTACCAAAATCTTCTTTTGTTAAAGTAACATTAAATTCTTTTGAACCTTCAGATTTATAAATTGTAAACGGCATTTTATAAGTACTGTTTCCATCAACAAACAAGGTATAGTCGCGTTGATAGCCAAGCATTTCAGCATTGATGTTATATGTTTGAGATTCGTTAAAGTAATTAACTAACTCAATTCGTTTATCGTTCTCGGAAATTACTTTTGAATCAACAGTTTGAATTGATAAAAACTCAACAGCAAGATTATAATTTGATGGATCGGTTGCTAAGAAAAATCCATCAACATCTACTTCATAAATTCCGGGTTCTACATCGTAATAATAGTTCTCAACTTTTTCATCTTTACTAACTGAATAAAGAACGCCCGAAGCACCAACCTGTATGCCGTTATTGTTGCTTAAAAAGTAGCGGCATCGTGCATATTTATTTGACGAAGCATCTCTGCTAAGCATAACTTTCATGCTGTTTTGTCCGGCTGGAACTTTAATAAAGTATCTGTCAATCATTCCTTGATTTACAACTTTATCTTTCCAACTAATTTTATAATTGTTAGATGAATTGATTTCATAGGGAATCACAAGCGTTGCAATCATATCAAACTCAGGTGTTTTACTTGCATCATCGCGAGATGCAGTAATAGTCGCAGTGTATAGTCCAGGCGTTTTAATTTTTGACTTTTCAATCCTAACATTAACAACTGCCGGTTGATCATTTCTTATATAAGTTTTTTTCTGAACGAGTGTTAACCAATCGGCATCACATTTCAAATTATAAACTCTGTAAAATTTATCTGACTTAATTGAGTTATCTCTTTTAACAACGTAAGAAAAAACTTCATCGCCGGTTAAGTAAGAACCATCGCGTATATATAAATTTCTTGATTTGTTATCTGGTTGATTTGGTGCGAAAGATGAAACTGTGTAAGTCTCAAATTTTGAGATTTCATTATTCTTCAAATATTTTTTTAGAATCTCATAAGAGTTTAAAACATTAATATATCCGCCGCCTTGATCAATAGGAGTATATTCATCACGTTTAACAGCACCCTCTCTAATAATTTTATAAAGAAGCTGTGAAGGAATTTTTACTCCCGGAAATTCTTTTTCTGCAGCGCTTAACAACAGTGCCATCACACCCGAAGTATAAGGACAAGCCATACTTGTTCCCCAAAATTTATCGTTCGCACTAAAGTTAGGAACTGTTGAAGTAGCTGCACCGGGAGAAATAACATCAGGTTTACTTACCTCGCCGCCGCGTGAGCTAAAATGTAAAAGCATATTGTATGGAAGGAGATTTCCATAATTATCACGCGCAATTTCCTGGGTTAAAACCGCACCGGATGAAAAAAGGTAACTGCTCGATGACGGTAATCCAGCGGATGAAATTCCCGGACCGTTATTTCCATTGCTTGTGCTAACGTACAAGTAAGGATTTTTACTTAATAAGTCAGCAAGAAATTTTTCAATTTCGGACCTTGCTTCGATTTCACTTCCAACACCAAAACTCATACTTACGATACATGGGACTTTCATTTCTTTAGAAACTTTATCTGCGTATAGATATGCTTTCTTCATAGATTCTGTTATAGTTGCGCCGCCGGGATAATTATTGTTACCAAGTTTTAATCCGATAACTTTTGCACCTGGTGCAACGCCGTTTAATGCTGCATCGCCGATGTTAAATCCTGCAGCAATTCCAGCACAATGTGTTCCGTGCGAGCCGTCATCAAAGAAAAGAGAAATTATTTTTTCATCAGGAAAAATATTTAAAGCAAATGTAAACGGAGTTAAACCTTTCTGATTTTTAATTGTAAACGAATCATAATTTTCTTTGTAATTTCTAAAAGGTTTTTCATCAGATAAATCGCCGTTACCGTTTGTATCAAAATAAACAACCCAGTAACCTTCGGATGTTTTGTAGGTTACCATAAAATATTTGTCGTCTTTGCTGCCGTTGCCATTTAAATCCTGCGCACCGGAGCCTGAATTCATCAAATGCGTTTCATTTAAAACGCTTATCCAGTAATTATCATCTGCACTTTTAAGCATTTTACTTTTATCTGCTAAAACAGAATATCCCTTATCCTCGTTTTCAAAAACATCTTTGCCATCTTTGCTTGATAAATCAGCTTCAACAAGCGGCATATCGCCCTGTCCGGTAAAATCCTGCACATCAATTACTTTTACATCACCTGTTGATGTTTTTGTTAATCCATCAATTCCCATATCAACTCCGGTATCAAGTACAAGTATAATCGTTCCTCTTCCATCATATTCCGGATGTTGTTTGATAAACTCCTGAACGCCGGTATCATTTAGTGATAAAAATGTTTGATCATTTTCTTGTGCAAAGATTGAAATTGCAAGTAAAAATAAAATAAGTGAAAGAACTCGAGTCTTCATGATATTCAACCTGTTTAATTTTGTATTGGATAATTTAATTTTTCTGTGGTAAGAAAATTAGAAATGAAGTTAAATGTAAGTTGCTTCATAAGCTTAAATTTAATTATAAAATTTATGCTTAAATTTAAGCACAAATTACGAGAATTTTCAAATAATAAAATCATTTAGTGCTCTTTTGTCTCTTAGAGTTTTTGTGGCGAAAAACTTTGCCACTAAATCACAAAAGCACTAAAAATCACAAAAAAATGAAACCAAAACTTTACATTGTCTCAACCCCCATTGGTAATAATGAAGATATAACGCTTCGTGCGCTGAGAATTTTAAAGGAATGTGATTTTATAATTTGCGAAGAATATAAAGAAGCACGCAGATTATTATCCAATTATAAAATTGAAAAAGAACTCTTTTCATTAAATGAACATAATGAGAGCGAAAGTGCTAATGAGTTAATCCTGAAATTACTAAAGGGAAAATCTGCAGCACTTATTTCCGATTGCGGTACGCCGCTTTTTTCTGATCCCGGACATTTACTTGTTGATCTTGCATTGCAAAACAGAATTGAAGTAATTCCTGTTCCGGGCGTTAGTTCATTGCTTACTGCATTGGTTGGAAGCGGGTTAGATTTTGAAAAGTTTTATTACTACGGCTGGCTTTCACCAAAGAAAGATATTAGAAGAAAGCAATTGATGGATTTGCGAAAACGACGAGAAACAATTGTTTTAATGGATACACCTTACAGGCTAAAAACTTTATTAGAAGATATCGTTAAATTACTCGGACCAAACATTCCCTGCGTACTTGCATTTGAGTTGACAAAAGAAAAAGAAAAATTTTATCGCGGTAATGCACAAAATATTTTGAGTGCTATAGAAAGAGAAAACTTAAAAGGTGAATTTGTGCTAATAATTAAAAACCAATAGCACGCGGATGACGCGGGTTTAGCTGATCAGCGCGGATTAAATCAGCGAAAACCTGCGATATCTGTGTTATCCGTGTTCTATTTCTTCAATAAAGCAATATTCTCAATATGAAAAGTATGAGGAAACATATCAACTGGTCGGGTCTTAATTAGTTTGTAACCGGCTTCAACGATTAGTTTAATATCTCGCACTTGTGTTGCAGGATTACAG
>JAGOXU010000259.1 GCA_018059515.1 Ignavibacterium sp.
ATATACGTGTGGGCCGCTTTATCAATTTTTCCATCGTATGCTTCAACTTCAATAACTCTTGCTGCTAAAACAAGGCTCCCATCTTTCTTCATTAGCACTTTACCAAGCAAGTCCTTTGCCACAGTTAGAATCGGACGAATATAGAATTTTCTATTTAAAATTTGGCTTTTAGTTGTATCAGTCATAGTACAAAGGTAATAAAAAAGTATGCAGTAATAGAAGAATAATTAGCCGTTTAACTTTGCTTTCAACTCAGCAATTTTTGAATCAAAGTAATTTTCTTTTCCAGGATTTTTTTGTTTTAGTTTTTTATAAACGTAGATAGCTTCTTTAAACTCACCCTGGGTGATATAAATTTTTGCAAGAGTTTCCGAAACGATAAAATCGTTGTTTGAAAAAGTTTTTGGTTTTGTTTCTTCTATTTTCTTTTTTGCTTCTTTAACGGTTTTAGTTGCACCCTCAATTTCGGCGGTAAGTTTATTAAGTGTTTCTTCTATGCTTTCGGTTGGATTTTCTTTTTCTGATTTATTTATTTGTTCCGGATTAACCATTAAAAATTTTTCATTTGCAGAATCAGCCCAACGAGATACATTAAATAATTGTCTTTGTTTTTTTACAGCATCAATTTCGCGTAAGTAATAATCAAATGTTTTTGGCGAGTGAATAAGTTCGCTTCCCTTTTTTACATACTTTAATGCTTGCCCGTAATTACCTTTAATAGTGTGAGCTTTGCTAAGGAGAAAATAAGCGACAGAAAAATCAGGATGATTTGTTAAGCCTTCTGTTAAAATTTTTATTGCTTCATCAATATTATTTTTTTCTATTTCATTTTCAGCAACACGAGCAAACAATGGTGATTTATTGTTGTACTCATAAATCAAACTTACTTTTTGATTGAATGCATCGTATTGATTACTGCTCATTGAATTTTCTTTACTGCGTAAGCGTGTTTAATTGATGTATAGGCTATGAACGAAAAACCTAAAGTAAATAAAATCTGGAACGGGATTGAAGCAAGCTCCATAAAATAAATTGATGAAAGAACTCCGATAAAACAATAAACAGCAAGTACAGCTTCAACAAAAACAGCGAAACCAAGTTTTTTATTTAAATATTTATTTCCCACAAAGGTGTCTTTTTCGCTTTCCTGTTTAAATTTTGGAGTACGAACAAACTCACTTTTTCTATTCATTAATCCTTCAAATACTGCACGGGAATTATTTACAGCCAAGCCCATACTGCCAGCCATAAATAATGGAAAAAGCACTATTCTCTTTCGCCAATCTGTACGAATATCTTTTTGTGAATACATATAAAACAAAAATGAACTTACAAATGCAAGTACAAACAAAGACATTATTGCAAAATAAACTTCATGCGCTCCACTGTTCTTTATAAATATTAATGGAACATTTAAAATTGCTGCAAGCAGAATAAATGGAAAAACTAAATTGTTAGTTAAGTGAAAAGTTGATTGAAGTTTTACCCTCAATGGTACTTTTGATCTCCAAACAAGCGGAAGAATCTTTTTCGCAGTTTCCACAGCGCCTTTTGTCCAACGGAATTGTTGAGCCTTTAAAGCATTTATTTCCGACGGTAACTCTGCAGGCGAAGTAAAATCTTTTAAGAAAACAAATCGCCATCCAATTAGCTGAGCACGATAACTTAAATCTAAATCTTCAGTTAACGTATCAGCGTGCCAGTTGCCTGCATCCTCAATACATTTTTTTCTCCAAACACCGCCCGTTCCGTTAAAGTTTATAAAGAAACCTGATTTGTTACGAACAGTTTGCTCAATTACAAAATGTCCATCAAGTGCAAGTGCCTGTGCTTTTGTAATGATTGAATAATCACCGTTAAGATGTTCCCATCTCGTTTGTACCATTCCAACTTTTTCATCAGTAAAATGAGCAAGTGTTTTCATTAAAAATTCTTTTTGCGGAATAAAATCTGCATCAAAGATTGCAATGAATTCACCTTTGGCGATTTTCATACCTTCTTTAAGCGCACCGGCTTTAAATCCTTCGCGCGAACCTCGTCTAATATGAACAATATCAAATCCTAATTCTTGTTTTGCTTCAACAGCTTTAGCAACAATGGCTGTTGTTTCATCAGTTGAATCATCAAGAACTTGTATTTCTAATTTATCTTTTGGATAATCAATTTCGCAAACCGAATCAATCAATCTTTCAATAACATACATTTCATTGTAAAGCGGAAGCTGAATTGTTACAACTTTATCAAAAATATAATTGCTGTCCGGTACAGGATTTTTATGACCATACTTTCGATGGTAATACATCATAACAAAACCGTGCAATCCAAATAAAAATAAGATTGAAAGTGAAAAAAAATATCCGATTAAAACTACTTGTTCCATTTAAATAAAATATCCTCTCTTATTACCAACCAGAAACTGTGTCTAATAAAATGTCATCACTAATACGGTCGATTGCTTCTTCAATAGCTGTCTTTCTTCCTTCAATTGGATTACTGGAAAGATAATCACTGTAATTTGAAAAAGTTTTTTCAAAAACCGTTGTGCGTTTTACAAGATCGCGATAAATAACCCTAACACCGATTGTTACTCTTCTTGATGTAATACTTTCTCCTGCTGAAACTATCGCAGGCGCATCAGAAAGTGAAACAATTGAACATTCCAAAAGAGCATTTGCAGATGTACGCTCAGAAACCTGCAGCGTATTATCATCAATAAATTTTTGAATTAATTTTTGTGTTAAGTTTTCCCTTAAACCAGGTTCACCTGAGCCGCTTCTATCATCAGCAATTGGAATTGCAATTGTTTTTAAATGTTCCGGAACCGAAGCACCTGTAAAAGAATATGCACAGCACGCTGTAAAATTAATTGCTGTTAATGCAACAAACAATAAGTTTAAAATCGCTATTAAAAATATTTTATTTCTTTTATTCAGTAATATCATATTCTTTTAATTTTCTGTACAAAGTTCGTTCGCTTATGTTTAACAATCTTGCAGCCTTACGTTTGCTGCCTTTTGTTTTATCCAAAGCTTTTACTATCGCATCTTTTTCTAATTCTCTTATAGATAAAACATCATCGGCATTTTCTTTTCGATTATAATCCTCAACATTAAAGCGATGGGTAATAATATCCTTTAATTCCATTATATCTTTTTTGATTTCAAAAAGTGCACGATACATTAATTCACGATCGGCATCTTCAGGAGATTTTCTTAAAAACACAGGCAGATTTCTCCGCTCATCAAAATCAACATAATCAGATCTTAACTCAGTAAACATTTCTTCGCTTAAAACTTTTCCTCGGTTCAATGCAATAGCTGTTTCGATAGTATTTTTAAGCTCTCTAATGTTACCGGGCCAAGTATAATGATTTAGAATTTCAATTGCACCATCCGTAATTAATGGCAGTTCGATATTATTATTCTCACAATAATTTTTTGCAAAATGCTTTGCAAGTTCTTCAATATCATTTTTTCTTTTCCGCAGAGGCGGAATATTAATTGAAACAGCTTTCAATCTAAAAAATAAATCTTCTCTAAATCTTCTTGCATCAACTTCGCGCTGTAAATCTTTATTAGTTGCTGCGATAATTCTTACATCAACCTTGCTTACAGTTTCCGAACCAACCTTCATAAATTCTTTTGTTTCAATAGCACGCAAAAGCTTTACTTGCATTGTTAACGGAAGTTCACCAATCTCATCTAAAAATAATGTGCCGCCATCTGCAATTTCAAAGTAACCTTTGCGAGATTCAACTGCGCCTGTAAACGAACCTTTTTTATGACCGAATAATTCGCTTTCAATTATTCCTTCGGGTATTGCGCCGCAGTTTACAGCCATCATTGGTTTGTCGGAACGATTTGAAAAGTTGTGAATGGCTTTTGCAAACACATCTTTACCAACTCCGCTTTCTCCATTAATCAAAACAGAAATATCAGACTGTGCAACCTGCATAATTATATCAACCAAATCATTAATTTCTTTTGATTTGCCGATAATTTCGTTTTTTGTTTTAAACTCTTCTCTTGTCATTTAATTGAAATAGTTTTGTCTGTCATTTTGTAAAAATTGTGTGCCAAATATAGCACAATGCGGGATTCTAATAAGCGGAATTTAAGTAGATTGATTTAACTCAAGTCCATCACAAGCCATAATAAATCTAGATTTTAAGTGATTTGGCAGCGATTCTAAATAATTCTTGATA
>JAGOXU010000078.1 GCA_018059515.1 Ignavibacterium sp.
GCATAAGCGTATGATTGAAGAACGCATCAAATGTAACATACTTTAATTGCTCAGGATCAAGGACAACCTCTGAAATTGGTTTTAAAAGTTTTTCAAATTTTGCTTCGTGAACATTTTTTAACATCACTTTCTTTGCACTTTTCACCTGTCTAACTCGTTCATCATTCGGAAGATTAAATGCAAGTGTTTGAACTCCTGCTTTTGTATCGCCTGCAGTAAAAACTTCATTTGCAACTACTATTGGCGACTCCGAGCCGCGGGTATAATTTTTATGCATATCATCAAGCGGAAGATTTTTTTCAATATCAGTTAAATACTTTGCAAACACTTCAAGCTTTTTACTTTCAACAGGATCTTTAATTGTAACAAAACTTTCAAATGCTGCTTTGTAGTTAAACATCGCATCTTCATAAACTTCAAACGGTCCGATTACAACTTCAATTTTATTGTCTTTCAAATCCATCCAATCCATATCGCTTTGATAATAATCATTATTTAAAAATGCATCTGCACGAGAAAGTAAATATTTTTTTAAAGATGGATTGTCAGAATACTCAGCAGCTTCTTTTAATAGATTTGATGCTGTGGTTAATTTGTCTTTATAAAATTCGCTGTAGGGAATTGCAACGAGTTTTCCATTATCTCGTCTGATAACAGTAAACTCACTTGTAAAACTTTTTTCAAGTTTTGGATTTTCTTTAACAAATTTTTCAAATTCTTCTTTAGTCATATCTTCGGGATAAAAATTTGCCCCGAGTGGTTTTTTATCTGTACCGATAAACGGAGCGTTGTCTTCAAGCCTGTCAAATGGTCCAGCCATTATGTTGAATAGTTCAAGTTGTAATGCGGTTTTTTTAACTCTGTCCGGAAAAGAATTATTATTTATTTCAGATTGTAATTCTGATTTTATTTGCGTGTTCTTTGAATAAACTTGTTCTAAAAATATTTCATCAATTATTTTTGATGCGCGATAAAGCTTTTCCAAAACTATTTTTTCTCTGTCGTTTAAAAGTGATTCATCATATTTTATTTCAACAGGAACAAACTTGGCAATCTTTTCTTTTAACATTGTTACTTCCTCTGAGTCTTTTTGCGGATTTTGATTTTGTTTTTCTGTGCAGCTAAAAGCTATTACTGCTGCAAAAAGTAGAACTATAATTTGTTTCATCATCTCACCTCTATTGGTATAAAGTTTATTGTAATTGGAAGGTAATATAAAAAAATCACGACTTAATTATTTTGGGATTTTTTATAGTATCTTTTGTACAATCTAAAAACCATCCATCAAAAATATTTTTTATTCAAACATTAATCTGTTTAAGTTTATCGCACAAATAAATATTACTCTTAAAGGTGAAGAAATGACAAAACAAAAACAAATTCTTTTTTACTTTCTTGTTACGCTTATAACTTCAAGTTCAATATTTGCGCAGGCACCCAAGCGAAATGATGTGCCCGATAAATACAAATGGAATCTTTCCGATATGTATCCAACCTTAGCCGATTGGAAAGCAGATATTAAAAAAGTTGAGTCGGAAATAAATCAATTTGCTTCTTACAAAGGAAAACTTGGTGAAAATTCTCAAAACTTGCTCAACGCACTAAACTCATATTTTGCGATGTTAAAAACTTTTTATAAAGCCGGAACCTATGCTGGCAATCTAAGTAACGAAGATGTAAGGATTTCTGATAACCAGGCTTTGCAGCAGCAGTTATCGAGTGTTGGAACAAAATTTGGCGAAACTGCTTCTTTCTTTGAGCCCGAAATTTTAACAATACCAAAAGAAAAGATTGAAGAGTTCTTTAAAGAAAAACCGGAACTAAAAACTTATTCAATGTACATTGATAACATTCAAAGATTACGTCCGCATACTTTATCCGAAGCAGAAGAAAAAATTCTTGCAAGCTTTGGTTTGATTGCTGGAAATCAAAATACTGTTTACTCAATTTTTTCAGATGGTGAAAAACCAAATCCTAAAATTACACTTTCCGATGGTAGTGAAGTTGAGTTAAGTCCTTCTTCATTTGTTGGAGTTAGAACAGTTGAAAACCGTGATGATAGAAGTAAAATATTTGAAGCTTTTTTTAACGGCTACGGTGATTTTAAAAACACCCTTGGTGCAAACCTTGTTGGCAAAGTAAAAAAAGATTGGGTGTTTGCGAAGAACAGAAATTATAAATCATCATTGGAATCTGCACTTAATGGCGATAATCTTCCGCCAACTATTTACACAACTTTAATTGAACAAGTAAATAAAAGCCTTCCCACGCTGCATAGATTTTTAGATTTAAAGAAAAAAATGCTTGGGGTTGATCAGCTTCATTATTATGATCTTTACACTCCGCTTGTTAAAAAAGTTGATTTGAAATTTACAGTTGAGCAAGGACAGCAAATAATACTCGACGCACTTAAACCTTTGAAGTCTGAATATTTATCAACTGTAAAAAAGTCTTTTGATAATAGATGGATTGATTTTATTCCAACAGAAGGAAAACGAAGTGGAGCCTATTCAACTGGCGGCGCTTATGATGTGCACCCATATATTTTAATGAACTGGAATGATGATTACGAATCGGTTTCTACTCTTGCGCACGAGATGGGGCATACGATGCACAGTTTTTATTCAAATGCTAATCAGCCATTTGCAAAATCAGATTACGCAACGTTTGTGGCTGAGATTGCATCAACTATAAATGAAACCTTGCTGAATAATTATATGGTTGCAAATGCAAAAACAAAAGATGAAAAACTTTTTTTACTCGGCAGTTATTTAGATTTGCTGCGTACAACTATTTTCCGCCAGACATCTTTTGCAGAGTTTGAGCTTGAAATCCACAAACGAATTGAAGAAGGGCAGCCGTTAACAGGTGATGACTTGTGCAATATTTATTATGATATCGTAAAAAAATATTACGGTAACGATGCGGGACATTGTATTGTTGATCCTTACATTCAATACGAGTGGTCTTATATTCCTCATTTTATGGGATATACTTATTATGTGTTTCAATATTCAACTTCGCTTATTTATGCAACAGCATTTGCAGAAAAAATTGTTAATGAGGGAACACCTGCTGTAGATAATTTTTATAAGATACTAAAAGGCGGCGGTTCTAAATATTCCCCTCAATTAATAAAAGAGGCTGGGATTGATCCGACTTCCTCAGAAGCATTTGAACTAACAATGAAAAAGATGAATAAAGTTATGGATCAGATTGAAGAAATATTGAATAAATAGATTTAAATATCTTTTAAAATTTCAATAAGTACGTTTGTCACTTCGACCCTGCCTTTGCCGGCAGGGTTGAAATGCCTTTTTAAATTCTTGAATTAGTTTAAAATGACCAGTTAACAATTGGGAAAAATGGAAACGCACCGCCTTGATTAATGATGTTTATTAATCCAATCTGTAAACCATACATACTGCCCGCGTAATTAATGAATCCAAACTGAACGCCGCTAACTTTTCCTTTGTGATAGTTAATAAAACCATATTGTAAGCCTTCAAACTTGCTGTTTGTTAGATTTACAAATCCGCCTTGCAGACCAAGAAAACCATTGTCAACCATATTCACAAATCCCCATTGTGCACCAAGCTGTTTGCCTGTTGTAGAGTTTATAAGTCCCCAATCCAATCCATTTACATTAACGTTCTTACCGTAAATAATGTTAAGTCTTAATCCGGTAATTGATGTGTTTTCCGGAAATATTTGAACAGGGTTAAACAAAGCAACCTGAATGGGTTTTTCCTGTGCAAAAACAGGTTTGTTTATTACACCAACAAATAGAATAGATAAAACTACGATTGCTAATATATTTTTCATTTTAAGTACCTCTTTTGGTTAAAAATAATTATCAGAATTAAAACAAATTAATCTTTGGGCAATTTAAAACGAATTCTTAAAACTCCATTTTCAAATCCGGTTGAAATAATTTGAAACTTACCAATTTCTTTTGTCGATTGAACATGAACTCCGCTGCAGGGACAAGTATCATAATCACCAATTTTAATTATTCGGATTGTATCACCGGTATCATTGGGTAATTGAGAAAGCTTGAAATTGTTTAATGCATCATCACGTTTTAAAAATTCTTCCGTAACAGGCAAATCCTTCTGAATATTTTCATTCACTGTTTTATTAATCGCCTCAACTTCTTCTTCTGTAAGATTACGATCAAAATGATAATCACATTTAGATTTTTTCTTTTCGATGTGATTGCTAAATGATCTGCCTTTATTAAACATTCTAACCATTGTTTGATTAAGAATGTGTTCCGCAGAGTGCATTTCAGGATTATAATTTTTATTTGATTTTACTTCATTCATGTTTTTTTCCTGTCTTACTTTATGATCCTTCGTGCTTTAGTGCTTTTGTGGCAGAACTCTTTGCCACTAAAACACTAAACAACATAAAAAAAAATTTCTTAATGGTTCTGCATGTTTCCTTTGGTTAACTAAGAATTAAGATTCTAATTTTCTTATCCCAAATATAACAACACTTCTTTTTGTCTTCGTTATTGAAGTACATTTTTTTATTATTCCGCACAAAATAAAAAGGATTGATGATGAATATTTTATTACGATTAAAAGGAACTATCACAAAAAAATCTAAAGCTTACTATTTTTTAGCAGGAATGTTAACCCTTGCCGGAATGCTTTACATCTCAACAAATATTTTCTTCACTAATAACACATTTGCTGTTGTTGTTGAAAACAACGATGGAAAGTTTCCGCAGGATTATAAAATAATCTCGCCAAAAATTCCGGACAACGTTTCAATTTTTGGTGAAGGTGTTCCGTTAGAAAATTTTGAAGTTTACGAAAGAGTTGACCGCGAAATATTAGTAAACACTTATTGGCACAGCGCAACAATACTTGCAATTAAAAGAGCCAATAGATGGTTTCCTGTAATCGAGCCAATACTAAAACAAAATAATATTCCCGATGACTTTAAATATCTTGCAGTTGTAGAAAGCAATTTAGAAAACGTTATTTCACCTGCAGGCGCAACAGGTTTTTGGCAGTTTATTAAATCCGCATCTAAACAATATGGTTTAGAAGTTAATGATGAAGTTGATGAACGATATGATGTTGAAAAATCCACTGTTGCGGCGTGTAAATATTTAAACACTGCTTATAAAAAGTTTGGCAACTGGACTATGTCAGCTTCTTCTTACAACGCAGGCATAAGCGGAATTGATAAATGGAGTGGGTTACAGAAATCAGCAAACTACTGGAATCTTGTTCTTGGTTCTGAAACCTCTCGTTATGTTGCCCGGATAATTGCAATAAAATTGATAATGGAAAATCCATCCGTTTACGGCTATGATTTAAATAAATCAGACTTATATCAGCCGCTTAAGTATAGAGAAATTGAGCTTAACACTTCTGTAAAAGATTTTGCAGATTATGCAGCAACACTCGATGTAAATTATAAAACACTAAAACTCTACAACCCCTGGCTACGGGATACATCTTTAAAAAACAAAGGCGGAGCTGCCTATAAAATTAAAGTACCGGAGGTTGCAAGCATAAATATTATTAAGGAATGAACAATTATTAATTTTTAATGTACAATTAAAAAACAGTAAATGACTTTTGAAAATCAAACAATATAGTTTACTCTTTTGGGCGATCATCCGATCGCCTTTTAATTCCCTGATAGCTTTGTAACAACCCCGCTGTTGCTGTTTATCCACAGAACCAAAGACTTAGAATTGGAATTAAAATTTACAATCCAATCTGCGGAATTATTAAGCACAAGGGTTGTGTCTATTGATTTGCTTGGCAGCAGAAACATATCAATCTTAACTCCTGTGTTTTGTGCAATAAAAATATTTCCACCATGAACAAGTGCCGTATCTATTACGGCAGGACTATCTTTATAATTTGCATTCGGATCTATTGCAAGTGTTGATAGTCTATTAAAAACTTTACCGAGAATATTACCCGCGGTGCTGTCTTTTATAAATGATAACATCGTTGAAAAATTTATTGGTGATTTTATTGGTCCCGCAGCAAAAACCGGCACATAAAACTCATTACTTTGCAATTGATTTGACTGCACAACATAAACAAAAGCGTTATCTGTTTTAAGTAAATCAACGTTTCCATTTAAATCTACATTCCAGCCATAAAGAGCAGAAAGTTTTGCATCGGCTGCAAAATCCAATCTTGCTTTTAGCAATACATCATTTAATTTTTCTTTTGCAGTTATATTGCTGTTTACACCATCAATTGGATCTGTTGCTTTTTCACACCCAATAAAATAGATTATTGAAAACATTAAGAGTGTGATCGATATTTTTTTCATTTAAATTTCCTTTGTTACAATTAATGGCAGGACTGGATTCGCCGTAGCGAACTGCGCTACGATTAATAAATTAAAAAATCATTTTATAATAACGCTCAATTTGTTCGCGCAATTCTTCAAGATGCACGTTGCGTGATACGCGTATTGTTTCTTTGCCTTCAAAATAAACAAGTATTGTAGGAACAGAAAATACAGAAAGCTGACCCGATATTTCTTTAGCCTCATTCAAATCAACATAGCAAAAATTTATTTCCGGAAAATTATTTTCAACCATTTCCAAAATTTTGGGTTTTAGAACTTTACACACATTGCATTCCGGCGTACTTAAATAAAAACAAACTGCTTTTTTAGATTCAACAATATTTTGAAATTCAGAAAAGGTATTCACTAACTTATTATTCATATTTTTTAAAATCTAATAAGTAAAAAAAAGAGGATCAACAAATTGCCAATCCTCTAATTGTTAATTGTACATTGTGCATTCTACATTAATGATGATGATGTCCGCCTTCACCGTGAACATGTCCGTGAGAAAGTTCTTCGGCGGATGCGTCTCTAACATTTAGCAGTTCAATATCAAAATTTAAATTTTTGCCTGCAAGCGGATGATTAAAATCAACAGTTATTTCCTCACCATCAACGTTAGAAATTACAAACGGCATTTGCACACCTTCTGGATTGCTTGCCATATATTCCATTCCAACTTCTAAAACAAAATCCTCTGGAAAATTTTCTTTTCCCACGACCTGAACGGCATCATCATTATAATTACCGTAACCATCTTTGGCTTCTAATTTCAATGTTTTTTTTGATCCAATCAGCATACCGCTAACAGCTTCTTCAAGCTTCGGTAAAACCATATTGCTGCCGGATATGTATGAAAATGGTCCGCCCTTTTCAGTAGAATCAAGAACATTTCCGTGATCATCAGTTAAGGTAAAGTTCATCGTAACAACTTTGTTTTGTTCAATCGCCATTAGTTTTTCCTATTTTATATTTATTGATAATTAATAATAACCATTCTTTAAAAGAAATTAAAGCTAATAATATTTTGTAAATTTGATCAGTATTAATTAAAAGAAAAAATAATGGAATCAATTAAAGAAATATTCAGAATCGGTAACGGACCATCAAGCAGCCACACAATGGGACCTAAAAAAGCTGCTGAGCTTTTTAATCAAAAGCATCCAACATCAAATTCATTTTCTGTTACCTTGTTTGGCAGCCTTGCCGCTACGGGAAAAGGACATCAAACAGACATCGCTTTAATTGATGCATTTAATCCAAAACCGCTTTCTATTAAATGGGAACCAGAAACTTTTCTGCCAAAGCATCCAAACGGAATGACTTTTAAATCTTTTGATGCAGATAAAAATGTTTTAGGTGAATGGACAGCTTACAGTGTTGGCGGTGGAAAGATTACTGATTTTGAAAGCGATGAAACTGAAAATAAAGTATATGATTTAACTACAATGAAAGATATCCTTGCCTGGACAAAGAAAAGCGGGAGATCTTTTTGGGAATATGTTGAAGTAACTGAACAATCCGAAATATATGATTATTTGGAAAACGTTTGGGCTGTTATGAAAGATTCGATCCACAAAGGTATTGAAAACGAGGGAATATTACCCGGCGGTTTAGGCTTAGCACGTAAAGCTTCATCATATTTTGTTAAAGCAAAAAATTTTAGCGGATCACTAAAAGGCAAAACATTAATTTTTTCTTACGCACTTGCTGTTACTGAAGAAAATGCTGCGGGCGGAAAAATTGTTACCGCACCAACTTGCGGCTCAAGCGGCGTAGTGCCGGCTGTATTAAAATATCTGCAAGAAAGTTTTTCTTTTTCTGATGATAAGATTTTACGCGCTCTGGCTACTGCCGGATTGATTGGAAATATTGTTAAAGAAAATGCTTCTATTTCCGGAGCTAAGGTTGGATGCCAGGGCGAAATCGGAACTGCATGTGCAATGGCTTCTGCCGCTGCTACACAATTGCTTGGCGGAACTCCAAATCAAATTGAGTATGCTGCTGAAATGGGAATTGAACATCATCTTGGTTTAACCTGTGATCCGATAAATGGATTGGTACAAGTTCCTTGCATTGAAAGAAATGCTTTTGCTGCAGAACGCGCATTAAATACTTCTACTTATGCACTGCTTTCGGATGGAAGGCATTTAGTTTCGTTTGATAAAATTGTTAAAACTATGAATCAAACCGGGCACGATTTACCGAGTATTTACAAAGAAACTTCAGAAGGGGGAATGGCTTTACTTGATATTTAGTGTTTAGGATTGTTTTTAAAGAACTCCCAAATCAAATCTGTTGCTGATACATTTTTAACCGGATTATCTGCAAACCTCCTAATTTTTTCACCGCCAGGCCACGAGTGACCCCCGCTAAACATTTTATACAAAACAATCTCGGTTCCATTATTATTTTTATAATTTGTTTTTTCAAAAGCAGAACTTTCTGATTTGTTCATTAAAAAACAGTTGTATTTATTTATCCACATATTAACCGTAGTTTCAACAGGAAGTTTTTCAACATCAACTAAAGATTTTTCTCCAACTCCGCCATTAAATGGAATATGTTCATCATCAGCACTGTTAAAAATGATTAATGAAACTTCGCTTTTTACATTGCATAAACTTGTATCAAACATACATCCTGCAACTGGAGCAACCGCCGCAAATTGTTCGGATAGTTCACACGCAAGCAGGTAACACATCATTCCGCCGTTTGAATGTCCTGTTGCATAAATCCTTTTGTCATCAATGTTGTATTTAGATTTTACTTCTTTTAAAACAGCGAAAATAAAATCAACATCGTTAATGTCTTTTTTATCTGCATAGCCGCAGCAATTCCAGGTATTCCATGTTAAAAGTTTTTTATCAAACGAACCTGTTCCGTAAGGATAGATAACTATAAATCCTTCTTCATCAGATTTTTTTGAAAAGTTTGTTTGCCGTGCAATTAAATCGGGGTTGCCCAATCCACCATGAAAAACAAAAACTAACGGATATTGTTTTTGAAAATTAAATCCCAATGGAAGGTGAGTTTTATAAAATCTATTTCTGCCGTAAATCATTAAAGTATCTTCAACATCCTGTGCATTAACAGAGGAAAGAAGCAGACTAAAAAATATTATTGTATAAATAAGTTGTTTCAAAATCAATTCTCCAAAAGTTTAAAAAAACAATAGATTTAATAGTTCAAAAGTTGTGCAAGTAAAAAGATGCTTTAAAAGTAAAAAACCCTCATTATTTAAGGGCATTTTTACACAGAAGATGTTAAAGTTTCCAATTCGTACACCCGAGGGGACTCTTCCATTGGGAAGCCTATGGCAGAACCCCGACCAATTGATTAAAAGTTTACTGCGCGAATTTCCTAGCTTGAAAACCTTTCGTACACCCGAGGGGACTCGAACCCCTGACCAATAGATTAAGAGTCTACTGCTCTACCAACTGAGCTACGGATGCGTGGCAAAAATAACTAAAAGCATCAGTTTCTCAAAGTTTGGGATAAGTTTATAAAATCTTTAAGGAATTAGTTTATGATCTTGCAAACAGTATCAGTGCATCATAGTCCAGATTATCTGCTTCTCTCAAAGCTTTTAAATATACACTTCTTGCTTCACCTATTTTAATAAGGCTTTTACTTCCCCATGTAAAATATGATTTGCCGAATCCTTTATTGATTAAAATATCTGCAATTAGCCTTGAGTGCCTTCCATTCCCATTGGCAAACGGATGTATTAAAACAATTCGATGACTTAATCTAACTGCAATCTCGTCTTCAGAAAAAGTTTTATTTTCAATCCAATATTTACAATCATCAAAAAGATTTTTTAATTCTATTGTTATCATACTTTTATCGACCTCAATATTTTTGTTTGTCTTTCTAAACTCACCCGCCCAACTCCAGACATCAGCAAACATTATTCGATGAAGATTTTTAGCAAAATCTTCTGTAAGAATTTTTTCAAAACCAAAATTTCTATTTAAAAGCCATTCATTCGCTTTTTCAACACCAAGCTGTTCAAACTCATCCAGTTCACCACGCGTTGTTACTGAATTAATTAGCAATCCGTCCTTTTCTTCTTCCTCGAGTGGAGTCTGCCCATCAGAATAATTTATATCTAATCCCATAAGTATTTAGGAAGTTCGTTTTTAATTTTTTCTGTTCTATCGCTAACAGCTTTTTTTATTCTAACTTCAGAATTTTCCTGATCTTCAAGTTTCATTGTGTGTGATGTTCTTAGTACAATTTCTTTTGCAACGTTATAGGCACGCAGCTCAATCATTTTTTTTAAAGAACCGCTTTTAGGAATTATTGCATATACCAGCATGCAATCAAGTGCCTCAGCAGTTTCTTTAAGTTTCTGTAAAGATATCGTTCCATCCTTTTCACGCACCTCTAACTGATTGACATTTTGTGAAGTTACCTTAAGTTTTTTAGCTAATTGCTTTAGCGACATATTAAGTGATTTTCGGATGGTATTTAACCAGCCATTTGATGGGACGCTCATAACTGTAGCAACTTTTTGAATTGATTCAAATTTTTTATCGAGTTGCTCTAATATTAGATTATGCTTTTCGCTTTTCATTTTTTGCCTTTTTTTTGATTTAAATTAAAGCTATAAGTTGATAAATCAAAACGAATTGTCAACTTATCCCTTGATAAAAATGATGCGATTTTAAAGTCGGAATTTTATATGATTATATGGATTATTGAAATCCGTCTTATTATGAGGTTTTCGATTTTATCAAAAAAAAATTATTTAAAAATAAAAAGACCGCATTAAATGCGGTTAAAGTAAACTAATTAGTTAATTGTAGTCTAATCAATTAAAAAGCTTTGTAATCTCTTTCTTTTCTTCTTTTACAGCTAATTTCCACAATGTATAACAGGATACAATTATAACAACAAATACAGCCGACAAAATTATTGTTTCCATAAAAACTCCCTTTTATTTTTTTTATACTAACCAAAATCAAACTAAGCAAAACTTTGTAATGCTTCTTCTCTGTTTCTGTATAAATTAAGAACACCATATAATCCTGTTATCTTAAATAGGTATAAAGCCGAAGGCTGCGGAATAACATATTTTATTTCACCGCTTTTCTCTGCCATCTTTTTAAGGATTACAACCAATGCACCAAGAAAAGTTGAATCTATATATTCACAACTACTAAGATCAATCACAATCTTTTCGTTGTTCATTAAAATATCGTAAACAAGCCTATCCTTAAATTCCTGAGCTTCTTTAAAGGTAGCTCTAGAAAAATTGACCTTTTCAATTAGTACATCACCTACAATCTCTTTCGTAAAGTCTTCAAAATCCATTTTTATTCCCCCATAGGCGGTTGTAGTTCCATTCAGCATTTCATTTCCGATTTTATAGTTTATAAAACTTTTTAATCAGCCTTAACAAATAGGCTGCCAATTTGTTTTTTGAGCAAAATCAAATAATAATTGATGAATAATAGAAGGAATTGACTTTTATAGGCTAAAATTAGCCATAATTAATTGGACCGTAATGAAGCAAAAAGAATTCCCTGCCACATTTTGAGCAGGGAAATTATTTTATTTAAGTGCAGTTAATTGATTCGGATTTATCGGCTCAGGAACCTTGTTTTTTATAGGTTTAATAGATTTGAGATAATAGAATATTGCGTTAAGATCTTCATCAGAAAGTTTTCCAACATTTTCCCATGGCATAGGCGGCAAAATTGGTCTTCCTGCACCAAGATGTTTGCCTTTACGCATTGCATTAACAAACATTTCTGATTGCCATGTTCCTATTCCCGTTTCATTATCAGGTGTTAGATTAGCCGCAAAAGATACACCCCAAGGACCAACTGCCGCTGTTATATCTTGCGAAAATAGAACCCATTTACCGGGTTGAACCATATTCATTTCTACTTTAGGCAATGGATTTTCTGCGGGATATCCTGCTAAAAATCTTGTTGTATCTGTTTTGGGACCTTGCGGACCAAAGACTTTGGGAGAATGACAATCGGTGCATCCTCCAACGGCAACTAAAAATTTGCCGCGTTCAACTAATTCACTGTGTGTCATTTCCTTTTTTTGCTGCTCCTGAACGCATCCTACCGACAAAAACAGTAAAATCGTTGCGATTGGTATTAACGAATGCTTAAAAAACACATTTTTATTCATATAGCCTCCTAATGAATGTTAATAATTTTTTGGTGTACTTTTTGTAAAAAAATACTTGTCAAATTTCGCATCATTGCGTGCTGAACAAAAATAATTTTGTATGTGCGGTTATTTTTAATGGATGAGTGTTGCTAATTAACAATCAATCGGCTTATAATAAATAAAAGGTAATTCTATGAAAAAGTTTTTAATATTTATTGTATTAGTTGTGGCTGGATATTTTGCTTATGAAAATTTTCTAAAAGAAAAAGATGTTGTGGAAATAAAAGCATCTTACAACAAAACAAGAGAAGGTGTAGATATTAATGCTCCGTCAATTCAACCAAGAGATTTTGCAAGTTATACTGGTTCGGTAAAAAACATAACTGATGAACCTTTAAACAATATTGTTATAACGTATTTAATTGATGCACAGCCATCAACAGCAACAATTGATAAACTTGAACCTGGCGAAGAAAAAAGTTTTACTACAAATTCTGTGATGTTAAGAAATATGGATCCGGCTCATTATTTAAAAGATGTTACTTATGATGGAAAATAATTTTATTTGATTTATTTTTTTTTCACATTTCTAAAGTTCAAAAAACACTTGGTGATTAAAATACTTGTTGAGTGTTAATTGCGTCCAATTATTTTTAAAGTTGTAATAAGTTATTACAACTTTAAATTTTATTTTGTGTTTTGAGGGAAAAATAGTTTTATATTTTTCATGTTCCTTCCATTTATAGATTAATATTTTTAGTTTACCGTCACAAATTTTATAACACAATAAAAAACATTTTTCTTAAGCTCATGGAAATGAAAAAGAAAAAATCAAAAAAAACTTCGCAAGAAAATCCAAATCAATTAAACTTTGAGTTTCAATTTAGAGAACCATCAATTGATGTTCATGTTCCCAAATCAGCAGCTACAGTTTTTAACACACATTTTACAACTTCAAAAGGATTAGCAATAAAATTAGCTAAAAGTTAATTCCTAAATAATTTTTAAAATAAAAAAACCATGATGTACAATCATGGTTTTTTTTATTAATACTGAAATTAAGATTTACTTTTTATCTAATATATTTTTTACTGATTTAT
>JAGOXU010000079.1 GCA_018059515.1 Ignavibacterium sp.
AAATAAAAATGTAATTATATACTTCATATTAAAATCTCAAACTCACGCCAAATTTTATATTTCTACGAGTTAAGTATCTTGCCGGATTAAACGGATAAGCTGATATTGGTGCTTGTAAATCGGGGTAACGCGGGTCATTCCAGCTTGCGGGAACATCATCACCATATTCATACGCTTTGCCTGTTACCGGATTTATAATTGCAGAATTTTTGGTATCTAATAAATTATTAACTTCAACAAAAACTGAGAATTTAAGATTCATTAGTTGAAAATATTTTTCAAAATTCAAATCAACCCAAAACCAGTTGTCTCCAACCTTGTTATATCGAGTATCAGTAACATACTCATACTGCGGTCTGCCCCGTTCATCCACAAAACCTGTGTAAACTGCAGGTGTATATCTTTTACCTGATTGGAAAAAGAACCTTAAGTATAAATTATAATCGTCTAAAATTCCGGGCGCAAATCCAAAGAGTGGTTGATCCCGTTCAACATAAAAGCTTGTAGAAAGTGATGCGGTTAAAGGTCTATCCCATGGAACAAATTCTTCTTTAATAGATTCCTTAAGATCACCCTGCAAAACTAAAACGCCCTCATCTGCTGATGAGCTTTTACCGGTTACTATCGCATAAGTAAATGATGCACTTCCGTTAAACCATTTTCCAATTCGTTTTTTATATTCAAGTTCTATTCCGCGTGAACGAGCGTAATCAGAATTTACGTAAGTAATAAAACTTTGTGTTGAAAATCTTGCAGAAACAATTTTAGCAGTTCTTGTATTTACATAATCAAAAATATCTTTATAGTATGCAGTAACTGTTAACACATCATCGTTAGAAAATTGAGTTTTTAATCCAAGCTCATACGCTACAGTTGTTTCCGGATTTAAATTTGGATTACCAAATTTTTGAAAAGACGATTGAGCATTAAGCGGATCTAATTTTGCATAGATAAACTGAGGCTTCGGCCATTTACTAAAATGTCCGTAAGAGAAAAATAATGTTTGATTATCCGAAACCGGGTGCGATATTCCAAGTCGTGGACTTAATCTTGCTTTAAATCTTCTTTCTCCAAACCATGCAAAAGTATCGTCTTTATATCTTGCTCTCGTTACGTCTGGAATTGTAACAACATCAGGATTTTTAACAGCGTCATCAACATATTTTCCGGGGAACCAATAATCCAAACGTAATCCAATATTTAATATCATGCCGCTAAAATTAATATTATCCTGCGCATAGAAAGAGCCAAGTGCAGGATAAACTTTATAAATATCATTATTCAAACCGAGTTCACCAATCCAGGGTTTATAAATATCTATAACCTGCATTTCCTGAAATTGAAAATTGAAACCGGCTTTAAATTTATTTTTCTCATCAAAAAAGTTTGTAAGATCACCGCGAACAGACCATTCTTGAACATAATGATCTCGCCAGGTTGAAGGATTTCCAACATCCCAAAATCCATCGCCGGGTATAACACCAATCGAATCTCTATTTATATTATAATATTCAATTGGAAAGTTTACGATATCTTTTGGCTCGTTATATAAATACCAATCTCTGCCATTTGCATCGGCACGCAGATTAGTGTAAAAACTATTTATCTTAAATTCATAAAACATTTTTGGACTTACTGTCTGAGTAACTCCAAATGAATGATACTTATTATTATGCGTAAAGGTATTTGCTTCATCTAAAATATTTTGAAAATTATATTGATAACCCGGACTTGGCTCAATATATTCAAGGTTTGATTGAAGCGATTGAGAGTTTTGATTTATGTTTACCGATTGATTGAACGAGTAATAAAATTTCAAAGTTGGAGAATATTTATAAGTTATTTTACCAAGCCAGAACCAATTGTTTTCAGCTTTTGGTGCAAACTTTGTTCCGTAAAATGTAGATGAGTTTAATTGATTTGCTGTTGGTTTATAATAACCCTGAGTAATGCCATCGGTTAAACCCGTATAAAAACTTCCGAAGAAAATAATTTCACCGGGAATTTTTAATCCCATCGCAGGAAGAATAAATGTAGTAATAGGTTCTGGTCCGCTTAAATTACCTTCCATAATATCGATATTAAAAACATGGTAAGATGTCCGATCTCCAAGATTATCACGTTTGTATGTAACTGATCCTGAATATCTTTCGCCGCCTTCTCTTGTTTTAACATTTACAATTCCCGAAGTAGCCTGTCCAAATTCAGCATTAAAGCCTCCGGTAATAACTTCTACTTCTTCAATTGCATTTGCAGAAAGCTGCAAACCAAATCCTGTACCTGCTAATGGATCTTGCACAGAAACACCATCTAACAAAAATGCATTCTCATAAGATCTGCCTCCGCGTATGTGGATTGCATTATCAGATTTTACAACACCTGATTGCTGTGTTACGATATCGGCAATATTTTCAATTACTGCAACGTCCAAATCTTCTTTGGTAATTGTTCTTCTACTCTGAGTTTCCTCAACGTCCATCAATGGTTTCTCGCCAATAACAACAACATCCTGCCCTAAAGTTAAAACAGTTTCTTCAAGTTTAACTGTTAGTTCTTTTGTTTTGTCTGCTTCAATCTGAATACCGGTGTATTGAACAGTTTTATAACCGATTAAAGAAATATCAACATTATAACTTCCAACAGAAATATTATTGATTTTAAATTTTCCGTTTATATCAGTCGCCGCACCGTAATATGTACCTTTAATAATAACATTTACACCAGGCAAGGCTTCGCCGGTTTCTGCATCCTTAATGGTGCCGGTTAGATTTCCAACACTTTGAGAATAGATTAATAGTGAGTTTATTAATATTAGTAAGATTGTAAAAATCTTTTTCATGGTGTTACTCCAAATTCTTCAAAAAAGATTTTACTCATAAGATTTTTAACATTTGCTGCTCCGCCGTTTGATTTGTTTAGCGGCAAACCATAAAAGAATAATGATTTTGTATTATTGAAAAATCCAACAAATCCGTTCATTTCATTATTCGGGAAATAATAAATTGGTATTGCACCATTTGGATTTAGATAAAATGATTTGGCTCTAAATATTGTTCCGGTTGTTGTTAATGTTGGATAGGCTGGAGCCGTGCTATCGGCAGAAACAATAGTATTTTGTGAAATAGAATTTCTGGAATACAAGCTATCTGAATTGATTGGTAAAAATCCCTGCAATAAAACCGGATCAACTGTCTGCGGAAACTGCATTGAAAAGAAAATCTTTCCGCCAGAATCTAAAAATCTTGGAACTGAGGCAGATGCTAAATCCAATGACGGACTGTTATCTGAGTACCATAAAACATATTTAAATAATTTAAGTGTTTGCAAAAATGTTACGTTTGTGTATGGCGGTTTTTGATTGAAATGATCATAAACATCATACTTATTATTTAATCCTAAACTATCCATCATAGCATCATAAAATGCGCCTGCGCCGTCTATTGTTGGATAATCATCCACTATCAGAATATCACCTTTAGGCTTTTTAACAAACCAGGTTTTGCCGGTATCGGGCAAAGAAATAAATGGAGTTTTTGCGCCCGAAATATCAACTGCTTGAACATAGAATTTATTATAGTCATCATACTTAATACCTAGTAATTTTTCAGGCGAGATATTTGTTTCGATTCCTTCGATCAATATATCCATCAAAGGATTTGTAGATGTAAAATCTTTAGTTCTAAGCGTAATGGTTCTAACGCTGCCATCTAATGATACAATACCATTTACATCATTTGTGTCGTTAAGTGCAATGTTGATATTAAGAATAGTTCCAACACCATCAAGATCATCTGCATCCCAGCCAAAAGACATTACAGGAAAAGAAACTGAAGGAAGTGTACTTAACAAATTCCATTTAATTGTTGGCGCTGTATTTTTAAGTGGAAAGTTTAAAGTTGCAGGAGTTGGATCGATCAATCCAATATCAAAAAATATTTCTCCATTATTATAAACACCATCATTATTGGCATCAACAAATGGTTCAGGTCCGTACTCAATTCCATTTTGAAAAACACGGCTGTCATAAATGCCATTACCGCCGTTATCCACAGAAGAAACCTTAAACGCATAGGTTGTATCTGCTGCACCGATTTGTAATGAAAATATTATTTCATTTTTATCTGTGAATGTCCATGTAACTCCATCCCACGAGTAATAAAAACCAACAATCAATCCATCAGAATCATCACCCCACCATGCAACTTTTAATCTGCTTGGCTGCGGTGCAATTGTGGAATCAGGGAATAGCGCAATGCTTGTATCAGGCGGTTTATTACCTACGGGATTATCAATAAAATCCTCTCCGCAGGAAATTAAAAGACCTAACGAAAAAATAATGGATAATAGAAGTAAAACTTTTTTCATTTATGTAAAAGCGTAACTATTAATTAATAAATAATATCAGATCGTAAACAATTAAAAAAATTCCTCCTCAATTAAATCGAGGAGGAATTAAATTTATCTATTTAAGCAGCATCATCTTTTTAACTTGATTGAAATTACCAGCCTGAATACTGTAGAAATAAATTCCGGTAGTTAAATTATTTGCATTAAAACTAACCTTGTGTGTACCTGCTGATTGACTTTGATTTACAAGTGTTTTAACAACCTGTCCCAAAATATCATAAACCCTAATCGTAACCATTTCTTCCTTTGGAAGTGTGTAAGAAATAGTTGTGGATGGGTTAAATGGATTCGGATAATTTTGTGTAATTGAATAATCAGTTGGTAAACTATTTTCAGTAGTTACATCTGTGTAATTTACAAAATCATCATTCTTTCTCGGTACTAATTTGTAATTACCAAACGAATAATACAGAACACCTTTTAGAGCATCAAAGGTTGCACCTAATTGAACGTTGATTGGTCGTTCAGGTCTTGTACCGTTTTGGTAGGAATGATTTCCTTCTTCTAATTCAACACGTGTGTTTCCGGATCCATCGCTAACATAAATCTCACCAAAGTTGGAAGTACCATCAGCACTTAATGCAGTAATTGTAACATCATTGTATTGAACAAGAACACTCTCCCACTCTTCTTTACCGATTGCATTATTACCGGCAGTTCCAATAACACCTGTTGTTAAAACGTGCGTATCTGGTAATGGATTTACAGGAGATACAACTGTGATTGCAGATAAACTATCTATCACAGTTACATCAAATACTTCTCTGATAACGCCGGTAACAGTAACTTTATTTCCTCTTTGTAAATTAAGAACTTGTGTACCCATTGTACCTCTGGTTCCTATTTGGATTCCGCTCCAAGGTCCTTCTCCATTTTGCATATATATTCTTAAAGCAGCAGAACCAAATCCCTTTATGTCCGAAGAATCAGATGTAACAACACCGGTTAAACTGATTCGATAATTATTATAAGCGCTGTAACCACCGCCGAATGGGCTGTACTGGGCATCTTGAATTTCTAATGGTCTGTTAAGCACTAAATAAAAATACTTCTGTTTAACAGTATCAACAGGAGTAAGGCTTACCAAACCCTCATTGTCTTTTGCCCAGACGTAAAAATCTACTAATGCGGAATCAAGTGCTACACCGGGTATTGTAGCTTTATATAATTGATCATTTGCAGAAAATGTCATTTGAACTGAATCTTTTGCACCTTGATTAACAGAATAATAAACTCTTGCCTCCGTAACAGTACCATCCAAATCTTCAATTGATGCTGATATTTCTACAGGTTGATTTGAAGTTACTTCAACAATATCTCTTCTGATATTTGTTGTAATGGGTGGGCTTTGTAAAACTGGACCAATATCACCCGGATATACAGGAACTATATAATACCCATCTGTTCTTGTTGTAACTATTCCAGTTAAATATTCAAGATAAGAACCGTTTAATGGTGGTTGATAACCTGGGATAATACCTGCTGAACCTGTTTTAAAATATCTTGATTGATTATAAATAAAAGCCGAGTGACCGTCAAAATCATTTATCTTAAAATTACCATTTGAATTTCTATCAGATACAATGATGTTGTGAAATTTAACCATCATCCCTTCGTATTTTTCAGCATCATAATTATATCCGCCAGTTGAAGTGAATAAATCTGAAAGTTCTAGTTCTATTGGAGCAGGACGATTAGGACGCGATTCCAATATTTGAACCGGTATCGGCTGAGGTGCTGTAATTAATATTAATTCTGTTGTTGTATTGTATTCTGTTACAATTCCGGTAAGCTCAACAATGTCTGCACTATCAACTAAATCATAAAAAGTACCTTGTGCAGCTCCGTTGGTATCATTCTGAATTATATTCAATCCGCCCCATAAATTACTTTCCGGATCTTGAATATAACCTGACCATCTTGCACCCGCAGAAATAATAACTCCGCGATTAGTATCTGGATCAATAACAGTACTTACAAGCGCAATGCCTCTTACTCTAACTGTATCACCGTTTAATACTGATGGTGGATCGGTACCAAGTAAAGAATCCGGTACTTGTTGAATATCCTGTAAAGTAACAAGCGGATATTCCTGTGCAAAAATGTTCATTGAAAGAATGAACATAGCAGCAAAAAGTGTAAAAAATTTAACTTTCATTTTAGTCTCCTATTTATTTAACAATTAAAAATTTTCCAGTTTTGATATTACCAGTTTTGTTATTTTTTACAGTGAACAAATATAATCCGGTTGCAATAGCTTGATCGTTATCTGTAACAAGATCCCATGCATGTTCACCGCCTGCAAATTTTTGTTTATTATCGCTTGCATAATTTTGGAACCAACGAATATCGGAGCCATTGCTTGCTGCATCGTGATAAATCTTTTTAACAATATCTCCGGCAAGTGTGTAAATTGTTATTTCACATTCTGCAGGCAGATTAAAAAAATAAATTTTTCTTAATCTTTCAGCACTGCCATCCCAAACAGCATTTCCGTAATATGGATTTGGATAAACTCCAATCTCGGCGTTCTCTTCTTCAACAGCAGGTGTTCCCGGAATTACTCTTTCATAATTAGCTAAAGGACTGGATTCTAAAATCTCAAGTTCATTCACAGGATCGCCTTCATCAAAAGCAGAAACAGAAAAAACATATTGCCAGCCATTTAAAAGATTTGGTATTTCAAATTTGTAATAATACTCTGTTTGATCATTAGGAAAAGTAACAGGCTCATCCAATCTAACAGCAGAAAAGCCGGTATTAAATCCAACATCGTTTCCTGTGCTGTCAAACTCAGCAAGAACTACTAATGAGTTTAGAAGATTTTGTGATTGAGTTAAATCAAATCCAGCTTGTGTTCTGTAAAGTTTATAACCTTCAAAATCCTGCTTACCGGAAATCGGATCAATTGAAAATTCGGCTCTTCTATCCCAATAGATAGTAGCCTTTTGGCTTTCGGGAATTACTTTTACTTTTGGTGTGGTTGGCGGAGTTGGTAGAATATATCTTGTAATTTTTCCATCGCCATCTAAATCTTCGTTTGGATCAAGAATTCCATTTCTGTTTCTATCCTCACCAAAATATGCGCGCAACGCCCAATCTGCATTTGTGTAAAGATTAGTTTTTTGTTCTTCATTATCTAAGGAGGCAAGTTCATTACCATATTTTTTTGCACAAACAATTGCAAACACAACATTTATTGAATCCATTACTTTAATTGTATCGCCAGCAATACCTATTGAATCTCTTTTAGGTGCCAAGCTTCTAAAATTTCCTGCAGATAATAACATTGATCTGTTTGACGGCACTTTGAATGATACAGGGTTAATTGGATCTTTCCATCTTTGACTATTACCTGCATCAAAATAACCGTGCATTTTGTTATATCTTTGTAAATCATTTGAAGGTGTGAAGAATGATGGATCGGAACTGTTATGATTCCAGCTAACAAAATTAGCAGTAGGTAATGAATCATTATTTACAAATATTTTGTCTTCCAATTTAGGCTCTGAGCCAAGAAACTGAATTCCAACATAACTGTCCGTGTAACCGGGATCTCCATCGGAATCATATTCATAAGCTATTTTTATTGAATCATTATAACCATTACCACCATGCGAATAAAATGCGCTTCCGGATGGTCTTCCGGTAATTTTTGTATTTCTAACAACTGTATCCGTCCATAAGCCAATAAATAAGCTATCAATATATTTATCCGAAGCATTTTTGATTGTATAATTCATAATCACGAAGAAATTTGCAAACGCAAAATCCCACGCATATGATTCTTGATGAACAACAATACCAAGCGGATGGTGTTCCGCAATTGGTTCACCATTTAAATAAACTATGTTGGAATCTGTATAATCTGCAATAAAATCCTGATGTGAAATTGCGGCTGGACTGTATAATGGAGAATCGAATAATGATGAACGCTCGATTATTTTTTGCCCCGCTTTATTTGTGAACTCAAAACCTGCATTTCTTCCCGCCGAAAGTGATGAAGCATCTATTGAAGCAGTAGTAACAAATGGTTCATTGTTGCCTCCTCTGATAATTCCACCAACCCACAAACCTCCGCCAAACAAGTGCTCTATTCCGCTTCCAATTGGATACTCGCAGCTTGGTTGATTAGGCCAAAGTGAAAAACCATTGCCGTACATTCCAAAATTTGTAAGTGTTAATGCGATATTACCAACATTAGTAAATTTGGAATTATCATCATCCAATATTTTGTTAAGATTGTATTGATTTTCTTGTGCAATTGAGGGAATTGAAAAAGTAAAAAGCAACAGAATAATAGCGAGAGTAGATTTTAATTTCATTAAGTAAAAAAATTTAAATAGTAAACTTGTGTGAATTTTGAAGTGTTAAAATAAGAAGATTAATGTTAAGAATAAATGAAATTGTTTTTAAAAAACGGTTATTAATTCTCTTAGAAATTGTGTGGTAATTCAACTCTACAGAGCTTTTAGCCTAAAGTTTATTCGTCAGTCTGAGCGAAGTAGAAGACTGACAATAAGTAATATTAACCTCTCGACTTAGAGGCTATGTAAAAATGTAAATTACCTAAAATTGTTTTAATATTAGGTTGTTTATGATTCTTATCATTAAAGATACGATTCTAAAAAGTTCTGTTAATGTGGAAGGTATTACTAAAAACTAATCCACAGTAAAAATAGCTCTTGCATGTTGATCTGCATGATATGAACTGCGCACAAGCGGTGAGGATTCTACAATTTTGAATCCTATTTTTAAACCTTCTTCTTTGTACATTTTAAATTCATCCGGAGTTACAAATCTATCAACCGGTAAATGCATTTTAGTCGGTTGTAAATACTGCCCAATTGTTAAGATATCGCAACCACTTTTAACCAAATCTTTCATCAAATCTAAAACCTCTTCCGGCTTTTCACCTATTCCAACCATAATTCCGCTTTTGGTTTTTAGATTATTTGATTTAAACCATTTTATCAAATCTAAACTTCGTTCGTACTTTGCTTGAGGACGAACGGCATGATAAATTCTTGGAACTGTTTCCATATTGTGATTTAAAATATCAGGTGGGCTTTGCATAATTATTTTAAATGATTCTTCGTCACCTTTAAAATCGGGTATAAGAATTTCAACTGTACAATCTGGTTTTTGTTCACGAATTAATCTAACGCACTCTTTAAATATAGTTGCTCCACCGTCTTTCAACTCATCTCTGTTCACAGAAGTAATAACAACGTGGCGTAAATTTAATTCAATCACAGATTGAGTAACACGTTTTGGTTCTTCAATATCAAGCTCATTCGGTATTCCAACTTTAATATTACAGAAACCGCAGCTTCTTGTGCAAGTATCGCCAAGAATCATAAAAGTTGCTGTGCGATGATTCCAGCATTCTGAAATATTCGGGCATCTTGCTTCTTCGCAAACAGTGTTAAGTTTTTGTTTGCGCATAATATTTTTAACATCCGAATAATTTTCACCTATTGGTAATCTTACTTTTAACCAATCGGGTCTTTTACCTATATCTTTATTTGCTTTTTCAGCTTCTTCTTTAAATGTACGTTGATGTTGATTTATCATTAATTTATCCGTAAAATTTTTATACAGCAAACTTAATCAAGTTTGGTAGTTATCCGTGTGAAGATTATCATAAAAAATAAATTGAATATTAAATTATTATCAAAATTAAGTTGTAAAGTATTTAGTAATTAAAAACACTTGAACATAAACCGAAATGAAAGCTAAAAAAGTTCCAGCAGCAACTTGAGAAGGATTATGACATTTCAATTTTATTCTTGACCATCCAACAAGAATCACAATAGGTAATAAAATAAATCCAATCCATCCAAAAGCAAAAAAAACAGCAGCAAATGGTCCAGCAGCACCCATTGCGTGAGCGCTAATTTTCCAAAACTTGTTTATAATAATTGTAATTATCGTGTTAGAAATATAACAAAACCAAAAAGCGATTGAAATGATATTTAGATTGAACTTAATCATTAATATCAATCCCAATAAATAAAACCCAATTGCAATTAAAAAAGGAAATGTTCTTTCTTCTTTAATGGAAGCATCCTGATCAGCAAGTTTACCTTTTTTTCTAAGTATTAGAAAAAGAGCAATTGGTGCGATAAATCCAAACACAAGTGCGATTAAAATTGTTGCTGCGCTTTTAAAGGATTCAATTTCTAATTCATACGCAAAGATTAAATAAACTATTAATGTAAAAATAGGAGGAACAAAAATTGTAGAAATAATTCTTGCAAATTTATGTGTTAGTTGGGAAATCAAAAATGTTTTAGTAATTCTTTTTTAGGATAATAATTAAATAATGCACTGAACTTGTGTGATTAGTGCATTTGTGTTTTTGTGGCAAAAAAAACTAAAATATTTGCCACAAAACCTCTAATTCACGAAGTTTCACAAAATAAAATTACAGTGAGTACTCAAGTTTTTTTAGTTCATCTAAATATCTTAACAAAACATCTCGCACAGGATTGTACTCTAAATATTGCATTAGTTCATTCCTAATTTTTGATGCGTGGTGCATGCCCTTTAGATAACCGGAATAGAATTTTCGATGTTCAATTACTGCTCTGCGTTCACCCTTTACTCCGATTGCTAAATCCAAATGACGCAAACAAGTACTTATTTTCATTTCATCATCAATTTTTGTTGAGATGTATCCTTTTCCTAATAGCTCTTTGGCTTCAAGAAAAATCCAGGGATTTCCAATCGCACCGCGCGCAATCATAACAGCATCAGCATTGGTTTCATTAAAAGCTTGTTTAACATCGCTAGCATCCATAACATTTCCATTTAGAGCGATTGGTATCGAAACAGCTTCTTTAACTTTCGGAATCCAACTCCAATCAGCGTTGCCGCTATGCCCCATCACACGTGTTCTGCAATGAACAGTTAAAGCGTGTATCCCAACATCTTCAAGTCGTTTTGCAATTTCCACAATTTGAATTGAATTATTATCCCAGCCAATTCTTGTTTTTACAGTTACGGGAAGTGAGACTGAATCAACAACAGATTTTACAAGTTTTGTTAGATAAGGAATATCTTTTAACAAAGCAGAACCTGCGCCGCAGCCAACAACATTTTTAACCCAGCAGCCGGCATTAATATCAATCATATCAGGATTTTCAGCTTCAGCAATTTTTGCAGCACCAACCATTGATTCTATACTGCCACCGTAAATCTGAATTCCAACAGGTCGTTCTTCTTCAATAATTTTTAATTTATTGTGAGTCTTTTGATTTGAACGAATCAATCCTTCGGAGTTTACAAATTCTGTATAAACAACATCAGCTCCAAGTTCTCTGCAAATCAAACGGAAAGAAATGTCCGTTACATCTTCCATTGGCGCAAGAAGGATTGCCTTTTCTATTTCAATTTTTCCTACTTTAAACATTGTGAGATACTATCTTGAATACGGTTTTATTTGATTCAATTCTTTACTTATATATTTGGAAACATGATAAATATCATATTGTGTTTGTAGATTAAGCCATAACTCCGGTGACGTACCAAAATACTTAGACAGTTTTATTGCCATTTCTGAACTTAGATTTCTTTTTTCATTAACAAGTTCATTTACACTTCTGAATGATACACCAATTGCTTCTGCTAAAAGTGTTTGTGATACTTCTAATGGTTTAAGAAACTCTTCGTTTAATATTTCACCAGGATGCGTTGGTTTTCTTTTTAATTTTAACATATCCAGCTAAATGATATAAATTCACAATCACATATTTTATTGAAATGCTAATGCAATAATATTGAAAAGTAAAATAAGTTTACCTTTTTAAAAAATAATCAAAACACTATTTAAATCCCTCATCTAACGATAAAACGATTCTGGAGATAAACAGTTGAACCAAAATAACCATATGCACCTTCAATTCCAGCACTTTCCTTACCGCGATAGATATGATCAAAATAATTTTTATCGTATGCAGAAATTATAGAATACACAGTGTCAACGGGTTCCAGATAAGTTTTATAAATATACAACGTATCTGATATATTATCGCTAAAAGGAAAATTATTCTCATATATTATTCCACCAAATATATATGCATAACTGATCTGGATTTGATAACCATAAGAGTTTATACTTTTGGTCCATTTATAATTCACTTTTAGTTCATTGTTATTGTATCGAATTACCTGATTTTCTACTGGCGAAATTATACTAAAAGTTTCTGGAACATTTGTTGTTCCAGAGATCAACTCATTTCCAACATTAATACTCAAATGATATTCCTTGCCTGGAAGAACATTAAAACTATCTGAAGTATAATAACGAATATTTTGCGAATCAGATTCTACGTAAAAATCCACTACTTCAATACCATCTGATTCAATTGATATTTGAGCGCCTGGATCAAAATATTTATCATATTGTTTTAGATAACCATATGAATTCTCTGCTAATGGTGCCACATTGTATATATAAAATCGTTGTTTACTTATTCCGCTATTTAGTTTAAATAAAATACTGTGTTTATATTTTGGTTCACCTGGCTCATTCAAGTTTTCACAGGCAGTAAAAATGATTGCAAATAAAATGATCACTAATGTAATTCTTTGTTTCAATTTAGAATTCAACTGTGACTCCAATAGTTGGAATAACAAATGAGCCTCTATCTTCACCATCGCTTATTGAGGTATCATTGCCAGATGCAGAGTAAAAGTAAGGGTTAAAACTATTATAAACATTTAGAACCTGAAGGTAAGGTTTAATCATTACTTTGCCCCAAAGAAAATTACCTGTAATCCCTAAATCCAATCTGCTAAAATCACTTAATCGAATTGAATTTTTTCTACCTTCGATAATTTCCCACACTCTTCCTTCGTAATCGATTAAAGTTGGATACCCATAGTGATTATTTAGGTAGTCATTTCCACGCAAAAATTTTCCTATCGCTGGTGTTGCAGGTAAGCCGCTTGTATATGTCCAAAAACTGCTTAGTATCCAAGTGTCTGATAAATTAAAATTTACTAACTCACCTTACGCAACCTGATGCGTCTAGTTATATTTCTTAAAATTTCATAGCGAAAGAAACTTTGAGATTTTCCAGTTGATTAAAAGCTGCACGATTTGCGGTAAGATACAATTTTGCCCTCAATGC
>JAGOXU010000260.1 GCA_018059515.1 Ignavibacterium sp.
TTGTAAGCTCTGTAAAGTTTGCAGTTATAAAATCGATAGAAGTTGTGTGTGCGCTTCCGTAGATAAGTGCAATTCCATAAACAATAAATCCTGTTGCAAATGCTCCGAGTAAAAAATATTTTAGAGAGGCTTCGTTAGCATTTAGTTTCTTACGATTAATTCCGGCAAGAATGTAAAACGGAATTGACATTAATTCTAAACCGAGAAAAATTACAAATAAATCCTTTGCGCCAGCCATCAGCATCATACCCAGAACGGATGATTGAACGAGTATATAATATTCACCAAAATGCATTCCGTATTTCTTTGTATAATCGACAGAGAGCAAGCAAACAACTGCAGCACCGAGCGTAAAGATTGCATAAAAGATATTTACATTACCGCCGGTTGCAAGCATATTCTGTAATACGATTGAAACATCCCCTGTGTAATATAAAGAGTGTAATCCTGCAGCTAAAAATATCAGTACGGAAAACCATGGAAGAATTGTTTCACTTTTTTTAGAATACATTTCAATTAAAAGTGAAATAATAATTCCCACACCAATTATTACTGGCGGAAGTACATTAAAAAATTCTTGAGCGTTATTAAACATTATAGTTTTATCTTTTTATAACTTCATTACTTTGTTGTTTGATTTGA
This sequence comes from Ignavibacterium sp., assembly GCA_018059515.1. GTDB lineage: Bacteria > Bacteroidota > Ignavibacteria > Ignavibacteriales > Ignavibacteriaceae > IGN3. The sequence continues at coordinate 643 of JAGOXU010000260.1, forward strand.
ACCAAGCTGCAACGGATTAACTTTTACAGGATTGTAAATTTGTTTTACCACTTTGGCTGATGATTTTTCTGAAACTTTTAAGAATGTTGACGGATAAATGCCTATCCATACAATAAGAATAAAAATCGGAACGAGAACAAAAATTTCTCTTTCGTTCATATCTTTTATTCCAACAAGTTTTTGATTTGTTACCTGACCAAAAACAACTCGCTGATACATCCACAATAAATAAATAGCCGCAAAAATTACTCCGCTTGCTGCAAAGACCGTAAACCACCAGCTATTTAATATTGGCGATTGAAACGCACCGAGAAGAATTAAAAACTCACCAACAAATCCATTTAAGCCAGGCAAACCTACAGATGAAAGCGAAGCAAACATTAAGGCAAAAGAAAAAACAGGAACAAGTTTTGCAATTCCGCCGTAGTCGGCAATTTCACGAGTGTGAGTTCTTTCATAAATAATTCCCACTAAAAGGAATAATGCGCCCGTTGATAAACCATGATTTATCATTTGTATAACTGCGCCTTGAATAGATTCCTGAGTCATTGCAAAAATGCCAAGCACAACAAAACCTAAATGTGAAACTGAAGAATATGCAACAAGTTTTTTAACATCTGTTTGAACCATAGCAACGAGTGCGCCGTAAATAATTCCTATTACGGCTAAGATTGAAATGTATGGTGCGGCTGCGATTGATGCTTCAGGAAAAAGCGGAAGATTAAATCTTAGTAAACCGTAAGTTCCCATTTTAAGTAAAACGCCGGCAAGTATTACAGAGCCTGCTGTTGGCGCTTGAACGTGAGCATCAGGCAGCCAGGTGTGTAATGGAAACAGCGGAACTTTTATCGCAAAGCTAAATGCAAATGCCACGAACATCCAGATTTGAATATCCATAGGAATTTGCGGTGCAATTTTATAAAGTTCAATTAGGTTTGTTGTAAAATATCCTAAAGGTCCAATTGCATAAACAGCAAGCCAAACAATTGCAACAAGCATTAACAAACTGCCGAACATTGTGTAAATAAAAAACTTAACTGCTGCGTAAATTCTTTCTTTGCCGCCCCAAATTCCAATTATAAAATACATTGGAATTAACATTGCTTCCCAGAAAATGTAAAACAGAAATAAATCCAAAGAAATAAATACGCCAAGCATTCCAACTTCGAGCATCAAAAAGAAGAATGAAAACTCTTTAACTTTTTTTTCGATGCTTGACCAGCTTGAAAGTAATGTTAACGGAGTTAGAAACGTTGTTAATAAAACTAAAAGCAAAGACATTCCATCAACACCGACGTGATAATGAATGTTTAATCCTTTTATCCACTCGATTTTGTTTATGAACTGAAAATCTGAATTTGCAGAATCAAATTGGAAATAAATTACAAGCGAAAGCAAAAATGCAATTGTAGAAATTCCTAATGCGGCATATCGAACAAGATTTGCCTGTTCTTTCTTGATAAATAAAATCAAAAATGAACCGATTAACGGAATTAAAATTAAATATGTTAACAAAGAGTTTTGTTCCATTTTATAAACTTAAAATTATCCAGAATAAAGCAGCTACAATCCCGAGCATCATTACTAATGCGTAAAACTGTGCAATGCCTGTTTGTAATTTTCTGATGTTGATTGAAATAACATCTACAATTTTTGCCGTTCCGTTTACAACACCATCAATAATTTTATTGTCGGCAATCTTCCATAAAAAAGAGCGGGAAGTTTGTAAGATTGGATTTACAATTGCCGCATCGTAAGCTTCATCCACAAAATATTTATTCCATAATAGATTGTAAATTCCTTTAAACTTATTTGCGGTATTAACTGCAATGGATGGTTTTTTGAGATATACATATCGGGCAAACCAGATTGCACTTACAGCAAACGCTACGGACAGAACCATCAACACAATTTCCTCAAAGTGTGAGTGAATATTATAAGTCGCAAGTTTTCTGTCTGCATCTTTAAATAACGGTGCTAAGAAATTATGGAATTGATTTCCATGTTCACCTGAAAATATTTCCGGTATTCCAATAAATCCACCAACGGCTGCGAGAAATGCAAGAACCATTAATGGAATCGTCATAAGTGCTGAAGACTCGTGTGGATGTTTATCCTGCCCGAATCTTTCTTTACCTTCAAAAGTTAGGATGTAAAGACGGAACATATAAAATGCGGTCATTAATGCTGTGCCTGCTCCTAAAATCCAAAAGAATAAATTTCCGTTCGCATACGAGTACCAAAGAATTTCATCTTTATTAAAGAATCCTGAGAGAGGTGGAATTCCGGAAATAGCAAGAGCTGCAATTAAAAAAGTTAGATAAGTTCTGGGCATATATTTTTTTAATCCACCGTACTTTTGAATATCCTGTTCCTCGTGCATTGCATGAATTACTGAGCCAGCACCGAGGAATAAAAGAGCTTTGAAAAATGCATGAGTCATTACGTGAAAAATTCCCGCAGAAAAAGCACCAACACCCATTGCTAAAAACATATATCCAAGTTGTGATACGGTTGAATAAGCCAAAACTTTCTTAATATCGTTTTGTACGATTCCGATTGTAGCAGCAAAGAAAGCTGTTAATGCTCCGATAATTGCAACAACCATCAAAATATCGGGCGCACTTGCAAAAATGATTGAAGTTCTTGCAACCATATAAACTCCTGCTGTAACCATTGTAGCAGCATGAATAAGTGCTGAAACAGGAGTTGGACCAGCCATCGCATCCTGCAGCCAAACGAATAAAGGAATTTGTGCGGATTTACCGGTTGCGCCGATAAATAAAAATAGTGCAATAAATCCAAATGTTGCAGTTGAGACATTGAATGAAACTGCTCGTGAGAAAACTTCGTTAAAGTTCAGGCTTCCAAAAGTCATGTAGATTAAAAACATTCCGAGTAAAAATCCAAAATCACCAATCCTATTTACTATAAAAGCTTTTTTACCGGCATCAGCAGTTGTAGATTTTTCAAATTTTCTATCGTACCAAAATCCAATTAATAAATAAGAACAAAGTCCAACGCCTTCCCAACCTAAAAATAAAAGGACAAAATTATCAGCAAGTACAAGATTCATCATTGCAAAAATGAAAAGATTCATATATGCAAAAAATCTCCAAAAACTTTTATCGCCGTGCATATATCCGATTGAGTAAACGTGGATTATAAACCCAACTCCGGTAACGATTAAAGCCATTACAAGTGAAAGTTGATCGACTTGATATGCAAAACTTACATTTAGATTTCCAACGTGTAACCAGCTAAAAAGCGTAACTATTTTTTGTCTTTGGTCAACCGGAAGTCCAAGTGTTTCAAAGAAGGCTCCTAATGCGATTAGGAATGATAAGCCAATTACACCGCTACCGATGATTCCAATTACTTTTTCATTTTTAATTTTACTGCCAAAAATTCCATTGATTAAAAATCCAACCAAAGGAAGAACAACAGTTAAATAGATTAATTCACGCATTAATAAAAAGCCCCTCTCCGGCTCTCCCTTAAGGGG
>JAGOXU010000080.1:0-9800 GCA_018059515.1 Ignavibacterium sp.
AATATTTTAATCTAAATAGTGAAGTGGAAAATTACAGCACTGTAACTGATTTACAAAAATAAATTCTTTAACTTTGCTGCCTCAAGTTTTAAAATAAAACACAATAGAGAAAGAACACTTCTGTGGAATGGATTATACTGATTATCTGGCTTTCCATAATTAATGGCGGGCTTGGTGGGCAATACGTTTTAAACTGGATGGCTAATCAGCCTAAATATACAGGCGGCAGCAGGGTTGATGTTTCTGCCGGTGTGATGACTTGGTGGCGGGAAATTTCAAAACTTCTTTGGGTTGTTATTGCAGTAATTTCCGAACTTGTTCGGGGTAAAAAAGTAAAGTATTTGTGGCCCGGTGCTCTCTCATTATCTACAATTATTGTTTGTGCTTTTACCGGCGTAATAGAAAATATCGGTTTCTTCTATCTTCCCAAAAATTACTCGCCGCATATTTTTGCGCCTTATGTAAATGTTTACCTCGCCTTTCTTCCATTCTTTGGTAAGATACTTTTTAATGCCTCTATACGTAAAGAACATTGGATTGGTATTTTTCTCGTAATTATAGGACTTGCAATACCTAATCTTCCATGGCTTTTAGGTTTTGCACAAGACAATCATAGTGCACTTGATACGAACGCTATTATCTGGATTTTAATTATCAATGGATGTTTACTTTCTCAACAAGTTTTAAATAATAAAACAGTTCAAACAGCCCTAACCGGTGTTGGACCAAATGCACTTGTTTTATGGCGCGAGATATGGAAAATGATTTTTATTACCTCGGCAATTTTTATTATTCCAATTGTCGGCAATATGATGAATGCAAATATGCCCGATAGTGTCACCTCTTCCAAGTTTGAAACAAGAGTTCTTAATAAAGTTGACGAAGACAAAAAAGAATATTTGCTTAGTTATTATACTAAGGCAGATAACAATTATGTTTTGAAGTCTGATGTTTCTGAAAACGAAGAAGTAAAAATAAAAGAGATTATTAAAGCCACAGAATATCATCAGTTCTTTTCTTTGTTTGATGGAAGCATAATTCCTAATAACTGGCTTCCGATACTTTTTGTTATTGCAGCAGGGTTTACCGGATATATTTACAGTTTTGGATTTTTTAGACTCTCAAAATTTTCTGCACACTTTTGGGTTCCCTATACAAATGTGTGGTTGGCTCTGCTTCCATTTGTTATGTTATTGTTCGGCAAGGATGTTACCGGATATCAAGTTGCCGGTGCTATTGTTGTAACTGCTGGACTTATGATTGGCGTTATGGATCATAGAAGAAATAAAGTTGTGGAAATTGAAAGAAGAAATAAGTAGATATTACAAAAGAATAAAAAATGCGGAAAATATCTTCCGCATTTTTTATTGCATCACACTTTAGATCTGTTCATCATAATAAATAAGATGAAATTACTTGACAAGGATCATCTTCTTTATACTTTTAAAATCTCTTTTACCAATTAGTGAATTGGCTTCGAGTGAATAGAAATATATTCCCGATGATAATTTGCTGCCGTCAAACTTTAATTCATAATCCCCGGCTGATTGTGTTTTATTAATAAGCTCGCTTACTTTTTCACCAATCGAGTTATATATCAATAACTTAACTGAACTTTCATCAGCGATCGAATATTTTATTACAGTTGAAGGATTAAACGGATTTGGAAAATTTTGCTCCAAAGAATAAACTGATGGAATTGTGATATCAGCGGAAATAGCATCGGAATATTCATAGCTTCCGGAGAAGTCTATTTGTTTTAGTCTATAAAAATATTTTCCTTCGCTAAGATTTTCATCAACAAACGAATATGATTTGTATTCTGTTGTTGTTCCGCTTCCGGCAACAAATCCTATTTTTTCCCAAACATCATTATTTTTTTTCTGGATTTCAAAACCACTATTGTTTTGTTCCGATGCAGTTGTCCAGTCCAACTGTATATTTCTTCCATCTGTAAGAGCTTTAAAAGAAATTAATTCTACTGGAATAATTCTGCTAAGTTTATCAAAAAATACTTTCTTGTTTGCGCCTGTTTCACCAACATACGCCGCCGACACATCTCTTAAGGGAACATTGATCGAAATTAATTTAGGTGAATACATATTGGCAGAATACACTAAGGGATACTCGTTTATCATCTCTGAAGCTGAAAATGTTGTTGAGCCATACGGCACGCTTGCGTATAGTAATTTATCTGATTCTAATGTGCCGACTCCTGACTGCGCACTATCTGAGTAAAATAAAAAATCAAAGCCTCCACCTGCTCCTGTATCAACGTAGTGCCGTAAATCAAACCAGTATTCATCAGTATTCACATTTCCTGCAAGCAACATTGGTGGATCGTATGATAATCCATTATTTATACTTTTACGACCATAAATATCTCTTGCGCCTGTTGTCCCTGAAGTATAAACAAACCATGATTCGCCGTTATTCATTGCAGATAAATATTCAGTCTTTGATGAATTATCCGTAGCAACATCTATAAAGCCTGTTGAAGTAAGCACACCAACGCCGGTTTCGCGGTACCTTGCCTGACGTATAACTGATGTGGAAGTATCGGCAAGTATAGGTCCGTAGTAATTCATTATCAAGGTATCACCTGTGCCAGACATACACATTTTAGGATGGGCGCCTGCGGAAGTAACATTGCCTCTTGATCCCCAGTTTGAGCCTCCGTTAACTGAACTGTATCTTAGTATATGATTTGTTGCGAGCGAATCAACAAACATATATAAATTACCTGTCGAAGAAGCGACTACATCAAATGATCTATAACCGGAAAAAGGGAATGTGTTAAAGTTTCCATTGAGAAAATTCCAGCTAAAAATTTCCTCTCCAATCTGGAAAAAACAATAAACTGAATCCAATCCACTTTTTACAAGTTTGATATAATCATAATAACCGCGATAAGTAATACCGGTGCCGAATGAGCTCCATGAATCCCCATTATCTGTTGAAGTCAAAATGATAAGCCCTAAGTTTGAAGTTGAAAGAGTATCATTAACTGCAACGTATATAACTCCAGATGAACTTTGCACTCCCGAGAGCTGTCCGATTGGTTCAAAGTCGAGTAGTAAATTATCCGTACCCCAATCTCCCACTTCATGTTGATGGTAAATTGGTTTTTCAACACGTACATCCTGTGAATAAATTAGAGAAGAAAACGAGAACAGGAAAATTGTAAAAAGAATTTTCATTTTAGACCTCCTGATAGTTTATGATTGAGACACATTTAGAATGAGTTGTGAATAAACTTAAAAATTCTTTGCGTCATTATCAATAAGAAGGGATAAACAATTATCCGAAATGTTATTTTAGGTAATCTAATTATTTATCAATTTGCTGGCTCGGTTATAGCAACCACCGGGCTTATATTTGATATTATGTATTAAGGTAAAAACAAGATTGTAGAGATTGAAAAGATAAATGAGTAATTTTTGTTATAGAAAAACGTAAGCATGTTTTGGATTTTAGAAGAAGAGTCTTTGGGATAATGGTTGGATAAATTTTTTCGTTAACACTTTGTTGACTATTACTTGTAGATTCCAAAGGTGATTCGTTTTAAAAGTTAGCTTTTAATTTTTTGGATTTACTTTTAGCCGGCTTGGTGCTTTCGTTGTGCTTTTCTGAGGATTTGTTTACGACTTTTTCTTTGAAACTTTTTTAGCCTGGCTTTACAATACAGCATTTGATTTATAGTAACAGACGTAAATAATTTTTGCAAAAGATATTTTACAATTATTTACATGGTCAGTTTTAGTTAATTAATTATCACTCACAAATCATCTATATTTTTAACAAGTCAAATTTAAATATGATTAATACAAAAAAATCTTTATCCCTTTCAAAAGAAAAAATAAAAATACTTCTGTTAGAAGGATTGCATAACAATGCTTCACGACTTTTTAACAACAATCAATATTACACAGTTGAATACCAGGAGAGTTCGCTTGAACCCAAAGAGTTGATTGAAAAAATTAAAAATGTGCATTTACTTGGAATAAGATCTAAAACAAATATTACCAGCGATATACTTAAACATGCAAATAAACTTCTTGCCATTGGCTGTTACAGTATTGGCACAAATCAAGTTGATTTAACTGCGGCAAAACTGCAAGGCATACCGGTTTTTAATGCGCCGTTTTCAAACACACGTTCTGTTGCTGAGCTTGTAATTGCTGAATGCATTTTTCTTATTCGCGGCATTCCTGAAAAAAATTATTCCGCTCACAATGGTGTTTGGCTTAAAGATGCTTCAAACTCCTATGAAGTTAGAGGAAAAAATTTAGGAATTGTTGGATACGGACACATTGGCTCGCAGGTTTCTGTGCTTGCAGAGGCATTGGGAATGAATGTTTATTACTATGATGTTGAAAAAAAATTAAATCTTGGCAATGCAAAATCCTGTACAAGCTTAAAAGAGCTTCTTTCAATTTCTGATATTGTTACTCTTCACGTACCCGAAACCGAGCTGACAAAAAATATGATCGGTAAAAAGGAATTGCATTTAATGAAGAAGGGATCATACTTATTAAACGCTGCTCGTGGCTCTGTTGTTGTAATTAATGATTTAGCAAAAGCATTGGAAGAAAAACATCTTGCCGGTGCTGCGATAGATGTTTTTCCGGAAGAGCCGAATTCAAATAAAAATTCTTTTCAAAATGTGCTCCAAAAATTCCCGAATGTAATTTTAACTCCGCACATTGGCGGCAGTACATCAGAGGCACAGGCAAACATTGCGCTTGAAGTTTCAGAAAAGCTTGTTAAGTATTGTGATGTTGGAACAACTATAGGTGCAACAAACTTTGTGGAAGTTGCGCTAACGCCAAACTTAAATAAGCAACGATATCTGCACATTCACAAAAATCAGCCCGGAGTTTTAAATAAAATAACCAAAGTATTTACCTCACGAAAACTTAATATTGCATCGCAGTATCTGCAAACGGATGCACAAATCGGTTATGTAATAATTGATATCGATCAGAAAAATAATTCTGATGAGATAATGAAGGAACTAAAAGCAATTCCGGAAACAATTAAAACGAGAATGCTGCTATAGCTTTAAATTATTCCCCCTCTTCATCAAGCTTATCTTCCCAAAGATATTTTTTTGTTTCCGCTGCTACTACTCCACTTAACAAAATTAATGAAACAAGATTTGGTACTGCCATTAATGCGTTTGTAATATCAGCAAAAGTCCAGACAACATTTAAAGACATAACAGAGCCAATCATAACAAACATTACCCAAAGATAGCGGTACGGTTTTATAACTTTATTTCCGAAAAGATATTCTGCGGCTTTTTCGCCGTAATAAGACCATCCAAGTATTGTAGAAAAAACAAAGGTTAGTAAACCAAGCGTTAACACAATCGGTCCGATAATATGAAAATCACTGAATGCTTGTTTTGTTAATGCCGCTCCTGAAAGTCCTTTTACCCATTCGCCGGAATTTACAATTACCAATCCTGTAATTGCACAAACAACAACAGTATCCCAAAATGTGCCTGTTGAAGAAACCAATGCCTGACGAACAGGATTTTTTGTTTGTGCCGCGGCGGCAACTATTGGCGCACTTCCCAAACCGGATTCATTAGAAAAAAGTCCGCGAGCAATTCCAAATCTAATAGCTTCTTTCATTCCCGCACCAAGAAAACCGCCAACAACTGCGTGACCGCTAAATGCGCTGTTAAGAATTAATATAACCGTATCAGGGATTCCATTAATATTCATTGCAAGAACTATTAAACAACCAAGCACATAAGTAATTGCCATAAAAGGAACGAGTCGCTCGCAAACATTTGCAATAGATTTTATTCCGCCAATAATTACAAACGCCGTAAGCGTTGCTAAAATTAATCCTGTTATCCACATTGGAACTTGAAACGCTTCATTAACTAAAGTGGATATTGAATTTGCCTGTACCATATTTCCAATTCCAAAAGCAGTAACAGAAGTGAAGGCTGCAAACAAAACTGCAAGCCATTTCATATTCAATCCGCGCTCAAGAACATACATCGGTCCGCCTGCCATAGAACCATCCGGCATTTTAACTCTGTACTTTACTGCAAGCAAAGCTTCACTATATTTTGATGCAATTCCGAATACCCCGGTTAACCACATCCACAAAACAGCGCCCGGTCCGCCGGCAGCAACTGCTGTAGAAACACCAACTATATTTCCGGTTCCAATTGTAGCGGCAAGTGCTGTGGTTAGGGCACCAAACTGGCTTATATCTCCGCTTCCTTCTTTATCTCTGCGTAAAGAAATTTTTATTGCTTTGCCAATAAATCTTTGAATTATCTTAAGTCTGAATGTTAAAAAAACATGTGTGCCAAAGAGAAGAACGATAAGCGGATAACCCCAAAGTAAATCGCTGATTTGCGTAAGAATATTTTCTAAGGCTTGCATAAATTTCCTTTAACAATAAGATACTTTTAATAAGGAAGTGCTGATTTATTATACAAAGATATATGATGTAAAAACTACTTTCATCATATACAAGTTGCATATTTTTTGAAGACATAATGTTATAATAAAAAGAGTTTGTTTTAAAAAACTGAATTCATATGGCATTCACAAGAAAACGGCTAAGTGAAATTTTGTTTCCGTCAGTCTGAGCGGAGACGAAGACGATCATTTTTAATGAATTTCCATCTCGCCCCTGCCTACCACAGGCAGATTCACTCGAAGTGATGCCTTTTTCATATTTTCTCACAAGCTAAAAAACGGGAATCCGAATGTCTAAATTGTAAAATAGATTCCCACTTTCGTGGGAATGACAATTCTTTTCTATCGGTTTCTAGTCTGCTCTAAGTCTTAGTTAATAAATTTATTTATGGATTAAAAAAAACAATAATCTTATTCCAGCACATTTACTTTTACGGGTCCGTCATCAGCAAAAATTTTCCACTGAAGAACTGCGGCAGCTATAAACAAGATTATGGAAAGCCAATATGCAAATTGATAATCAAGCGTAATAACTGCTTGCGCACTTAGCTTAGCATCGCCATCCATATTAATTTTTAGAAGTATCAGAAAGATTGCGCCCAATGCTGATAGCACAATATTTACAAGTGACATCATTCTAATCTTAACAAAACTAATTGCCAAAGCAATAACGGCAGCAAGCAATGCAAGCAAAGCTAATGGCTGTGATTCTATTTTTTCATCAGCTTTAGTTTCGCTTGTGGTGGTTTCGCCAAACATACTGTTGGCTTTATAATCTGCACCTGTAATTAACTGGAAGCCGGATAAACTCATAATCGTTTGACCGCTGCAGGAAAGATTTACGAACGGAAGAAAAAACAAAAGAATAACAATTCCATAAAACCCTGGTGAAAATTTTTTTAACGGCTCCATGCGTACCTCTTCTAATAATTAGTAAAAAATTAATTGCTCGTACTGTTTAAAAATACCGTCCCAGTTAATTACAAATTTCTTGCGCCGAATGTATCACCCTGGTTTATATCCCCCGAAGTAAAGCCTTTATAAAACCATCTTTTTCTTTGCTCTGAAGTTCCATGCGTAAATGATTCCGGAACAACATAGCCTTGCGATTGTTTTTGAATATTATCATCACCAACAGCGCTGGCTGCATTTAATGCTTCTTCAAGATCGCCGCTCTCAAGCAGATTCTGCTGCTCTGTATAATGCGCCCAAATGCCTGCGTAAAAATCTGCCTGCAATTCTAATCTTACTGAATATTTATTATACTCTTCTTTACTTACTTGTGAACGCAGTTCGTTCATCTTATCCATTACACCTGTTAAGTTTTGTATATGATGACCAACTTCGTGAGCAACTACATAAGCCATTGCAAAATCACCCGGAGCTTTAAATCGTTTTTGCAGTTCATTAAAAAAACTTAAATCGATATACAATTTTTCATCACCTGGACAGTAAAACGGACCCGTAGATGCGCCCGCCACTCCGCAAGCTGATTGAACCTGACCGCTGAACAAGACTAATTTTGGTTCGCGGTATGTTGCGCCTTTTTCTTTAAATATTCCATGCCAAACATTTTCGGTTTCGGCAAGTACAACAGAAACAAACTGCGCAAGTTCTTTATCCACAGCACTTTCTGTGTAATTAGAATTTGTAGTTTGATCTGTAGTTTGAAGATCTTGTAAAATGGAAGTTGGATCACCGCCGAGCAGAAGAAAAACAAGTACAATCGCAATTGTTCCAATACCTCCGCCAACAATTCCCTTGCCTCCGGAAGACATGCCGCGTCTGTCTTCAACATTTGAACTTTCTTTTCTTCCTTTCCAGCGCATTTTTATCCTTTCGATTTTTAAGCTTTTGCTGATAAAGCTGTATGTTTTGTTTTCTACAAAATTATAGCTGGATAAAGATATTTTATATTTTGTAAACTATCAATTAAAGTTAGAAACGTTTTTTATAAAACAATTGCTGTAATAATTGCTTCGTTTTACGTTTTGATATTTTAGGCAAAAAAATCTGCTTTACATACAAATTACAATTTGTATTTTAGCGTAACACATTTAATTAATATTCCGGATTACAAATGAAATACATTTTAATTTTTCTCATCTCTGCTGCTTCGATGTTTGCACAAGTAAAAGCGGATGATGTTAAATCGTTTACACTAAAGAACGGAATGAAAATTTTTGTTCTTGAAGACAGCTCAATACCCAATGCAAATATGTACTTATTTTATAAAGTTGGATCGCGTAACGAGTACATTGGTATAACGGGAATTTCACATTTTTTTGAACACATGATGTTTAACGGTGCAAAAAAATATGGACCTAAACAATTCGACCGTGTTATGGAAGCCAATGGCGGATCAAATAACGCTTACACTTCTGAAAACATTACAGCTTATACAGATTGGTTTCCTGCAAGCTCTATAGAAATTATGTTTGATCTTGAAGCAGATAGAATTGCACATCTAAACTTCGATCCTAAAATGATTGAAAGTGAACGCGGTGTAATTTTATCCGAAAGAAGTACCGGATTGGAAAATAATCCTTTAGAAGAATTATGGCAGCAAATTTTGGGCGTTTCGTTTTTTGCACATCCATATATGTGGCCTGTAATCGGATATGAATCCGATATTAAAAACTGGACCAAAGAAGATTTAGAAAATTATTTTCACACTTATTATGCACCAAACAATTGCGTTGTGGTAATTAGTGGTGATGTTAAATTGACTGAGGTTAAAAAGCTTGCAGAAAAATACTTTGAGCCAATTCCTGCCGGACCAAAACCACGAGCATTACACACGGTTGAACCCGAACAAATGGGTGAGAAAAGGCTTTTTGTTAAACGTGATGTTCCTAACGCATATTTAATGATAACTTATCATGTTCCGCAATCCGGAACCAAAGATTATTATACGCTTGATTTGTTAAACTCTATTTTATCTGAAGGCGAATCATCAAGGCTATATAATTCTATTGTGGAAAATCAGCAGCTTGCTTTAGAAGTTGGCAGTTATTATCCCGAAGCTTTTGATCCAACACTATTTTTCTTTTACGGAATTTGTAACGATGGTGTAGCCGCATCACAATTAGAAAAAGCAATTCTTGATGAGATTGATAAAATAATTAAAGATGGAATTAGCGAAAGCGAATTGCAAAAAGTCAAAAATCAAAAACTGATGCAGTTTTACAAAACAACAGAAACTATAAATGGAATGTCAAACACAATCGGCACTTATGAGTTGTTTTTTGGTGATTATAAAAAAATGTTTACTGCTCCGGATGACTACAAAAAAGTAACTGCTGAAGATATTAAAGACGCTGCAGCAAAATATTTTACAAAACAAAA
>JAGOXU010000080.1:9900-13444 GCA_018059515.1 Ignavibacterium sp.
TTAGAGATGGAGAAGCAAATGGTTTGGCTTCTTTTACTGCCGAGGCTTTGAAGTTCGGAACTACCAATTATAATAAATCACAAATTGATTCTATATTTAATTTTTACGGAAGCAGTTTAAATACTTATGCACGACTTGATTACTCCGGTCTGTCCACTCAGTTTATGAAAAATGATTTAGAAAAACTTTTACCCGTTATAAGAGAAGTAATTACAAGTCCTACTTTCCCTGATGAAGAAATAGTAAAAAGAAAACAACGCTGGATTGCAGAATTAGATCAGGCAAAAGAAAGTCCGCGGCAGGTGATTGGTGCATACTACAATAAATTTTTATTTGGTGATTCGCCATACGGAAATCCTGTGGATGGTATTAAAAAGACTATTGAACAGATTAGCCAAAGCGAAATAAAAGACTTCTATCTAAAAAACATCAGATCAGAAAATTGTGCAATTGCTGTGGTTGGTGATTTTGATTCCGGTGAAATGAAATCAGAATTAGTAAAACTTTTTTCTGATTGGCACATAACTGTCCCCAGATTAATAGATGATTCAAGATATACAAAACAAGATTTAAAAGAGCCTGCCGTTTATCTAATCAATAAAGATAACGCAACGGAAACCACTTTTTTGATTGGCGGATTTGGTGTTCCGATGAGCAATCAAGATCAAATTCAAATTGATGTTATCAACACAATCCTTGGCGGAAGATTTACAAGCTGGTTAAATGATGAACTTCGAGTAAATGCTGGCTACACTTACGGTGCGCGTAGTAGATTTGCGTCCTACAAAACAGCAGGTACGTTTTACATCAGTACTTTTACGGCAAACAAAAACACAGAGGCTGCAATTGATCTTGCTGTAAAAACTTACTATAGACTTTTTGAAAAAGGAATTGATGAAGCAACTTTAACTTCTGCAAAAAATTATGTTAAGGGTCAGTTTCCACCTGATTATGAAACCTCTGGCGCACTTGCAGGATTTTTAACTCAAAAATATATTTATGGATTGGATGATTCATATATAAATGATTTTGAAAAAGCTGTTAATGGAATGACTGTTGTAAAAGCAAATGAGATTATCAAAAAATATTTCCCAAAGGATAATCTGCAGTTTGTACTAATCGGAAAAGCAGATGAAATTAGAAACATAGCAAAAAAATATGGGAAGGTGATTGAGAAAAATATTAGCAAAGATGGATTTTAGAGTTCAAGTTTAGGTTCAAGTTCAAGCAATTTTTTATAGCACGACTGAGAAATTCTCTTTCGTGCTTTTTTATTAATCTTTGTACTCTTTGTGTGATACCGTTCCTTGTAAAGTGTGCTAAGTTTTTTCATGCTTATCATTTAAAATAAAATGTAATCGAATCTACATACACTTTAATTTTATTTAATACAGGATTTTTTGTGGATATTATTTTATCTCCAACAATCTGATTCCATTCGTTTTCAAACAGATCTTTATAATCATAATAAAGAGTAACTGAATAACAATCAGATTCAAGATTACCTTTTTCAAAGTTTACATAACCGCCGTAATCCCAATCAAAACCGGAAAAACTGAAATGTTTGCTATTAAGTTTAACAAGTTCTTTCAGCTCAACTCCAATTTTAATTCCGTTATCAATTTCCCAAACAGATTTATCACCGTGAATTTCAATCCATTCCGGATTTTTAAAATTTACAGTGTCTTTCCATTTTATAAAAAAAGATTGCGGTGTATCTTCAAAAAAAACTGAGCCAACAATTCGTTCCGTTCCCTCAGCGTACCAACGTTCAACTCTTTCAATGTTTTTTTTGCCAACAATTTTTATCAAATCATTTTCGGAAGTTTTTGAATTTAAAATGCTGTTGCCGATACATGGTGTTAAAATAAAGTCGCTTTTAGGCTGCGAATAGATTATTTGAAATAAAAACACTACTGTTAATACAACTATTTGCTTCATACTTTTTCCCACAATGAAAATTGTAAATTTCTTTTCTTGCTTGATTAAAAAAATAATAACTAACATTATGCAAAATCTTTTTATAATAGCCGCGACTTTTAGAGGCAACTGAATTTAAAGATTCTGTAATATGTATTAATAAATCTTTTATTGCTTCCACTTATTAAGAAACGTAATAAACTTTTCTTTATCATAATCTTTATCTTTTTCTAAATCACCTGTGTTCTGACTATGTAGAAGTTTTCCGTTTTTATCCAAAACAAAAAAGTGCGGGTAGCCTTCAACTTTGGGATACTGTAATAAAAAATCTTCGTTTTTATTTTCTTTACTGTAATTGATTTTTAGAACGATAAAGTTTTCATCAAGCAGATTTTGTATTTCCTTGGTGCCATGCATAAAAGCATCTATTCTGTGGCACCAAATGCACCACTCGCCGCCTATATCTAAAATAATTCTTTTGTTTGATTGCTGGGCTTTTTCAACAGCAACTTTTAAATCCTCAAATGGGTTTTTTGTTGGATCAAATTTTTCTCTTGATTCTTCCGTTTGAGCAAGCATAGAAAACGATACAATCAAAAAAATAAAAATTAAAAATATGTTTTTCATAAAAATCCTTCTGTGATTTTATATTATTCAATGTGGATGACTTGATGCAGAAAATTAAAAGTCATTTCGAAGGAGCCTGCCTGTCGGCAGACAGGTCTTCGACTGAGAAATCTGATTAATAAGAGATTCAGATTTCTCACCGACTAAAGTCGGATTTGAATTGACAGTTAAATCTTTCATCAAACCAAATATTTTATTGCTACAAATCCCCCGATAAGCAAAACAGTAAATGCAATTGCAAGCCAGTTAAAATATTTATCAATAAATGTTTTTATCTGCGGACCAAATTTCCAAATTAAAAATGCTACAAGAAAAAATCTTGCACCACGACTTATAAACGAGGCAATAATAAACATAATCATATTTATGCTAAATGCGCCGGAAGATATTGTAATGATTTTATAGGGAATCGGTGTAAATCCTGCTGTAAAGATTATCCAAAAATCATATTGCTCATACATCTTTTGGATTTTAAAAAAAGCTTCCGGTGTAAACGATGGAATATTATTAAAGAAGAATGTTGCAATTCCGGTAAACTCATTTGCCGGAGTCCACCATAAAAAATGTCCAATCGCATAACCAAACAAAGCTCCGGTTACGGAAGCGATGGTACAAATTGCAGCAAATTTAAATGCCTTTTTCTGCGAGCCAAGTACAAGCGCAATCAAAAGAGCATCGGGCGGAATTGGAAAAAATGATGATTCTGCAAAAGCAAGAATAAACAGAGCAACTGCCCCATATTTTGTATTAGCCCAGTGAAGGACCCAATCGTAGAGTTTTCTAATAATTTTCATAATTAAGGCGAAACTTAAATCATTTTAAGTGAATCTAAAAACTAATATCTGCCCTATTTTATGTTTTTATTTTTTTAATGAGCCAATTCATTCCTCTTTTACGCATGTACAGATAGAAGCCAAAAAGTTTTTTCTATTATAACAAAAACCACAGGTTTACGTAGTACGACAGACAAAAATAGATTTTACTTTTTGAGTGAATA
>JAGOXU010000261.1 GCA_018059515.1 Ignavibacterium sp.
TAGATTTATTTTTAAACCACATATAATCTCTACGAGATTAGGAAATTAGATTTACTTTTTTACAACATTTAATCTCAATGATATTTTAGTTCTCAAAAATTAATTCCAAATCAAATCCCGTTGGGGTTTTAATGTTGGTAATCAAAATGACAACAAAAAACAAAGCGAAAATACCAGTGAGATGAAATTCTATTAGTAGATTTTGGGAAACCTTGTTTTAATAAATATCTGATAATTACCAAAAATTTTTATTGAAAAGCATAAAGCATTAAACTAAATTAGCAGTTAGATGCAAAAGATTTTTTTTAAAAAGATGAGCGGCGCCGGCAATGATTTTATTTTAATGGATAAAAATCAGAATGCTGGCTTAAACCTAAGCTCTGAAAAAATAAAAAATCTTTGCAACCGTAGAAATGGAATAGGAGCAGACGGTTTAATTACTATTGAAGATGCAGCAGAGCATAATTTTAAAATGGTTTATTATAATGCTGATGGTTCAACTGGAAGTTTATGCGGCAATGGGGCAAGGTGTTCTATTTGGTTTGCTGAAAAAACGGGAAGATTAAAAAACGGAATTGCAAAATTTGTTTCTAATGATGCCGAATATTCCGGTGAAGTTTTAAGTGATGAATTAATAAAATTTAATCTTAATCCACCAAAGCAGATTAAATATAATTTTAAAATCAAAGCTGCAAATCAGATGATAACATCTAACTTTGCTGATACTGGATCGCCTCACGTTGTAATAAATATAAAAGATATTTTAGAAAATGCTGTAAATCCAAAATCATCGTTTAAAAATATTTTGGAAGTTCCTGTTTTTAAAATTGGGAAAGAAATACGTTACAGTAGTGAATTTAATCCAGTCGGAACTAATGTAAATTTTATTGATGTTAAAAATGAAGTGATTCATATCAGAACTTATGAGCGCGGTGTTGAAGATGAAACACTTGCTTGCGGTACCGGTTCTGTTGCTGCTGCTTTAATTTGTTATGTTACGGATAATTTAAGACCGCCAATCAATTTAATAACTTATGGCGGCGATAATCTTATCGTTAATTTTGAAGTTGAAAATCAGAAAGTAAAAAATCTTTCTTTAACCGGACCAGCAAAAATTATTTTTGAAGGTTCAACTGATCAGAAATTATTTATTTAATTATTGGAGTACAAATGTCAAAAGTTCTTTTCTTAATTCAGTACGAAATTGTTCCTGAAAAACGAGATGAATATTTAAAAGTTGTTAAGGAACTAAAAAATCTTCTTAAAGCAGAAGGATTAGAATCTTATCAAGTTTACGAGGTTAAAGGTAAAAACGTTAGTTTTCAGGAGCAATACACATTTACAAATATGGAAGCTTACGAAGCCTTTGATGATTTGAACGATGAAAGAATTAATATTCTTGTCGATAAAATCAGCGGCATGTCTGTTGATAAATCCACAAAATACAATACACTTGTACAACTTGCTGAAGAGTAGAGTTTTTGGGTCTCAAATGAGACCCATACTTTTACCTCATCCTAATTTTCTTTTTGTAATATAATTCTACTTTATTATATGCTATGAATAAAAAACTTCACACTATATATGTTGGCAGTTTTTTTTTAGTTGGAACTGTAGTTTTAATATTGCTAGCGATTAATGGTTATCAATATTATTCACTTCCAATTGAAGAAAGATTTTTTGATCCATCACATACTTCTCTAAAACCAAGCGGAAACTGGGGACACGGTTTTGGAATAATCGGAACTTTTATGATGATTTTTGGAGTAGCAATTTATATGTTCCGTAAAAGATCTCGTAAGCTTTTTACTTTTGGATACTTAAAACATTGGTTAGAATTCCATATTTTTTTATGCACTGTTGGTCCCATTTTAGTTTTGTATCATACAGCGTTTAAGTTTGGAGGAATTGTTTCAGTTAGTTTTTGGAGTATGGTACTTGTTGTTTTAAGCGGAGTGGTTGGTAGATTTATTTACATACAAATCCCAAGAACTATTCAGGGAAAGGAAATTGATATTCAGGATTTAATATCAATGCGCGAAGATTTATTAGTTAAAATGAAGCAAGAAATGCTTTTTGATGTAAGTTTAATAAATCAACTTGATATATTAGCATCAACAGAACGATATAAAAATTTAGGATTGGTAAATACTGTTTTGCTTTACTTTAAAGATTTTTTTAATATTCGTTCGTTTCGATCCAAGCTAAAAAAAAATATGGTGTCGGCTGGATTTTCTAAAATCAAACAAAAAGAAATTATAAATAAAGCTCAGGCAGAAATTATTTTATCGCGCAGACTTGGAATGCTGCACACGATGCAAAATCTTTTTAGATATTGGCACATTGCACATCTACCTTTTGCAATTGCAATGTTTGTGATAATGGTAATTCACGTAATTGTTACTATAACTTTTGGATACAAATGGATTTTTTAGGAGAAACAAAATGAAATTCAAACCGATTTACTTATATGGAATACTTGCCGCTGCTATTGTTGTAATTCTTTTTATTGTTGCGCCATCCGGCAAAGAAGAAAAAACAAATGTTGATATAACAAATAAACAAATGCCAAATGATAATGTTCATAAAAATATGAACAAGGGAATGATGGATAATCCAAGCGGCTCAAATGTTTCTGAAGAAGTAAAACACAAAATTGAGGTTATGAAAAAAGATGTTGAAGCAAATCCCAATGATACTTTAAAGATGCGTGAGTATGCAGATTTTCTTGCCGCCGCTCATAAGTCTGATGAAGCCTTAATCTATTATCAAAAAATTTTAGATAAAGACAACAACAGAAAAGATGTTTACTTCGGAATGACATTTGTTTATTACAATCAAGGTAACCTGGCTAAGGCAGAAGAAGTTACAAGACAGATGCTAAAATTATTTCCCGATGATGCAATGGTTAACTATAATGTTGGTGCGATTGAAGCAACAAAAGGAAATAAAGAAAAAGCTCGTGAAATTTGGACAAAGTTAATCAAAGATTTTCCAAATGATAAAACTTCGGAATTGGCAAAAAGCTCCATAAAAAAGTTGTAAATTCTTTCTTTTGCCTTTGATTTTGGGTACGATTATTGAATTTTACTAAACATCAACTAATAAGAAGTATGAAATAATCAATTTTGGAGCAACTCCTCGAAAATATTTTTGCATATGTGTTAGTTTTTTTTCTACTTGGCGGAATTTTTTACTTTTATCTTCAGAAAAACAGACTTACAAATATGCGTACTCTTAGCAAAACCAGTAAAGCCAAAGAGCGCGGATTTCACGAGCCGGTTTCTTTACATCCTGTTGTAGATTTAAACATTTGCATCGGCAGTGGGGCATGTATAAAAGCGTGTCCTGAGCAGGATATTTTGGGATTACACAACGGCAAAGCACAAACTATAAATGCCTCCAGGTGCGTTGGACACGGTGCTTGTTTTCACGCATGCCCCGTGGAAGCGATTACACTTTGCATTGGAACTGAAAAACGTGGAGTTGAACTTCCGCACATTTCTCAGGAGTTTGAAACAAATATCCCCGGAATATTTGTTGCCGGTGAACTTGGCGGAATGGGTTTAATAAAAAATGCTGTTGAGCAAGGCAGGCAAACTGTTGAGTATTTTCTCCAAAAATCAATTCCTAAATCAAATGCAAAATATGATTTGATTATTGTTGGTGCCGGTCCCGCTGGCATTTCGGCTTCACTAACGGCGGCTAAAAATAATCTTAAGTTTATAACTTTAGAACAAGATTCTTTAGGTGGAACAGTTTTTAATTTTCCTAGAGCTAAAATTGTGATGACCTCACCCATGGATTTGCCACTATGGGGTAAAGTTAAACTTGTTGAAACAAGCAAATCTGAATTGCTTGATTTGTGGAAAAATGTCTTATCAAAAAATAAAATAACAATTAATGAGCAAGCAAAAGTTTTAGAAATTGTTAAGCAGGATAACATGTTTATTGTTAAAACAGATCATGAGCATTACACGAGCAAAGGAATAATTTTAGCTATCGGAAGACGCGGCTCCCTCAGAAAACTTGGTGTACCGGGTGAAAATAAAGAAAAAGTATTTTATAGATTGATTGAACCTGAACTCATTCATAATAAACATATTCTTGTGGTTGGCGGCGGTGATTCGGCAGTAGA
>JAGOXU010000081.1:0-12130 GCA_018059515.1 Ignavibacterium sp.
CCATCTCTTAATTTTGGTTCAAACCAGGTTGATTTTGGCGGCATAATTTCTCCTGCATCCGAAATATTCATCAGATCATCAAGCCCAACAGGATAAAGTGAAAACGCAACTGCGGCTTTACCGCTATCAACAAGTTTTTCTAATTCTTTTGTGCCGCGTATTCCGCCTATAAAATCTATTCTATTATTTGTGCGCGGATCATCAATGCCAAGAACAGGATTTAGCAAAAAGTTTTGCAAAATGCTTACATCAAGTTTTTCTCCCACAGATTTTTCTAAAAACAAACTTGCAAAAACAGAATCTCTTGGTTTAAGTACAAACCATTCTTTATCAATATACATGCAGAAAGTATTTTTTGTTTGCGGTTCTTTATCAGCAGTTGGAGTAATAGTAAACTTATCCGCAACCGAATTCATAAAATCTGCTTTACTCAATCCATTCAAATCCAACACAACACGATTGTAAGGAAGAATCTTTAACTGATCTTCAGGAAACAGGACTGCAATAAAATAATTATACTCCTCATCGCCTTTATGATTTGGATTTGCTTTTATCTTTTCTTCTTTAGCACGGCTTGCACTTTTTGCTCGATGATGACCATCAGCAATGTAAAGTTTATTAATCTTTGCAAATTCATTTTCAATTATTTCATTGTACTCATCAGGCATAAGCCAAACAGTATGTTGTATCCCATCCGGTGCAGTAAAATCATATTCGGGTTTTACATCTTTCATTGTTTTATCAACCAGCTCATTAACGGATTTTACTCCACGATAAGTTAAAAACACAACACCTGTTTGTGCTTCTGTTGTAACGATATGATTAGTCCGATCATCTTCTTTTACTTTGCGTGTTTTTTCGTGTTTAAGAATTACATCATTATCATAATCATCTACAGAAAAAGTTGCACAAATTCCGGTCTGTGCTCTGCCATCCATAATTAATCTGTAAAGATAAAAGTGTGGTTTTTCATCAACATTTAGCGGAGCGTTTTCAATTATCTTGTTAAGATTTTCTTTTGCTTTTAAATAAATTTCTTTTGAATAAACATCTTTAACATTCGGTAAATCAATTTCTGATCGTGTAATGTGCAAATAGCTAAGCGGATTATTTTGTGCAAATTGTGCAGCTTCTTCACGATTAACAACATCGTACGGAACGCTGGCAACAAGTTGAGATTTTTCTTTTGTAGGTCTAAGTGCTTTAAAAGGTCTGATAACAGCCATAAAATCAAACTCCGTTTATAAAAAAGATTATTAAAATTTACTGTTCAAAAATCCACAAAATAAACGTAAGAAGCCAACATAAAAATGGAAACATGAGGAATATCAAAACATTTTCGCATAAATAATTAACGCTAAGGTAGATATTTTTTTATCTTTGGCACTGTTTAATAAATATTTAGAAAAATGGCTGAAGAAATTAAAAAACCACGCAGAAAACCCGGACAGGAAAAAGACGAGATTGTTGGTAAAGTAGAATATTTAAAAGATTTTCATTCTGTCTTATTAAACAATAAAAGAAATATTGTTGTTTGGCTTCCGATCGGGTATAATCCCAAAAGAAATCCTGACAAGCGATATCCTGTTCTTTACATGCAGGATGGACAAAATGTTTTTGATCCTAAAACCGCGTATGTGGGAAAAGACTGGCGCGTTGATGAAACAGTTATGAAATTAATCAAACAGAAAAAGATTAAAGAAATTATTGTTGTGGGAATTTATAACTCGCCCGATAGACTTGATGAATATAGCTGGAGCGAAAAAGGACAAAATTATTTAAAGTTTTTGGTAACCGAATTAAAACCAATTATAGATTCCGCATATAAAACTTTAGCTGATAAAGAAAACACTGCAATTATGGGTTCATCAATGGGCGGATTGATTTCGTTTTACGCAGCGTGGAATTATCCTGAAGTTTTTTCAATGGCGGGGTGTTTATCAAGTTCATTTTATTATAACAACGATAAAAGCATTAAAACAGTTGAAGATTATAACGGACATAAAAAAGCAATTAAGTTTTATATTGATCACGGTGAAGATGGTTCATTGCGAGGACAAAAAATGTTTGTAGAGCTTTCAAAAAAAGGATATGTAATTGGACAGGATATAGATTACTTTTACTCTCCCGGTGCAGAGCATAATGAACGTGAGTGGGCAAAGCGACTTGAAAGACCGTTGCTTTTTTTCTTCGGGAATAAATAGCAAGAGTTTATCATTACGAGTGAGTGTACGAACGAAGCAATCTGTTAAGTAGTTTGATTGTTCAATTGTTTTGATAATGTAACTTGATTAAATTTAAATAAATTAAGTAAAGGATATTTGATGAAAACGAAAAGAAATTTTACAGCTATCATAGAAAAAGAATATGATATGTACGTTGCTTTATGTTCGGAGTTAGATATTGCGAGCCAGGAAGATTCAGTTGAAGAAGCAAAAAATAATTTAAAAGAAGCAATCGAATTATTTTTAGAGCATGCTTCTGCAACAGAAATTAAGGAAAGATTGCACACGGAGTTATTTATAACTCAGCTTGAGGTTGTTGTTGGGTAAGTTAAAAATTTGTTCTGGCAAGGATGTCTGTAAGATTTTAAGTCAAAACGATTTTGTAAAGTTTAGATAAAAAGCAGCCATATAATTATGCAAAAACGATTTACTGAAACCACAATTACTATTCCTGTTCCAAATCTCTCAGAGCTAAAAATAGGCACTCTCCAATCAATTATAAGACAATCAAAACTTTCTAAAGAATTATTTGAAAATTAATGAGATGAAAAATTTCTTAGTACTTTTCTTTACACTTACATTTTTAAGCTGCTCTTCAAATCAAATTGTTAATCTTGGAACAGCAAAAGATATTGTAAAAGAATATTATGAGTCCGGTAAATTTGACAATGAAATGAGTGAGGTTATTAAAGAAGCAAAAGAAAAATTTGCGAATATAAAAGTTTTTGAAAACTCAGTTGTGATATTTGATGTTGACGAAACAGCACTTAACAATTTTGGATTGGCTAAACAGATGGGTTTTGGTTATGTGTATGATTTAAATAAAAAATGGAATGCGGAATTAAAAGCGCCGGCAATAGAACAAACAAAAGACTTTTACAACTATCTGCTCAAAAAAGGATTTAAAATAATCTTTCTTACTGCCCGAAATTCTAATGAATATGATGTAACATATAAAAATCTTATTCAAACAGGCTATACAACATTTGATACTTTAATCACCCAGGGCAAAGAAGATCAAAAATTAAAATCACAGGAATTTAAAAGTAAAGTACGAATTGAACTTACTAACAAAGGTTATGAAATAGTTGGAACAGTTGGCGACCAATGGACTGATTTGAATGGACCGTATTCGGGAATACAAATAAAACTTCCAAATTATTTGTACGAAGTTAAATAGATAAATAAAAAAGTTATGATGAAACGAGCTTAGAGATTTTTTATGAATTGAATCCGTGATTATCCGCGTAATCCGTGCCATCCGCGTTCTATTGTGTTCAATTCAAACTCTGCAATTTTTATTATATTTATAACAATCGAATTAACAAATAAAATCTTCACCAAGTGAAAATCACATTTAAAATAGTTTTAATAATCCTTTGTTTTAATTCCATAAACTCACCGCAAAAAAATCAATTTTTGAATGAAGTTGGATTGCCCATAATCACAAACTATTTACCAAAACAATATTCCGCTAATGTGCAAAACTGGGCGGTAATACAGGATAAAAGAGGTGTTTTATATTTTGGAAATGTTTCCGGTGTACTTGAGTATGACGGTGTAAATTGGAGATTAATTAAAATCCCGAATGATGTTGTTAGATGTTTTGCTATTGATGATGATGGAAAGATTTATGTTGGCGGAATTAATCAGCTTGGATATTTATCGCCCGATTCCTTAGGTGAGTTAAATTATGTTTCGCTGAACAAATATATCTCAGGTGAAAAAATTGATTTTGGAGATGTGTGGAGAATTATTGTTCACAATGACGGTCTCTACTTTCAAACTTTTTCAACGCTGTATTTGTTTGAATCCAATAAAAACAATCAGCAATCCTTTTTACACAGGATATTAAAAAATCCTTCTATCAAAAAATGGGAATCACGAACAAGAATTAATCCAATTCATTCAATCGGTAACAGAATATTTGTTCACGAAAGAAATATTGGCTTGCAAGAACTGATTAACGGAAAACTTACTATGCTGCCGGGCGGAGAAGAGTTTGCGCAAGATCTCATTTGTATAATGCTTCCGTTCCCATCATCAAAATCCAAAGACAAAAATAATTCTGAAAAGATATTAATTGGTTCATTGCGGCGCGGTATGTTTTTATTTGATGGTATTAAGTTTGAGAAGTTTAATAATGATGCCGATAAATATTTAATTAATAACCGCCTCTACTTTAGAGGCGCATTACTGGGAGATGAAACTTATGCTCTTGGTACCCAGCTTGGTGGAATTGTTGTAATTGATCAATACGGCAAACTGAAAAAAATAATTGATAAGAATATTGGATTAAATAACAATACTATCTGGGATTTGTTTTGTGATCGCGAAGGAAATCTTTGGGCTGCAAGTGATAATGGGATTTCAAAAATTCTTTATCCTTCAGCTTTACGAGTGATAGATGAGAACTCAGGATTTGAGGGATTGATCCAGACAATAAAATATTTTGATAACAAAATTTATTTGAGCACAAGCTCCGGAGTTTATTATTTAGACAAATCTTCGACTAAAACAGAGAGTAATAATTTTGCTGCTATAAAAAATATATCTGTTCAGTCGTGGGATATGTTACAATTAAACAACAAACTGCTTGCAGCAACAAACGATGGCGTTTTTGAAATCAATAATAATTCTGCAGCTATAATCGATTACAATTATAGATACACTTATTGTTTTTGTAAATCGAATGATGATCCATCTGTAATCTATGTTGGAATGAACAACGGAATTGCAGTTTTAAAAAATGAAAATGAAAAACTTAAATTTTTGGGAACAATCTCTAACTTTAATACTGGTGTTACAAGCATTGAACAAGATGAAAAAGGAACCCTTTGGTGTAATGATGTTTCCGGAAAAATCATCGCACTAAATACACCTGAAGATAAAAATGATTTAACAGGCTACAAAAAATTAAACAATACTAATTCAACCAAGATAGATATCAAAGCAAAACTTTTTAAGTATCTAAACAAAATTTATTTCTATGATGATAAAAAAGTTTTTGAATATAATTATGAAGATAACAAGTTTATTGCGTCAACTATTTTAAATAGTGTGCTTAAGGATTCAACACAAACAATTTTAAACATCTTTCATGATGAAGAAAATAGTATTTGGTGTGTAACAAATCATCAGGGGAAAATCCAGATTACGAAAATTGATGTTGATAAAAAACCTGTTTCTACGAAATCACATTCTCTACTCGGATTGGTTTCAGAGGGATTGTATTCAGACTTTGTTTCTTTAAAAAGTTTTGTAAGCGAAGATCAAACCAAGGTGCTTTGGATTGGCGGCGGAAACATCTTAATAAATTATAATTTAGATTCCGATTTAGATTATAATACTGCGCAATTAAATATTCCTTTAATCAGAAAAGTTTTGGTAAATGGGACTAACAGCATCTTTAACGGCTTTTCAAAATCAAAAAGTAATGATGGAGATCCGATTGAAATTGATTATTCATCCAACTCAATTGTGTTTGAGTATTCGTTGCCCTCTTTCTTAAATGAATCCGGAAATGATTACCAATTTTTATTAGAGGGGTTTGATAAAAACTGGAGCGGCTGGATCAAAGCAACAAAAAAAGAATATACAAACTTACCATCCGGCAGCTTTGTATTTAAAGTACACAGCCGAAATGCCAAAGGACAACAGAGCGCAATAGCATCATATAATTTTAAAATACTACCTCCATGGTATAAAACCTGGTGGGCTAATGTAATTGGTTTTTTAATTGTGCTATTTATTATCAACTATGTAATAAGAGTTAGAGTTAGATATTTAAAAAATAAAAACATTGTACTTGAAAGAATTGTGAATGAAAGAACTGCTAAAATAAAGGAGCAAAAAGATGTTTTGGAAAAGCAGGCGCAAAAATTATTAGAGCTTGATCAATTAAAATCAAACTTTTTTGCTAATATCTCACACGAGTTTAGAACTCCGCTTACATTAATTAAGGGACAATTAGAAAACATTTTAAGAATAGTAAAAGATGAAGCAGTTAAGAAAAAAGTTAATGTGGCGTTCACAAATTCAAATAGACTTAACAGATTGATCAATCAGGTTTTAGATTTATCAAAATTAGAATCAGGAAAGCTTCAGCTTGAGTTTGAAAAACATGATATAGTAGCGCTAATTAAAAATCGGGTTTCTTCATTTGATTCTTTTGCTGAGCAGAAAAACATAACGGTTCAATTAATAAATAGAATCGATTCGCTATTTGCGAATATTGATATTGAAAAAATTGAAGAAGTGATTGATAATTTATTATCAAACGCTTTAAAATTTACCCCAGCTAAAGGCAAGATTATAATCACGGTTGATGTTGAAAATATTGAGTTTGCTGAAAATGCAATCATTTCCATTTCCGACAATGGTGTTGGAATTTCTGAAGAAAAAATTTCTCACATATTTGATAGATTTTTTCAAGCTGATAATACATCCACAAGAGAGTATGAAGGAACCGGACTTGGATTAGCAATTGTTAAAGAACTTGTTGAGTTGCATGGCGGTACAATTACTGTTGAAAGTAAACTAAATGAAGGCACAACATTTTATATTTCACTTCCTGTTATTGAAAATGAACAAAACATTCCTGAAGATGAAACTGTATTAGATGAAAAATCAGATACTGTTGATGACTTAAGAGAAATGGTACTTATTGTTGAAGATAATTATGATGTTCGCAATTACATCAAAGAAAATCTTGAACAGCATTACAGAATTGAAGAAGCTGTTAATGGTGAAGATGGAATTTTAAAAGCAATAGAAAAAACTCCTGATTTAATTATTACAGATTTAATGATGCCTAAGGTAAATGGATTTGAACTTTGTAATAAAGTTAAAAGCGATCACAGAACAAGTCACATTCCTATCATAATGTTAACAGCCAAAGTAGATGAACAAAGTAAACTTGATGGTTTGCAAATTGGTGCGGATGAATTTCTTGCAAAACCATTCAGTCCTCGTGAACTTGAAATAAGGGTTGGTAATCTAATCCGCATAAGACAACTTTTAAGGGAAAAGTATAAAGAAATATCGGTTATAAAAGCAGAGGATGTAAAAGCAAATCCGATTGACAAAGAATTTTTAGATAAAGTTTTTTCTTTAATAAAAAACCATCTTGAAGATCATCAATTTAGTGTGCAGAAATTGGCAGACGAGATGGCAATGAGTGTTTCTCAACTTAACAGGAAACTAAATGCGCTAATTAATCAATCAGCGGGTAAACTAATTCGTTCCACAAAACTTGACTATGCCGTCAAACTTCTGGAAAAAAACGCAGGTAATATTACAGAAATTGGTTATAGAATAGGGTTTTCGGATTTACCAAGTTTTACAAATAGTTTTAAAGAAAAATATGGCGTTTCGCCTACTGAATATCTAAAGAACAGAAAAGAAAACTTATAATTCAAATCAAATATCAGCTCTGCGTAAAACTCCCAACAATCTGCTCAATAATCCTAATAAGCTTATTAAAGTAATTATCTACGTTTGTACCATCTAATTACAAAGAGGTGCATTCCATGAAAAAAAGCTTAACTATTTTTTCAATGTCTTTTATTTTAATACTATTCTCAATTCAGTTATCTGCACAAACAACATATCAAATTATTGATCTCGGCGCAGGAGGAATAAGCGATATTTCTAAAAATGGACAATTTGTTTGCGGAATGAATTATCCAGCGCCAGCATATTTTTGGAGTGAAACTACAGGTAGAGTGGAACTGAGCGTTGGTGAATATTCAGAGGCATACGATGTTTCTAACAATGGAAAAGTAGCGGGAAGATTTTATGATCCAACATTGCCGGCACCAGGCGGGAATCCGACACTTAGAGCAGGTTATTGGGAGAACGGAACATGGAACAGATTAATTGGAATTGATAGCCTTGTTCCTTTGGATGAAATGAGTTTTACTCACGCTTATGGCATCTCTGCCGATGGCTCAACGATCGTTGGAATGCAATGGCATTCTAACTGGAAAGTTGAAGCTGTTCGTTGGGTAAATGGAATCGTAGAAGGTCTTGGTCAGACTTTCGGACAAAACAGCCGTGCGAATGTTGTTTCAGCAAACGGTTCTGTTGTTGCTGGCTGGAATGCAGGACCCGGTGGTTCACCTGATAGAATGGCTTATTCATGGAATCCAACACCAAATTTTTTAGGCGGTTTTGATCCAAGTTATTTAGTTGGAGAATGCGGCGGAATTAGTTCTGATGGAAGCATTATTGTAGGTACTTCAGTTTGGCCTTTTATTTGGACGGCAGCTACAGGAATACAGCAAGTTGTTGCGGACTCTTCCGATTATAACCAGGGATATGCATTAGGAGTTTCTGATGATGGAACTATTGTTGGTTGGGTTGATCCAGGCGGATTCAATTATCAAGCCTTTATTAAAAAATCTAATTGGACAGATATAGTATATCTCTCAACTTATATAAGTGATAGTCTTGGAATAACTGGCTACACCGGATGGTATTTTGCTTTCGGACAGGCAATTTCTGCAGATGGTAAAACAATTGGAATGACTGCATATAGTCCTTTGGGTGAACCAAGAGCATTATTATTAAAGATTAATGATCCAGTTCCTGTCGAGTTAACATCGTTTACCGCAAATGTGAATAACAATGTTGTTAATCTTAACTGGAGTACTGCAACCGAATTAAACAATTCAGGATTTGAAATTCAAAGAAAAAATAATAGTTCAGATTGGAATCCAATTGGATTTATAAGAGGCAACGGTACTACAACTTCAAATAATAGTTACAGTTTTACAGATCAGTATCCAGTATTAGGAAAAAATTTCTATAGATTGAAACAAGTAGATTTTAACGGCACATTCGAATATTCAAATGAAGTTGAAGTTGAAACAGTACCGGCAGAATATATTTTACAGCAGAATTATCCAAATCCATTTAACCCAGCAACAACTATAAAATTTAATATTCCCAAAGAAGATTTTGTAAACATAACAGTTTTTAATTCTCTTGGAGAAAAAGTAGCAACATTATTGGATGGTACAGTGACGGGAGGTTCTCATTCATTAACGTTTGATGCAAACGGTTTTGCAAGCGGTCTGTATATTCTTAAAATGGCGTCAGGCAGTTTTTCTAATACAATTAAAATGAATTTGATAAAATAATTTTTAACAGGATGGAAATAATGATTATGAAAAAAGTATCTACAGTTTTTTTGCTAATCGTACTATTAGCAATCGACTCTTTTCAGCTCTCGGCACAAACCACCGTGCAGTATTTTAATTTAGGTTTCGGCGGCGGAACCAAAGTATCTAATAATGGTATGTATGTATGCGGTAATAATTATCCTTCACCGGCATTCCTCTGGTCAGAATCCACAGGAAGGACAAATCTTGGTACAATAAATTATAGTGAAGCATTTGGAGTCTCGAATAATGGAAAAGTTGCAGGATCTTTTATTGACACTTCTCTACACGCGCCAAATGGTAATCCCACGATGCGGGCGGGATATTATGATGGAACTAGATGGGTTGCTTTAGAAGGATATCCCGGTTACCCGGTGCTTGATGAAATGTCTTATAATTATGGATTTGGAATTAGTGCAGATGGATCAATGATAGTGGGAATGCATTGGCTTCCTACCTGGAAAGCTGAAGCATGTTATTGGGATAGTATAGGCGCAATTCATATGCTTGGAAGAACCGGCGGCGGAAGCAGCAGAGCTGACGATGTTGCACTAACTTCTACAGGATTTAGAATTGTCGGTTGGGATGGTCAATCAGGTGGAGCCGATAGACGTCCGTTCTATTGGGATCCTCAACCTCACTTTATGGGAGGCTATGACTCAACTTATCCAGCAGGGCAGTCTAATGGATTAAACTCAGATGGGACTAAAATTGTCGGCGGTTCAACCGGGGCTTTATTTGTTTGGACCGAGGGGCAAGGAATGAACTGGTTTAATACTACATATTTGAATTATGCTTCATATGCTAAAGATATTTCCGATAATGATATTATAGTTGGATATGTTAGCATTGGTGTAGGGAATTATCATGGTTTTATTAAGAGACCTGAATGGTCTGATATCCTTTTAATTGAAAATTATTTGGCAGATAGTTTAGGAATTGCAGAAGCATCAGACTGGCTAAACTCTTTTGTAAATTCAATCTCTGCAGATGGATTAACAATTACCGGTACCGCTTATCCAATATCAGGAGGACCAATTGCATATGTAGTCAAGTTTACAAATCCTGTTCCGGTTGAATTAACTTCGTTTGCCGCCACATTCAATAATAATCAAGTGATTCTTAACTGGTCAACAAGCACTGAATTAAATAATCAGGGTTTTGTTGTTGAAAGAAAAACTGAAAATTCCGAATGGAGTTCAATTGGATTTGCTGCAGGTTATAATACCACAACCGAAACACATAATTATCAATTTATTGATAATCAAATTTTATCAAACAAATACTATTACAGACTAAAACAAACCGATTTTGACGGTACTTTCGAATATTCAAATATTGTTGAAATCGACATTAAAACAATTAATGAATTTTCACTAAATCAGAATTATCCCAATCCGTTTAATCCAAGTACAAAGATTTCTTTCACATTACCACACAGCACTAATGTAACTATATCGGTATTTAATATGCTTGGTGAAAAGATAACAGAACTTCTTAATGAAGTAAAAAGCGCAGGAACACATGATGTAAGTTTTGATGGTAATGGACTATCAAGCGGAATGTATTTGTATCGTTTGGAAGCCGGGGATTTTATATCAACAAGAAAAATGACGCTAATTAAATAATCAATTGAGATCAATATCAAATTGAAAATGAAAATTTATTTACTAACTAATTCTTTCATTAATAATTATTAGGAGAATCCTATGTATAAAAAACTAACAGTTTTCTTAGCTGTAGTTATGATGCTGGCTATCAATTACAGCATGATCGCTCAGCCAATCGCCTATACCTTTGACAGCAACACTTACAGTTACGGCACAGTAGATCTGAGTACCGGTGCGTTTACATCACTTAACTTCTTTCCACAGGGAAACAGTATGCAGGCAGTAACAGGTGATAACAATGGCACAGATTCACAGTATTCAATAGTTGCAAATACAGCGTTTAACACCTTTTACTTATGGGACATTAACTTCAACACATTAAGCGGTGATAGCATTGGAGTTGTAGGACCATTTGCAGCGGGACAAACAGTAGTAAAGGGAATGGCACACAATACACTGACGGATACCTGGTATGTAGTAAGCTCAAATGATTTTGGAACAGCAGCATATTTATATACAATAAATGTAATGACAGGCGCATTAACACAAGTTGGACAAATAACAGGAGCAAATTCACCAACATCAATGGCAATTGATTGTGACGGTAATGCATATATAGTTGATGTAGTGATAGGAGTATCTGCAACAGCAATATTTAAATCATTAAATCTTACCACAGCAGCAGCAACAACGATAGGAACGGATTTAGGATTTGCAAACTCAACAGCATACGGACACGATTTAGATTTCAACCCAGAAACAGGAAATCTATATTGGGGCGCATATTGGTCATCTGGATTCTTTAGTTCAGGCGGATCATTTAGACAAATTAACGTTTCAACCGGTACATCTACAGAGATCACTCCATTGGGTCAATATCAAAATTATATTTCATTCAGTGTTAATGGATTATGCCCTGTAACTGGACCAATTGCTTATACCTTTGACAGCAACACTTACAGTTACGGCACGGTAGATTTAAGTACCGGTGCGTTTACATCGCTTAACTTCTTTCCACAGGGAAACAGTATGCAGGCAGTAACAGGTGATAACAATGGCACAGATTCACAGTATTCAATAGTTGCAAATACAGCGTTTAACACCTTTTACTTATGGGACATTAACTTCA
>JAGOXU010000081.1:12230-13412 GCA_018059515.1 Ignavibacterium sp.
AACAGGAGCAAATTCACCAACATCAATGGCAATTGATTGTGACGGTAATGCATATATAGTTGATGTAGTGATAGGAGTATCTGCAACAGCAATATTTAAATCATTAAATCTTACCACAGCAGCAGCAGCAACGATAGGAACGGATTTAGGGTTTGCAAACTCAACAGCATACGGACACGATTTAGATTTTAATCCAGAGACAGGAGATTTGTATTGGGGCGCATATTGGTCATCTGGATTCTTTAGTTCAGGCGGATCATTTAGACAAATTAATGTTACAACCGGTACATCTACAGAAATAACACCATTAGGTCAGTATCAAAATTATATTTCATTTAGTGTTAATGGTACATGTACTATCGTGCCTGTAGAATTAACTTCATTTTCTGCAAATGTAAATGATGGTATTGTCGTTCTTAATTGGAGTACAGCGACAGAATTAAACAATTCAGGTTTTGAAGTTGAAAGAAAATCACAAAACACAGATTGGATGAGAATTGGATTTGTTTCAGGTTCTGGTTCTACAACTGAAATCCGTAAATATTCATACTCAGATAATTCAGTTACATCGGGATCTTATTCATATCGATTAAAGCAAGTTGATTTTGATGGAACATTTGAATACTCACAAGAAGTTAATGTTGATGTAACCCCATCTATGGATTATGCACTTCAACAGAATTATCCAAATCCATTTAATCCAGCAACCAAAATAAGATTTACTGTGCCCGAAGCATCAATTGTAAATCTTACAGTTTACAATGCTATAGGTGAAGCAGTTAAAGAGATAGTAAATAATTACTACGAAGTTGGTTCACACGAAGTGATATTTAATGCTTCCAATCTAGCAAGCGGAATTTACTTTGTTAGAATGGAATCAGGTTCTTTTGTTTCTACCAGAAAAATTACTTTAATGAAATAGTTAATTGAACATTAGGGCTGTCTAAAAAAAATCAAAAAACTTTTAGGCAGCCTTTATTTTTTATAAGAACACACCAATGAAAAAATCATCCAGAGAAATACGCTATTATATTTTATTAATTGCCGCCGCACTGCTTTCATTTCTTTTTTTTACACAGTTTTTTTAGTTGATATATAAACTTTAAGGCTATACTTTAATTATAAGCCTTCGTTTTCCATCTACTACCAACATCTCAAAATTCATTATATTTACACCTCAAA
>JAGOXU010000004.1 GCA_018059515.1 Ignavibacterium sp.
TTAATGATATCGCAAACACAGAAACTGATACACTTTTAAAGAAGATTTACAATCAAAACGCAATTAAGTGCGATTTAAGCAAACAAGAATATCTAACTGCAATAAATAAGTTCGATAACATAATTCAACAAAACCCAAACAGCGAAGAAGCTGTTTATGCTGAGATTGATATTATAACAACTGCATTAAATCTTGATACAACAAACTCACAGCTTGGTAAAATGGGCAATGGAAAATATCTTGTAAAAGGTACATCGGATTATCTAACAAAACTTAATAACATTCTTCAATCAAAATTCGGAATTAACTCAGAAGAAGGAAAACAAATAATTCCAAAAGAATATTCGCTTTATCAAAACTATCCTAATCCATTTAACCCAACTACAACAATTAAATTTGATCTACCAGCCTCCCTAAATCCCTCCCAAGGAGGGACTTTAAGAAATGTTACATTAAAAGTATATGATATACTTGGCAGAGAAATAGTAACTCTTGTAGATGAACCTAAAAATGAAGGAAGATATGAAGTAATATTTAATGCATCTTCACTTGCAAGCGGTGTTTATATTTACAAATTACAAGCTGATGATTATATTAATTCTAAGAAAATGTTGCTGGTAAAATAATTTGCAGCAAATAATAAAGGGAGCCAAAGCTCCCTTTATTAACTACTATCTCTTAATTTACTTTTTATCTAACTAAGTTTGTTATTTCTTGTAACAATGTATCCGATACAGTTACAATTCTTGCGCTTGCCTGGAATCCTCTTTGTGATACAATCATTCTTGTAAACTCTTCTGATAGATCTACGTTTGATTGTTCAAGAGCGCCGGATTGAATTGTTGTTCCTGTTGATTCTCCCGGTGCGCCAATTAGTGGATCGCCTGTGTTTGCAGAAACTGTAAACATATTATCGCCAACACTTATCATTCCGTTTAAGTTCGGGAATGTTGCAACAAGTATTTGTGCAAGCTGTCTTGATTGACCATTAGAGAACACACCAACAATGTATCCGTATTGATCAATATTTATGTTGGATAATGAAGCTGCCGAAGATCCGTTTTGCGTTAATGCAGATACAACAGAGCTTGATGAAGTTTGTGTTACACCTGTAAAATTATCGCCAAGATTAAGAGTTACATTTTGCGAACTTGCGCCACCCGTTGGTGTATAAGTAACCACCGGAGGATTTGGTGAAATTGCATTTATGGAGCCATCAGGATTAAATGATATTGTTCCTGTGTTTCCTGATAATGTACCATCAGCAGTTGGTACACTGCAATTCCAATTCCAGTTATTGTTTGATGTTTTGGTAAACTTTAATGTTAATGTATGTGCAGAACCCAATGAATCAAATATTGTTACAGAGCCCGTTACAATAGTAGGGTCACGATTATCATCAACATTTGATGCTAATGAATTTGAGTTTGCTGTTTGTGTTACTGCTTGTGGATCAAAATTAAAATTTATACCTAATGTTGCATTTGTAATTCCGATCGGAGCCGGTGCAGCACCATTGATTGTTAACATATCACCGGTTGTGGGATCAAAAGTTACTGCTGCTGTTGTTGGTCCAACTACTGCAACACCGGATGAATTTAACAATCGGTATTGCATATCATAAGCATCGGCAGCAGTTTTTGTATAAGTTACTTCAAATGTATAAGCATTTCCGTTTTCATCATAAATAGTGTTTTGGTCTGTAACAGAGTTACCAACTAACAATGCTGAGTTTATATTTCCTGTTTGTGCATAGTTTTCTGATCTTGTAATGCTTGAAGAACTATTTAGATTGCCACCCCATGAAACATTAGTTGTTGCAACAGCGGGTAATCTTAAGTTAGAATCTATTATAATATCTTCAAGATAATTTCCGGGTGGTACACGTCCTTCGTCATTTGCGACTTTACCCTGTACAATTGCACCGTTCTGGCTGTTTACTAATCTTCCACCAGCATCAAAAATAAAAGCGCCGGCTCTGGAATAAAATCTTTCGCCGTTGTTATCTAAAACAAATAAACCTTTACCTTGTAATGCAAGATCTGTAGTTGTGCCTGTGCCCTCGAATGTACCTTGTGACCAGTTTCTATCAACTGAGTTCATCTTCATTCCAAGACCGATTTGAAATGTGTTTGTTCCGCCGCCGGTTTCAGTTGGGTTAGAACCGTAACGGATTACTTTATTAAAAGTATCACTAAAAGTTACTCGTGAGCCTTTGTAACCAATAGTATTTACGTTAGCAATATTGTTGCTAATCACGTCCATCATTGCTTGATGGTTGCGAAGACCGGAAACACCGGAGAAGAGAGAATTTATGAGAGACATTTTAACCTCCTAAGGTTTTTAGTTCTAATTGTTCAACATCAGTCATTCAGTTGAACTGGGCGTCCTTAAAAGGTCCCGCCCGTAGTTAATTAATTTTTTATTTATACTGCAAAAACTACGCTGTCAATATTCGTAAAAACATTTTCGCTGCTGTCTGTAATCGGCAGAGCAGTTATAACCGTTTTATTTGGAATGTTGACGATGAACGCCGTTTGGTTCATCATTACAAGTGAATCTTTGGATCCTTTCAATTCTGCTCTTTCAATAGCAGTATTGATTTTAGACATTTCAGAATCACTAAGTTCAATATTTCTTTCTTCCAATCTTTTAAGAGCGTGAGAAGAAAATTTTACTTTCTCTAACTCTTTCTGAAAGATCGATTCAAAACTATCCGCAGGGCTTTTAACCCTGGGATTGTTTCCGTTGTAATCGCCTATCGGAACAAACGGAACACTTATTCCATTAATTTCAGGCATTTGTTTTATCCTTCATCATTTGAATTATAAATTTCCATTATATCAGAAAGATTATACTGAGCTCCGTTTACAACCAGCATCGTACCATTTTCTGTAAACTTAACTCCATCAATTTTTCCAAGAACATAAGTTGAGTAAGACATCAGGTTACTTTCAGCATCTTTTGGTTCAACTTTAAAAGTGTATCTCCCCTGAGGTACACTATTACCATCATTATCGGAAAAATCCCAAATAAGTTTATTGTCCCCGGAATTTTTTGGAGCATCGTGGATGGTTTTTACTAATTGTCCACTTTCATTATAAATATTTACCGTTACACTGCTTGCCATTGTGCTTAAGTTATAACCAAGTGTTGTGCTTTCCTGTCCATTATTCTGGAATGTATTTCCGCTAAGTTTTACTTCTTTACCAATAAGCGTTGCCGCAAGCGTATTGTTGATTGACTGCGATAAATAATAATTTGCGTTTATACTTGTATCCATCGAATCATTAAGATTCATCAACTGCTCTAACGATGTAAACTGCGCCAATTGCGAGGCAAACTCAGTTCCTTCCATCGGACTGAGCGGATCCTGATTTTGTAATTGTGCAAGCATCAATTTTAGAAAATCTTCTTTTCCCATTGATGTTCCGTTTGTTAAACCGCCGCTTGCATAACCAGTTGCTATATTTGATAATCCATCAACCATTTTTTTCTCCTATGCCAAATATTCGTAAGTATTATAACCCATTTTTTTAGTCAATATCGTTTCATCAATATCTTCAGTTTCTATGTTCTGTTGATATCCGGAATTTTTTCTTTTGTGATTATTAAATCCGGGCTGCTTCTGCTCGGAGTTGTGATATGAAATATTAATCGAACCTACATTAACTCCGCTTTGCAAAAGATTTTGTTTAAGCTGATCAATATTATTTCTTACAATGTTTCCTACTGTTTCATTTTCAACTTCAACTTTAGCAGTAAGAACATTATCAATTGTATCAAGCATTATTTTAACCGCGCCTAATTCTTTTGGTACAAGTCTTAGCACAATTGACTGCTTTTCACCGCTTTCAAAAACTTTATGGATTTCTCTAATCATTTCACCAGATGAAATAACTTTTACTTTTTCAATCATCTCTGCTGCGCGTGAAGTAAATTTTGTTTCATCTGTGTGTAAAGTTGATTTCAAAGTTGTCTGTTCAATCTTAATTTCCGGCTTTAAGTTCGCAGATAAATCCTGCTGAGAGGAAGTGTTTTGAGTATGATTATTATTTTTCACTTCAGTTGTTTGGGATGATTCCGCATTAACAGTTTGAGGTTTCGTTTTAGAAAAAACTTGTAAATCTTTTTCCGTAAAATTATTCCCTTCAAAATCTTTTTTCATTCCATCATTATTTACATCAATCGTAATTTTATTTTGCTGTGGAGTTGATTTTTTTGAATCACTTAATAATTCCTTGTCATTCTTTTCCAAACTAACTTTTACCCAAACTTGTTTTTCATTTTTATTTTTAAGCTCTGGTTGATTTGGAGTTGATTTTACAGTCTCATCTAATGGTTTAATATTTTCTGTTTTGTTTGATTCAGCACTTAGAATAGTATTTTTAATGTTCTTTGCTTCAACTTCATCTGTAAATATTTCAATCGGTGGAATTTGGGAATAAACTCTGCGCTGAATAAAATCCACTTTGGTGTTTTTATTTTCAAACTGAGTTTTATTTGTATTTTCAGTTTTTACTTCTTTATTAGCAAATTCTTTTACACTTGTTTTAAGATTTTCAAAAACATTTTTTTCTTTTGTTGTGTTTGTTAACTTCTCAGGAGTATTATCAGAATCAACTTCCACAAATAATTTATTTATCTCAGTGCTTTTAGATTTAAGTGGAATGATTTCTTTGACACTTTCCTTTGCAACTTCTTTAACCGCTTTATTATCAAATAAATTTTTAGAATTGTCATCAGTAATTTCAGTAGTTGGTTTTGAATCAACTTTCTTAAACTCAGTTTTAATTTCTGGAATTACATTTTTTCTGTTTGGCTCTAAAACTGCTTCCTTAATATTTTCTTTTAAACTCTGCTGATTATTGTTTACTACTTTTACTTGTTCTGATTTTGGCAATAAAGCATTTTCATTTTCAACTAAATCAACATCAACAAAAAGTTTTTGTTTAATCCCTGTTTCGGGCGTAATATTAACTTTGGTGGCATCAGATAATTTAATTTGATTTTCAGTTTTAGCTGCTGCAGTATTTTCTGATTTCAAAGTATCTGTTTTAAAATTATTTTTTACTGACTGCTGCTTTATTTCAGATGGAGTTGATAAATTCTTTTCGGTAACTTCATTCAAGATGGGTGATTGAACTTTTATCGTTTCAGCTCTTAGAGTTGTAGTTTCAGTTTGATTATCACTTTTATTTTGGGGAGTTGAACTGCTTACCGTTTTTACTGTGTTCTCAATCTTTACTTCAATCCCTTTAACACTTGTTTTGTCAAGCAATTCATTTAACACTATTTTTTCTTTAATATCATTTTTGCTTATCGAAACAGAAGATAATTTTTGATTAGACTTAACACTTAATTTATTTTCAGATTTAGTCAACTCTGTAAAGTTCACATCTTTTATTGTACTATCATTTGTTTTAATCACATCTGATTTAACATTATCATCAACAATTTTATTATTAGTTGATTGAACTTTTTGCGATTCATTTATTTCCGGAAGTTTTTTCAATCCAGCAACTTTTGAAAATAAATTTCTTATTTCATTTGGGATGAATTTAACTTCACCGGTATTTTTCAAAATTGTTTTTTGTGAAGTTGAAGTTTCAAGTGTTTTATCTTTAATTATTGAATCAGCAGTAGTTGTTTTCAAGCCCTTTAATTGGGACTGATATTCTCCTTCAGTTTCTGGCTTATGTTCCAAAGTTGAAGCTGCAATAACTTTATTATTAGTTTCAGCCGAAATATTATTTCCATCAATATCTACATTAGAATTTTCTGCAATTACTTCAATTCTATTAGTGGATTTAATTGTTTCCGTTCTTACCGGTTCAACATCAACAGCTAATTTTTGCGCGCTGTTTTTTACAAGTATCTCAAAATCATTATTGGTTTCTAATTGCATTGAAACCCAATTTTCTAATTTTACCACATCAGTAGTTAAAGGATTAATTTGAATTGACTGCCCATTCGCAATCAAACTGATTGAAACGTTTTCTAAATTTTTTACATCACCTTTTTTTAGAGTCTCAACAATATTTTTTATTTGACTGATAAAATCGTTTTTATTAAGTGAAAAATATTTTGGAATGTTATTGTTCTCTAAGCTTTTATCATCATTTACAGGTAATTTTTTAGCCTCCTCCGGATTTAGCTTAGAAAGAAATGCAGCAATAATGGATGAAATATTTTGATTATCTAAAGTTGCTTTGTTGTCTGACAAAAGCGATACGTTCAGCAATTGGCTTTGAGTTTCAGTTGCATTTTCCGAATCCAATTCTGTTAATTGAAATGGAACGGCACCATTCTGTTCATCTTTTACAATTCTAAAAACATTAGAAAATAAATGTGAAAAATTGCCACTCTTACCAGAAATACCTTCCGGCATAGTTTGGTCCGATAAATTTTTTGGCAAAAAAATCGAATTGATAAACATTATTCAAACCTAAAAATTCTATTTGCTGTTTCCGGGTTAAATTCAGAGACAACCTTCGCCGCTGTCTTCTTATTCATACCGTATAAAATATCTCTTGCTACATTATCGGAATAAGTTTGAATTATTTTAGCCGCCTTTTTAGGTTCCATTGAAGAATAAATGCTCGAAACCTTTTTTATCCACTCATTGTACTCTTTACCTTGCGGTTCGTTTTGAGTTTCGGGTTTATCTTTTTGTGGTTCTGTTACAGTTAAATCTGTTTTATTGTTTTGTTGAACAATATTTTCTTTTACTTTTTTGCTGTCCGATTTCTCAACCAAATTTTTAACTTTCACAGAGTCAATCGTATCATTTTTTGATGAGTCGTTACTTTCTATCCCTCCTAACGATGAAAGTAATATGCTATCCTGAGCCGTAGAATCTGGAGTTTGAACAACTTCCAAAGTTTCTGCAATATTTAATGAATCTGTTTGAGTGGAATCAGATAATTCTACAATAGGCTTTGGTGCAAAGTTAAATTCAAAAATATTTTCGTAAGATGAATTGAGATAGATTAACAATCCGGTTACAACAAAGAACGCAAAAAGAAAAGCTACGCCGTATATTATTCCCTGCTTCATTTTTTTGCCTTGTTAAAATTTTGAACCGCTATCTCATCAAAGTTCTTAAGTTCACTCATATTAATATCTTTATAAAAATTTTCGCGGTAAGTTTCTTCAAGCTGATTTAATATTTTTTTCTCTTTTGTTTTGATAACAACCTCTTCAATCTTTTTTTCACGTTTTTTCTCAAGCTGCATAATAACCTCGGACTGCATTTGTACCTGCTGTTTAAGCACTGTATCGTATCCGCCTAAAAATTGAAGTTCGGAAATATTCATTCTCTTTTTATAAGCCGAGTTTCGCAGATCATTTATTTCATCTTCCAATTTTTGTCTTAAGATATTATGTTTTTCAATAATCAAATCAATCTGTGCTAATTCTTTTTGTGCTTTTTTTTCAAAAGTCTCTTTAACCTTTTTTACCGACTCAAATTTGAATCTGAATTTTGACATTGTTTACATTGCTCCTGTTTACATTTACAATTCTATGATTTCATTCAATCTGTCTAATGTTGAGTTATATTCTGATGATTCAAAAATATCCTGTTTAAGAAATGATCTGAGATGACTGATTTTATTTAATGCATGATCAATCTGCGGATTGCTTCCTTTTACATAAGCGCCAATGTTTATAAGATCTTCTGCTTCTCGATAAGTAGATAAAATTTCGTTAAAAATAATTGTTCTATCACGATGCTGCTTTGTAACTATATCAGGCATTACACGGCTAACACTTTGCAGCGGATCAACTGCGGGAAACTGACCGCTGTTTGCAAGCTTTCTTGATAACACAATATGTCCATCAAGTATTGATCTTACCGCATCAGCAATTGGCTCCGTCATATCGTCTCCATCAACAAGTACGTTATACAAGCCTGTAATCGAACCGGAATCGGTTGTACCTGCGCGCTCTAAAAGTTTTGGAAGTGCTGCAAAAACGGATGGCGTATATCCTTTTGTTGTTGGCGGCTCACCGATTGTTAACCCAATTTCTCTCTGTGCCATTGCAAATCGTGTAACAGAATCCATCATCAATAAAACATCCATCCCAAGATCACGAAAATATTCTGCAATCGTTGTTCCGATGTATGCACCTTTTATTCTAACTAAGGCTGACTTATCACTTGTTGCTACAACCACTACTGATTTTTTTAATCCATCTTCACCCAAATCTTTTTCGATAAATTCTCGTACTTCTCTGCCGCGCTCTCCGATAAGTGTAATTACGTTTACATCAGCGTCTGTATTTCTTGCAATCATTCCGAGTGTTACGCTTTTACCAACGCCGCTTCCGGCAAAAATTCCAACACGCTGTCCACGCCCGACTGTCAGCAAACCATCAATTGCTCTTACCCCGGTTTGCAGAACAGAATTAATTCTTTTTCTCTCTAATGGATTTGGCGGCTCTCTATGTAATGAACGAAATGACGAAACTTTAATTTCACCTTTACCATCAATCGGATTTCCAAGTCCGTCAATCACTCTTCCAAGTAATTCTTTACCAACACCGATTGTAAACATTTTTCCGCCGGCTATTATTTCACACTTCGGTGAAATTTCGTGCACTTCACCAAGAGCGATTGATAAAACTTTGCCGTCACGAAATCCAACAACTTCACACTTGCAGACTTCTTGTCCGGCTTTATTTATGATTGTACAAACTTCTCCAAGAGATACGTTTGGACCAACAGAAACAATAACCAAACCGATTACGTCCGTTACTTTGCCGTTAAGCTTTATTAAATCAATGTTGTTAATACTGCTTAAATATTTATCTATGTATTGGTGCTTTAAATCCATTTAATCATTTACTGATTATTAAAACCAGCATCCAGCTTTCTTTTTAATTCAGTTAATTGCGCTGAAATTCTTCCATCAGCATTTCCTATTTCACTTTCGATAAAACATCCTCCTAATTCTATTCTATCATCCTTTTCAAATTTTATTTTAGAGAATGAATCTTTCATCTGAAATGATTTTCCTTCAACCACAATTGATTCATAATCTTTAGGATGCAATCGCACAATAATTTCGTTTGCGCCTAAAACTTTTTTAAGTGATTCATCAAGCACATCTTTAAATATTGATTCGCGTTCAATTTCTCTTTTAAGAATCGCACCTGCTATAACAAATCCAACTTCCATTACTAATTGCTCAAATTGTAAATTCAATTGAACCGATTTATCATTTAAATCAGAAATTAAATTATTTAGTTCAGCGTATTTTTTTAAAAGTCTTTCATTAAACTCACGTTCAAGTTTTTCTTTTAACGCTTCCTGTCCTTCTGAAAAACCTTTTGTGAACTGGTTGTGCAGTGCAACTTGAATGTTTTCTTTCTCCTGTTCCTCACTTGTTTGAAAAACAGTTGCAGCTTCTGAATAGGAAGAAATATTTATCGGACGTCTATTGATCTTAATTACATCAGACATAAACTTCCTCTTTGCCGCCTTGTATGTTCAATGATATTTCTCCTGTTTCTTCAAGACTTTTTACTATATCAATAATCTTTGCCTGGGCAATTTCAACTTCTTTTAATTTTACCATTCCCATAAACTGCAATTCTTCTTTTAACAGATCAGCAGCACGTTCAGACATATTTGCAAAAATTTTATTCTTAAGTTTTTCATCAGTTACTTTTAGTGATAATGCAAGATCTTTACGATCAACTTCTTTAAGAATTTTTTGTATGTCTTTATCCTGGATGTTTATAATATCTTCAAACAAGAACATTAATCTTTTTATTTCAAGAGCAACATCGCTGTCGCGCGTATCCATTTTATCTAAAATATCCTTACTCATAGAAACGTTTAAACGATTAAGAATTGTAGCAAGTGTTTTTGTT
Organism: Ignavibacterium sp.; assembly: GCA_018059515.1. Taxonomy (GTDB): domain Bacteria; phylum Bacteroidota; class Ignavibacteria; order Ignavibacteriales; family Ignavibacteriaceae; genus IGN3. The sequence goes on from JAGOXU010000004.1 coordinate 9,883, forward strand.
CCACCAACTTTACTTACTGATTGACTTATAGTTGAGCCAGCCATTTCATCAACAACACGTTCAATTTGTTTTAATGTTTGTGGAGAAACTTTTCCGAGTGTTGCAATTCTATATGCAACATCGGATCTAAATGGTTCCGGTAATTCCTTTAATGCTTCTGCAGTTTGATCCGGACTTAAATGGCAAAGTATTAATGCAATAGTCTGCGGATGTTCTTTACTTAAAAAATTTACAAGCTGTGTTGATTCAGCTTTTTTAAGAACATCAAATCCTTTTAAAGTAGTAAGAGTTCTGACACGCTCAATAATTTCAACAGCTTTTTGTGGTCCAAAAGATTTTTCAAGAACAGCTTGTGCATATTCCAATCCGCCTTCAAGCACATATTCGCGTGCAGTAACCATGTCATAAAAATCCTGCATCACCTTATCTACAGTTGTGGAAGGAATATTTTTTACTCGTGATATTTCTGCAGAAATTTTTTCCACCTGTTCAGGATCAAGATATTTAAAAACTGTTGAAGCTGTTTCGATGTTTAGTGCGATTAAAAGCAAAGCAGCTTTTTGAACACCGGCTATTTCTGAATGCTGAACCATTTCTTGTTTAACTGAATTATTCATCTTCGTGTAACCATGCATTTATAAGTTTTGCGGCTTCAGTAGGATTTTTTGTAACGTAGTTGCTAATTTTTTCCTGTCTGTTTTTCTTATTGATAGCTTCATCAGAAATTTCATCCTCAATATCCCCAATTGGTAAAAGCTCTTTCTTCTTTCGCATATCACTTAACACTTGTGGAATCTTAGTACCGCTTTTCATGCCTGATGAGGACATTGCAGGCTGCAGCGCATATTCCTGATTTACATTTCCAACAAAGATTTGTCCGTTTTTAAGTTTAGACATCAAACCACGAAGCAAGAATATCGCGCCTGCAATTGCAATAATTACAAGCAGTAGGTTTGAAATTCCATCAGCATCTTCAAACCAGGTTGTACTTTGTTCAACAAATTCTGTTTCAGGAGTTGTTTGAAATGGAAGATTAACTATAGATATCTGATCGTTTCTATCTTCATCAAGTCCGACTGCATTTTTAATCAGCTCTTCTAATTTATTAATCTGCTCGGGTGAACGAGGCTGAAAAACTGTTTCAGTTACATCACCTTTTTTAACCTCTTTTGGAATATCATTTATAACTGCGGCAATACTTAAACGCGTAATGTTTCCGCTTCCCTGTACAACTCGTTCAATCGTTTTACCAATTTCATAATTTGTAGTATTGCTCTGACTGTTTTGTGCACTGGTATCACTAATACTTTTTCCTGCATTGTTAGAAACCATTGTCTGTTCACTTACAACTACCTGCTGGTCAGGGTCATAAGTTTCCATTGTTTTTTCAACCTGATCAAAATTCAAATCAGCATTAACCTGCACCATAGAATTTCCGTAACCAAGAATATTATCCAAAAGTGTTTGTGCTTTTTGAACTAAATAACTTTCAACAGAGTTTTTAATTTCATATTGTTTATTGCTGGAGTACGAAATCGAACTTTCGTTATCCTCTTTCCAAAGCAGTTTGCCTTTAGTATCAATCAGTGTAATGGAGTTTGTTGATAAACCTTCAACAGCGCTTGCAACAAGGTTTACAATCGACATTGAACTTGAACGCTGTAATGCAAAATTATCTTTTAACTTTAACACGACGGAAGCTGTCGGCTGCTTTTGTTCATCACGAAAAATTGTTCTTTCCGGAAATACAATGTGAACTCTTACGCCGTCAATTCCATTAATACCAAGTATTGTTCTCGCAAGTTCACCTTCAAGCGAGCGCTTGTAGTTTAACTTTTGCATAAACTCAGACATGCCCATTGTGCTTTTATCAAACAACTCATAACCAATTGTTCCCGATGCCGGAATTCCTTTTCCCGCAAGGCTTAATCTTGTTTCGTACAGTTTATCTTTTGGAACTTGAATTGTTTTTCCATTGTCTTCAATTTTATAAGGAATTTTTTGTGCGTTCAAAAATTCAATTACTTTTGATGCATCATCAGAAGTAAGATCTGAGTACAAAGGCGAGTAAGTTGGCTGGTTAAGAAAAGTTAAAAGTACAATTAAAAGTATTGTAGTTAAAACTGCTGATCCGCCAATTAAAACTTTCTGTTGAAGTGAAAGTTGATTCAGCATTGACATTACTGCATCTGTTGGTTTTTTGTTCATAGATTTTATACAGACATTCTGGTTAGTTCACGATACATATCAACTGTTTTATTTCTTATTTCCATCAACAGTTCTAAACTTGTTTTAGCTTTTTCTCCGGCAATCATTACATCGTGTATTTCTATTGCATCGCCGTTAATAAAACTTTGTGTTGATTTCATTGAATCGATTTGTGATTTATTTACGTCACCAATAAAATCGGTAAGTAAGTTTCCAAACTCTTCACCCGGAGCCTTTTTAGCTTCCTGCTTAATTAATAACGAGGGCAGATTTCCGCTAATTGATTCTATTGCCATTTTATCCCTTCCTATCGATGTTTGTTCCTACAGAAATTCCATTCATTTTACCAGAGCGTTCGTAGTAGTAGTATTCCATAATTTCATTTTGTTTTGCCGGATACATCTTTGCAAAAAACTTTTTTTCATCCGGATTGATATTGTCGTTTAATTCCATGGCAGCACTTTTAATATTTGCTTTGCTGCTTTTTGCATTGTTTAATCCGTACGCCGAATAGTTACCAATTGAATTTAAGCTTACTGCCATAGTTTATCTCCTATATCTCCAGCGAGTCTTTAGCCATTTGTTTGGACGAGTTGAACGCAGTAAGATTTGCTTCGTAGCTTCTTGTTGCTGCAATCATATCAATCATTTCATTTATTGTGTTAATGTTTGAAAGTTGAACATATCCATCTTTATTTGCATCCGGATGCTCCGGCATATAAACAATATCACCCTGTGTTGTATCATCTTTAACATTAAACTCTAATCCATTTTTTTGTGGTGTGTTAATTTCAAATGTAGATGGCGATGTAATATGATTTGAGTTTGTTGAAGCAAGTTTTATCGTACTTTTCATATCGTTAAAAGTATCATTGAACGGCATATCTTTTTGTTTAACAGTTAAAATTTTTCTGTTAACCGGTTTGCCGTCTTCAGTTCTAACAGTATTTCCGTTTGCCAGATTTTCTGCAATCAGATTCATCTTTTTTCGCTGGATGCTTAAGCCTTTAGCGCTTATTCCAAATCCTAAAAAGTTATCACCAATTTTCAAAATTTACCTCCGCCTTTAATTACGTTTTGTAATCCCCTGTAGTAATCACCAATTTTCCTGGATGCAAATCTGAACTGAATTGAGTTAGCAGCAAGTTCAGACATTTCGCGATCGATATCTACATTATTAACACCGGATACATTATCAAGGGAATTATCTTTTGATATTTCAAATTCAGGTTTGTTGTTTTGATTAATCTTTAAGTGTTTGGAATTGGTGGATTTCATCTGTCCCATATTATCAGAAAGGATAGATTTAAAATCAACATCTTCTCGTTTGTAATTTTCCGTTCCGATGTTTGCAATATTTTTACTGATTACTTTATTCTTTGTAGAACAATAATCAATAAATTTTTCCAACGATTTAATTCCCGATGACTGCATATTCTTTATCTTTTTAGGTATGAAAAGACAAGAATAGTACCAGCGAAAAATCTATTAAAATTGCTGTTATTTGCAGGAAATTGAAAGATGATTGGCTAAAAGTAAACAGTTGTCAGTTATTACTCAGAGTAATCTAATGTTAAAGATTTTGTTTGACCGCAAGAACAAATAAACTTTATTTCTTTGATGTTGTTTTCAGCATCTTTAGTTAAAACTATTTTTATTCCTTCTGCATGATCTTCTTCAAAACAAATTTTTGAACTACCGGTAATCTGAACATCTTCGGCTTTTATCAAACCGGATTTTCTTGCACCGTTTTTACAAGTAACTGAATTAAAGATTGCTTCTTCCATTAAATCGTTCATATCGTACAAGCCTTATTTATTGCATTTGAAATATGATCAAGCGGTAAAACTAAATCGGCATAACCAGCATCTATAATTGCTTTAGGCATACCGTAAACCACACAAGAATCTTCATCCTGTGCGATTGAATAACCGCCTATCATTTTTAATTCTTTTATTGAATCTGCGCCGTCTCTTCCCATTCCTGTCATAATAACACCGAGCGCATATTTTTTATAAACTTTAACAACGGAGTTCATCATCACATCAACAGAGGGACGATGAAGCGTATCCGGCGGTGTATCCGAAATTGAAATCACCGGATGGTTATTGCCTGTTTTTTCAACCGTCATGTGAAATCCGCCCGGAGCAATATAAACAACACCGCCTCTAACAATTTCTTTATCAGCAGCTTCTTTAACTTCAACTTCACTAAGTCCGTTTAATCTTTCCGCAAGTGATTTTGTAAACTTTGGTGGCATGTGCTGCACAATAAATATTGGTATAGATAAACTTTTAGAAATATTAGGAATAACTTTTTGAAGCGACATTGGTCCGCCGGTAGAAACACCAAGGGCAATTGCACGATAACCAATTTGCGGAATTGATTTGTTTAAGTAATCCTGCTTTGCTGCAGATGTTTCAGAAAATTTTTTATTAAAACTAAGATTTTGAATTCTCTGTAATCTTAAACTTAAAGAACGCTGACTTACAATCGCTTTAACTTTGGCAACAAGATCTTCTTTTATTTTTATGATGTTAACATTTACAAAAGAAAGTTCTTTTGGGATAAAATCTACTGCGCCATATTCTAAAGCCTTCAAGGTATCTTTAGCACCTTCTGTTGTAAGCGAGCTTACCATTAAAACCGGCGTTGGGTGTTCCTTCATTATTTTTTGAAGTGCAGTAAGTCCATCCATTCTTGGCATTTCAATATCCATTGTAACGATGTCAGGCAATTTTAATTTTACCATTTCAACGCCTTCAACTCCATCTCTTGCAGTTGCTACAACTTCAATTTCGCCTGAGCTTTCCAGCATTATGGAAAGTGATTTTCTCATAAAAGCAGAATCATCAACTACAACGGCTGTTATTTTTCTTGTCATGTTAGTTTTTCTGCTTTGTGAAGTAATTCGTTTACGTCAACTATCATCACAACCGATCCATCGCCCATAATTGTTGAACCTGCTATGCCCTGTACTTTGCCAAAATAATTTCCGAGTGATTTTATTACTACTTCTTTTTGTCCCACTAAACTATCTACTTTTATTCCATATCTTTTTTCAGCAATGCCAACAACTACAACATACTGCCATATTCTATTTTCATCTTTTTCTTCAGCTCCAAAAAGAACTTCTTCAACCGAAACAAGTGGAAGCACACTAGCGCGCATTTTAATTACAGGTCTTTGATTTACCGAATAAATATTTTCCCTGTGCACTCGTAAAACTTCTAACACTGTATTTAAAGGAATTACAATTTGTTCGTCTTTTACTTTCACAATCATTCCGGAAATTATTGCAAGTGTTAGTGGAAGTTTGATTATAATTTTTGTTCCAACACCAACATTTGATTCAATATTTATAATGCCGCGCAGCTTTGTAACATTGGTTTTAACAACATCCATTCCAACACCGCGCCCGGAAATATTTGTAACAACTTCCGCTGTAGAAAATCCCGGAAGAAAAATTAAATTTAATATTTCCTGTCGCGTTAATTCTTTTGCCCGCTCTGCAGATATCAATCCCTTTTGTAAAACTTTAGCTTTTATAACTTCCGGATCAATTCCTTTTCCATCATCCTCAATTGTAATTATAATATTGTTGCCTTCGTGGGCGGCGGAAAGTGTTAATGTACCTGCCGGATTTTTTCCGTTTGCTTTTCTTGTTTCAGGATTTTCAATTCCGTGATCAACACTGTTTCTAACAAGATGTACAAGCGGATCATTAATTTCTTCAATTAAAGTTTTATCTAATTCTGTTTCTTCACCTTTGATAACAATATTAATTTGCTTTTTGGCATCACGGGAAAGATCACGAACGAGACGTGGAAATTTGTTAAACACTTTTCCAATCTTAATCATACGTGTTTTCATCACAACAAGCTGCAGCTCGTTTGTCATTAAATCAATCTGTTTTGTTACATCAAAAAGATCGCGTGAAAATTTTGTCCCTTCATTTTCAAGCGCAAACTCTGAGTTTACTTGCGCTAATCTATTTCTTCCAAGCACTAATTCAGAAACAATATTTAAAAGCTCGTCTAATCTTTCAACATCAACACGAATAGAATTTTCTACTTTTTTTGTTGTGTCCTGTTTTGATTTATCAACAGCTACAATTTTATTTTCAACCTGCGGTAATTCGTGTTCTCCATCAGCATCTTCTGTTTCTTCTAAAATTTTATCTTCAGTAGATCCGGACATTACAACAGTTTCAGTCGTATTATTTGTATCAATGTTCAATTCGCTTTTTGCGGATTTCTTTTTTGATTTTTTAACAGGTTTTTTCTTTTCAACAACTACACCGCCATTTTCAAGGGTGCTGATTAAATCAGTTAATTCTTTAATAGTATCATCAACATCAATATCTTCATTCTGAAATTCTTCAATACTGTAAAGCAATGATTTCATTTTATCATAAGCCAAAAGCAATGCATCCATTATGCTTGCACTCAAACTTACTTCAAGCTTACGAAGCTTGTTAAGGATGTCTTCACCTTTATGTGTAACACCTGTAAGCTTATCAAGCCCCAGAAAGCTTGATGTTCCTTTTATAGTATGAAAATGTCTGAACACACTGTTAAGCAATTCATTATCATCCGGTCGCTTTTCCATCTCAACAAGATCAGCATCTAACTTTTCAAGAATTTCTTTTGTTTCGATAATAAAACTCTCAACAATTTCCTTCATATCAGGATCGATGAGAATCGGATTTTGATTTGATTTTGCCATTTGTATCAGCTAAATAATTTATCTATTTCTTCTTGTGATGCTGTTTTAATTTCTTTATTAAAGATCAGGTCAACTTCCTGCTGCGGAGCTTTTGATTTTGAGTAACGTGCATTCGGATCATAAGATGCGCCTTCAGGAAAGATCAAAGAATCATAATCGCCAAGTCTTGTATTATCAAAATCCTCAATTAAAGCTGAAAGTTTATCCTGCACGGATTCAATAAGATGATTTACAGCGGCTAATTGCTGCGCTGTTATATCCTGCACCTGAAGTGAAATTGCAATACTGTTTGAATCATTTTTCATCTTACCAACTTGAAGCAGTAACTCACCAAGTTTTTCGGAACTGCAGTTTTTCTTTAGAAAATCTTTTACAAATACTTCTGCATCACTTCTATTCAGCATCGGAATGATACTTAGTAGAAAATCTTCTTTATCAGTTTCTTTGGCTAAAATATCAACCATTGTTTTTTCGATGCCGATCAAATTGCTATTAAGCGAATCAACAAGATCTAAGATTTCTGTTGTTGCCATTTCGGTTGCACTGGTAACATTCTGTATTTGATTTGTTGCTTTCGGAATTTTTGATGTGCTTTCCGCAATTGATCTGTTTATGTTTTCCAACAGCGGAACTGTTTCCGACATAAACTCGCCAAGGCTTTGAATGATAGGTATAAGTTTTTCGCCGTAACTAAAGACTTTTTTCAAATCGTTAAGCTTAGAAAAAAGCTTAGCCATATTTTCTGCTGTTAGCATCAGTTTGCTCCTACATTATTAGAAATTATTTGATCGATTTTATCACGCAGTATTGCAGGTGTAAATGGCTTAACCACATAATTATTTACCTTTGCTTTTAATGCTTCGATAATGTCATCCTTAACACCTCGTGTTGTTACCATTAATACCGGAATCTTTCCCATTTTCTCATCAGAGCGAATTGCTTTTATTAATTCAAGTCCGCTAAGTACAGGCATGTTCCAATCAGTGATAACAAAATTAATTGTGTCATCGGCGGCTAATTTAATAAGTGCATCTTTGCCGTCTGCTGCTTCAACAAACTCTTCATAACCAAGATTTTTTAATGAGTTGGTAACGATACGCCGCATAGTTTGAGAATCATCTACAATTAAAAATTTTAAGCTCATAGTTTTCTTTCTAGTTTAAAAATTTAGAGACTTCGTATAAAACTCTTTTTGAATCAAACGGTTTAAGCAAATAAGCATTTGCACCGCATTGCATACCCCTTTCAATATCTGCATTTGCTGAAAGTGATGAGAGAATGATTATCGGAATTTCCTGGTAATCTTCGTTTGAACGAATTGCTTTTATCAGTTCAAATCCATCAATGTTAGGCATATTTAGATCTGTAATAACAAGATCAACCTGTTCAGACGGCAGAACTTCTAAAGCCTGCATTCCGTCAGCAACCTGAATTATTTCATATCCTTTAACTTTTAATGAGATTGAAACAAATTTTCTTATTGTAGGAGAATCATCCGCAACAAGAATAACTTTCTTCATTTTACATTTACTCCTTTTTATATCCAATTGTTTTAGGAAAACTTGTCAGCTTAAAAGATTTTGATATACCATGCAGAGTTTCAGAATATCCAATAAACAGGTAACCGTCTTTTAATAATGAATTATACAAATGATTTATCACTTTAATTTTTGAATCCTGATCAAAATAAATCAATACGTTTGCACAAAAGATTACATCAAAATTTATCATCGTACGCATGCTCAAATCATCGTATAGATTAAGCAATTTAAAGTACACCATATCTTTAATTTTAGGATCAAGATCAAACGAAGCGCCGTTTGTTTTAAAATATTTTTTAAGATAATAAACAGATGTGTTTCTAACAGAGTATTCTTTGTATGAAGCGCGTCTTGCGGCATCAACAACAGCGTTGCTAATATCCGTACCAACAATTTCAAATTCCATATTTGGATATTTGGGACTAATAAGATCGTTAATTATAATAGCAATAGAGTACGCTTCTTCCCCGCTTGATGAAGCTGCGCTCCAGATTTTTATTTTATTCTTACCAAGTTTTTCTTTTGATGAAATGATTTTAGGAAGTATTGAAGTAACAAGTGCATCAAGCTGAGGCTGGTTACGAAAGAAAAATGTTTCGTTAATTGTTATTGCTTCGTACAGATATTTAACTTCAGTAGTGCCGGATGGATTGAATTTAATGTAATCAAAATATTTTTCAAACGATTCAATTCCTAAGTGACTAATCCTTTTTTGCAGCCTGCTTTCGAGCAAATACTTTTTATTATCTTGGAAATAGATGCCTGTGCTTTCATAAATATATTTACGCCAGGTTTCAAATGAGTTAAGCGAGAGGCTTGTCTTTGTTGGCGTAAGCACCATAGATGGCGGCGGCGCTGCAAAATCACTTTGTGTAAACTCGTGCATTTCTATCGATCAGTTTGTTAAATATTGTTTACGCAAAGAAATCTCTTTTGCTTTTTCACTTACCATCTCTTCGGGATCATTAGCTAATTTAAAAAGTGCTTCTGCAATAATCGGATTATCCAAATCTGTAAACAGATCAAGCAAACGCATTCTGTTCCAAAAATTTTCATCATTTAACATTGAGTCAATAAATAGCAATGCAGTTTCATAATCAATTTTAAATAAAAGCTCTGCTGCTGTTATGCGAATTACTTCATCCGGATTTGTAAGACTTTTTGATAACGATTCCGTCATTCGGCGTTTTTCAATCTGTGTTAAATTATTAATTCCTTCCGGCTCTGATATTAGAATTGTTTGCAATAGATCTAAAACAGCGGATAAATACTTGTTTGAATTATCAATTACCGTGTGAAGTTTTGGAAGAATGGTTCTTTTATTTTCCATAAACTTATCATGCAGCACTTCATTTAAATCTTCATCCATTCCATAAATACATAAGCACGCATAAAGTATTTCAGGGTCATCAAAAACACTTACTAAGTGAGCCGCAATAATTTGATATTTGGGTTCTGAATTTATTATTGTATCTAAAACGCATTTTTTTATTTTTTCATCAAACGGAACATCAAGATCGTACTTAACTTTAAGCTTATAAATAGCTTCTAAAAGCGGCCATATAAGCGCACCGTTTAAATTTTCAACCTGCGAAAGAAGAAAATAAAAAGTACTCTCATCACCAATTTCCCCCATACTTTCAATCATTGTAAATTTTATGAAATCATCATCCAAGTTGAAATTCTCTACAATAAACTTTAATGATTCCGGAGTCCTTATTTTTCCAACAGCTTCAATTACAACCGGTTTTAATACTTCTGCTTTATCATAAAAACTAATGATATGTTCAACAGCTTTTTCGCTGTAAATATTTCCAAGCGCTTCAATGCAGGCAACAATTACATTTTCATTTTGATTAACTCTTAGAATTTCAATTATCAAATCTTCCGGTTGTCTATCTCCAATCAATCCAAGTATATCAACCAAAAATTTAATATCATCATCAATTTTAATTTCAGAAAGTCGTTTACAAATTGCATTAATTGAATCTGTACCTTTTCTTAATAAAACTTCACCGGCAAGATTTCTAACTGAAATATCCTGTGAACTTGTGTAATCAATAATTGCGAATGGAATTAAGGGATTGTTATTCTGAATCAGAAATTTTGATACAGCATTTTTTATAGACTTATCATCACCTTTAATAAGATTAACGGCTTTTCTAATTACTTCACAGTCAACTTCTTCAAACGTTAGATTAAACAACACTTCTGTTTTTAAAACAGAATCACCTGAGTTAAGAATTTCTAAAACATTTTGATCGGTTTGGTTTTCTGCATTCATTTGTTTTACTATTTGATAGTTTTAAATCCAATTAACTAACTGTATTTGCCAATTATAGTGCCGCACAAATTCTTTTGTTTTTTACGGTTTTTCTACATATTTGAAAAGAACTTGTAGGATATTAGCCAACTGATACTTGCTGTACATTTTCCGCTTTTTACGGGTGGATTAACCGTCCTAGCAATACAATTTGTTATTTATAGAAATCTTCATTTTCAACATATTCTTGTTCCTCTGCTGCTTGGTGCTTATTTGAATGATGCAGAGATTTATCAACTTTAAAACCGGAAATTAATTTTTGCAGATTATCTGTAAGCTGATTTAATTCTTCGGCGGATTGTGCAATCTGTCTAACACCAATTGCACTTTGCTGGGTAACATTTGTAATCAATTCAATATTTTGTGTAATCTGTTGAGAAGCGCTTGATTGTTCTTCACTTGCGGCTGCAACCTGAGTTACAATATCCACAACTCGTTCTGCACCATTAATAATTTCGTTAAGAGAATTACCGGCTTTTTCTGCAAGTGCGTGTCCGTTTTCAACTTCTTTTGTTCCCTGCTGCATAGATTGCACAGCGCCTTCAGTATTTTTTTGGATGTGTTTTATCATAACAGCAATTTCCTGCGTTGCTTTTGAAGTTCTTTCAGCAAGTTTTCTAACTTCATCGGCAACAACTGCAAATCCTCTTCCCTGTTCGCCTGCACGAGCAGCTTCAATAGCAGCGTTTAGTGCAAGCAGGTTTGTTTGATCTGCAATATCATCAATCACTTGTACAATCTCACCAATTTCGTTACTGCTCTTACCAAGGTCTTGAACAGTGTCAGAACTACGTTTAACAACTTCAGAAATTCTTATCATACCTTCGATTGTTTCTTTAACAACGCTACCGCCCACCACAGCAAAGCTTCCTGCAGTCTTACTTGCTTCTGCGGCAATTGTAGTATTTTTTGTGGTTTCAAAAATTGTTCTTGTCATCTGTTCGATTGCACTTGCAACTTCAGAAGCTTGCGCACTTTGTTCACTTGCGCCGGCTGCCATTTCCTCTGTACTTGAACTTATTTCTACCGCAGCTTTTGCAGCGGCTGAAACTACGTTTGAAACTTCTGTTAGTGTTTTACCAAGTGAATCAGTTACATAGTTAATAGAGTTTTTTATTCTTTCATGATCGCCGGCGTACTCTTTAGTGATTTTAACAGTAAAATCACCTGCGGCAACTTTTTCTAAGGTTTCTATTGCTTCATTTATTGGTTCATAAACGGCATCAAGGGTGTTATTCATTCCTTCGATTATCGTTTTGTATCCGCCGCTAAATACTTTTGTATTACCACGCGCACCACTGTTGCCTTTTATTGATGCAGTAGTTAGAAACTTAATTTCCAAAACAAGTTTATTAAGATTATCAATCATCTTTTCAAAACTTTTTGATAGAACATCATGATCGGATAAAGCATTAATTTTCAGTTCAAGATCACCGGATGCAATTTTTTCTGCAGCATCAATTTTTTCTAACTGGGAATCTCTAAGCTTGTTTAGCATTACTGCCATTTGCCCAAACTCGTCATTGTTCTTGGATTCCATTTTCTGTTCAAAATTCCCGAGAGAAAATTGTTTTAGAAGTTCTTTAATTATTTCAATCGGTTTTGTAAGTGTGGGTATCAACTTGAAGAATGTAAATAAGAATGCAAGAGTTCCGATAAGCATCCCTGCTAATATCAGAATAATTGTTTTAGACATAATAGAACTTACTTCAGATTCTAACCCGGCTTTTTGATTGTTAATGTCCGACATTATATCTGCCATTTCACTTTCAAACTTTTTTCTTAACTCTTCACCGGAAGTTGTAGCAATGTAGGAAGCCATTTCAAAGTCTTTCATAGCTGCAGCACTTAATGTTCCATCTACAACAGACTCAAAAAATTCATTAAAAATTTTATCAAAGTTCTGGCTATGCTCCTCAAAAATATCTGCTAATGATGAATCTTTAATTAATGCCATTGTTTCAATAATCTTTTTCTTGTGTTTATCTACTGCTTCAAAGTTCTTATCAAATTGATTTTCAAAACCGGGGATTGAAAATTTAAGAAGATAAAATTGTAAGCTTTGAAATTCAGCCTGAACATCGGTTAAATGCTCTCTTGATAAGATTATTTTATTATTTAATGTTTCATTTATTCTTGAAAATTGAAAAAAATGATACAAATCGTTTACGACCAATAGTGTAGAAATTGCAGCAACAACAAAAAAGGATGTTTGTATTTTTGTTTTAAATGATACGTTTTTTAGGTTTATCATAATTTTTTTTCCGAACGTTTTAATGTTTACTTAAGTTTAAAAACAACCGATATTGTGGTTTTTACTTTTACTGTTTTACCCTCGTGTTGACCGGGTTTAAACTTTGAAGTACTTAACACACGAACAACTTCTTCATCACAACCAGCACCAAGCCCTTTTATAATCTTAACCTTATCAACGTTTCCTTTATCATCCACATACGCCATCGCATAAACTTTACCTTCTGTATTTGTTTGTTTGGCAATACTGGGATATTTAATTTTTTTGGATAATTCAGCCATTCCGCCATCCAATTCTGGCATGGTGGTTGCAAATGCAAGATATTGATCATCTTCGGCAGGTGTGTTTTGTGAAAAGCAAACTTTACTTAAAAGTACAATTAGAATTAATGTATATAGGTATCCAAGATATTTTTTAGCTTTCATAATATTTCCGTTTCTGTTAAACTTTTAATTTCCTCTACTATTATCGAAAATTGTTTGCATTTGTTAAGTAAAGATTGGGGATAATTACTACGGAATTTGATTTGTTTCCATTTTTACAACAGAAAAATGTTAGGATATATTAAACCTCTATTTAAACTTCTGAGGTTTAGGTAAGCTTCAGAAATTTTGGGAGAAATTTTATGATTTGAATTTAATTCTATCGAGAATTTTAAAAACTTTGAGGGTTTAGCTGAGGTTTTGTTTGCATTTGCAGAAACTTAGTTTGGATCAGAGGAAGAAATTAATATACCGTTCAATAATCCTTTTAATTCCGATGAAGTAAACGGTTTTGAAATGTAATGTGAGAATCCTTTTGCTAAAAATTCTTCTTTATCAGATTGTGCGGCATAAGCTGTAACTGCAACAATTGGTATTGATTTATAATTTTCTATTTTTCTAATTTCCTGCATTAGTTCAACGCCATCCATACCTTTGCCAAGATTTATATCCAGCATCAGAACATCGTATTCAGTTTTATTAACCTGTTCTAACGCGGCTTTGGCACTGAATGCAGTACTCACTTCATACAATGATCTTAATACAATTGATATATAATTTAATGCGATTATATCATCTTCAACATACAGCACTTTATATTTTTTGTTATCAGGATTTTGAACAGGCTGCTTTATCGGGATAGTAGTTTTTGCCGACTCATCTTCCGTTTTTATGTCAATATCATTTATCGGCAGTACAATGGTAAAAGTGGAACCAGCATTCACTTCGCTTTCAAGAGTAATTTTACCACCAAGTATTTCAACATATTTTTTTGTGATAGTAAGACCTAGCCCGGTTCCTTCAAAAGATCTATTAAGTCCCTCACTCACTTGCCTAAACTCATACCAAACAAGATGCTGTTTATCTTTTGGTATCCCAATTCCATTGTCTTTAACCTTTATGATTAAATTTTCTTTATCAACATCAAACTCTTTTTGTGCTGATATTTTTATTGTTCCATTCTCTGTAAACTTAACAGCATTGCTTACAAGATTATTAAGTATTTCCTCTAACAGTCTTTGATCAGTTTTGAAAGGAAGTTTTTCGTTTTCCGGTGTTACTGTAATTACTGTGTTATTCAATTTTGCAGAATTAGAGTAAAGTGATTGCGTATTTTTCAGTACCTGCCAAACATCAAATTCCTTATTTATTAAATCTATCCTATCAAACTCTAATCGTGTTACATTTAATATTTTGTTTAAAGTATCTGTAAGTCTTTTGGAGGATTTAAGAATTTGCCGCGCCATATTCTTTTCTTCTTCATTCTGTAAAGATTCAGAAAGTATTTCCGAAAATCCCATAATGCCAACAAAAGGCGTGCGCAGTTCGTGACTCATATTTGCAAAGAAAAAAGCTTTAAGCCTGTTCATTTCCTCCGCTCTTACTTTGGCATCAGTAAGTTCAGTTATTAAATTTTTTCTGTCAGATATATCCCGGATAATACTTAGCAGTGAAATATTATTTTCATATTCGATAAATGAATTTGTTAGTTCTATCCAAATTTTAGTACCGTCTTTTTTTAGAATTTCTGTTTCAAATTTTTTAAGAATTGTTTTATCATTAAACCGTTTTTTAAATCCTTCTAATGAAGAATTCTTTTCTGTAATGATGTAAGAGATGTTAATTGAGTTTCCAATTAAATCTTTTTTCTCAAGCCCGAATAATGAGCAGTAAGAGTTATTAACATTTAGTATTACACCTTCCGCATTTACAAGTCTCATTGCATCAACTGAATTTTCCCAAATGGATCTGAATTTTTCTTCAGAACCTATTATTTCTGCCAGCAGATGTTTTCTTTCAGTTATATCTTGGGTAACAGATACAAAATTTGAGATTTCACCTTTATTATTAAATATTGGGGAAATTGAAGCAGCTTCCCAGTACAACTCTCCATTTTTCTTTCGATTGCAAAATTCACCAAACCATTCTTTGCCACTAATTATTTCCTCCCATATCTTCTTGTACTCTATATCAGTTGTGTGCCCTGATTTTAGAATGTTAGGATTTTGTCCCAGCATTTCATCGATAGTGTATCCTGTAATCTCGGTAAACTTTGGATTTACATATTCAATTTCGCCCTTGGGGTTTGTAATTAAAATGCTTGTGGGACTTTGTTTTATAGCTTGAGAAAGTTTAAGTAGTTCAGCTTCAGCTTCTTTAATGTTAGAAATATCTGTATGCGTACCAAGCATTCGTAAAGGCTTTCCAGAGGAATCATATTCAACAATTTTACCAATAGAAAGTATCCATTTCCATTCATCGTTTTTAGTTCTTTGCCTAAATTCAACCTTATACTCTGAAGTTTTTCCCGCGATATAATCGCGATAAGCTTTTGCTGTTATTTCACTTTCATCAGGATGTAATCTCTCAATCCAATATGAGTTAGATTCATTAAATGTTTTGGGATCAAATCCTAACATTAACGCATACTCATCATTAACAATCGCTTCACCTGTTTGGATATTCAAGTCATACAAACCTTGATTGGCAGCTTTTAAAGATAGGCGTAATCTTTCCTCGCTTTTAAAGAGAGCTTGTTCTGCTAATTTACTTTCGGTAACATCCACAGCAACACCTATTAAGCCATTGTTCCTTCCCTCTTCATCAAAAAGAGGAGTATAATTAACATCATAAATTAAATTACCAACCTTATGGATTATAGATGCGGTTTCTCCTTTCAGACAATTTCTTATAGAAGTACATACATCGGGATAATCTTTATAAACCTCCAGGGCAGAAAGACCAACAACCTCACCAGGTTTTAATGATAATGCATCAAGCCCTTTACCTTCAGAGAGGGTAAATTTTGCATCTTTATCTAAAACAAATAATACAATGGGTGTACTGTTTATAACGGATTGCAGTTGAAGCTGATTTGCTAATAAAACTTTTTCTGCAATTTTTTTATCCGTTATATCAGTGCTTAAGGCTGTTACACCTGTGATTTTTCCCCCTGTAATAATTGGGTTTAAATAAATTTGAAAATATCTAATTTGATTATTCATTGGAGTTGAAAATTCAAACACCTGCTTTTCACCGGCTAAGGCAGCATCGTATTTAGGTTTCCAAAATAATTTTAAATCGAGTGTTACAGAGTCTAATGCATTTAATCCTTTTTCTAATTTTTTATTAAAAGTCTCAAAAAATGATTTCTGAAAAAAATCATTGAAAACTATATAGTTATAATCTTTATCAATAGACCAGATTGACTCAACTCGATTATTTATAAGTGAATACAGATTAGCTTCAGAATTTCTAATACTTTGCTGTGCAAGTTTTAGTTCGGATATGTCTCTTGTAATGCTAAGTATATGTTTTTCACCATTCAATTCAATGATTACTGCAGACATTAGTCCGTCTTTTACCATGCCATTTTTTAATCTGAATCTTGCTTCAAGATTTTCTACAATACCATTTGCTTTTAAACCTGCAATAAGCTTTTCTCTATCTGCGGGGTCTGCCCAAATATTAATTTCAAAGGATGTTTTACCACTTATTTCTTCCTCAGAATATCCGGTTAATTTTTCAAATCCTTTATTAGTAGTAATGTATAATCCATCGGACATTCTATTAATGTTTACAGAATCGGGGCTTGTGGTAAATGCTTTTCTAAATCTTTCTTCACTTTCTAACAATAATTTTTCTTTAGCTCGTTCTTTTGTTTGATCGCTAAAAACTAAAACAACACCTCTAATATTATTTTCAGAATCTTTTATTGGTGATCCGCTATCAGCAATCGGTATTTGCTTTCCATTTTTAGAAATAAGCGTTGTGTGATTTGCCAATCCAACAACCATACCTTTTTCTAAAACCATATCAACCGGGTTGCTTACAGGTTTTCCTGTTTCTTCATTAACAATTTTAAATACTTTACTTAACGCTGTTCCTTTAGCATCCTTCTCCATCCATCCTGTAAGCTTCTCGGCAACTGAGTTCATTTGTCTTATGTTGCCTTTAGTGTCTGTGGTTATAACCCCATCACCAATACTGTATAAAGCTGTTCTAAATTCTTCTTGAGCTTCGGATAATTCTTTTTGTTTTTGGAAAAGGTTTTTATATATGCGGCTTTGCTGAAGTTTATAAAAATAAAGCGCAAAAGTTGCAAACAGCAGAATTAAAAGTAATGTTAATAATATTAGTATCTGCGCTCTAAAAAACAGCTCTTCAAACACTTCATCTTTATCAATTTCTGAAGACATATACCAATCAGTTCCCGGAATTGGATTAAGCTCTGCAAGAACTTCTACACCGCGATAATCTTTGCCTTCAATAGTTCCGCGCTCACCTAAAGCTCCTTTAACAGTTACAACATCTGTTTGTGATAAAGGAATTTTAAGCTTTAATGCGGAATTTTTTTTATGTCTAAGTTCATTTATATATACTACTGATTTGTTTTCTACCCTAAACAATAGAGTTTCAGCGGTTTTACTTGGCGATGGCCATTTTTTAATTAGTGAAATTAATGATTGCTCAACATCTACTTGCTGGATAAACACACCAATTGGAGACTTGCTGTTATCCTTTATCACTGAGATGATGTTGATGAAAGATTTATTTTTTTTGTTGTCAAAATAAAAATCACCAAAAGTAACACTATCATTAATTATGGTGTTATTAATTTCCTTAATTCTATCAGGGTCAAATTCAATAACTGTGCTATCAACAGAAAAAAGTATTTTACCGGTAATATCAGCAATTATAATATTTTCATCATATCCATTTAAAGTAAACTGCTCTAATGTTCTCGAAAAATATAATTTAGCCTCGGCGGTATTCTCGGATTTAGAAAAATAATCTGTGTACTTGATAAATTGACCAATGGTTGGAAAAAACTTTGCATCAGCAGTTCTGTTTTTTTTCCAGCTTAGTATTTGCGCAAGTTTTAAATTAGATACAGCATCTAAATACTCATGTCTTGTTTTAACAATTTGTCTTGATTCCGCCTTGTAGTACAAAAAGGCAATAGATAACAACACTGTGCTTGCAATTAATACAATAAATAAAATATTTAGTTTGCTTAAAGTCTTCACACTTATGTTATAGTTTTAAAAGAAATAAATCGGTTAAAGAGGATAGGAATAAAATTTTAATCATTTTTCGTTTAATCTAAAGTAAAAAATAATTGCATCGCTGCATTGCAATTGTATTATTTTATCTGATAATTATCAAGAAATGCAGAAAACTATTTATTAAAATCTGCATGGATTTTATTTAAGACGTTAATTAATTCCGGCTTAATAAATGGTTTTGAAAGATAATAATTACAACCTGCACCCAAAAACTCTTCGGCATCACCATTAAGTGCAAAAGCAGTTTCTGCAATTACCGGCAAATTTTCTAAACCAGGAATCTTTCGTAATTCTCTTAACACATTTAATCCGTTACCGCCTCTACCAAGATTTATATCTAACAAAACAGCAAAATATTTTTTGCTTTTTAAAAAGCCCAAAGCCTGCTGTTCGGTTATAGCAATATCTACTAAATAATCATTTTTAAGATAGAACTGAATAACTTCGTTGGTTATTGGGTCGTCTTCTACTATCAATACTCGCGGCTTCTCAATAGTTTGTTCACTATTCAAAGCGGGATGATCAGCTTCAGCTTGCATAATTCATTTCCTTTTGTTTGATCGGCAATGTAATAATAAATTCCGATCCATTATTAACAGCACTTGATAATTCTATTTTTCCGTTAAGCAAATCTATATATTTTTTAGTTATTGCTAATCCAAGACCGGTTCCCTCAAAACTTCTTGAGTAACCTTCACTTACCTGTCTAAATTCTTCAAAGATAATGTTAACGCTTTCCTGCGGAATTCCAATTCCCGTATCTTTAACTTTAATTGTATAATTTTCATTATCTAAATTGAGTGAAACTTTTACACTGCCGTAAAAAGTAAACTTAATTGCGTTGTGAATTAAGTTGTTCATCATATCTCCAAGTACACCGCTATCGGTTTGAGTTATAATTTCAAAATCAGGTTCTGTAAAGGATAGATTTAATCCTTTGGCTGCGGCATCCACTTGAAAAAGATTTACTGTTTCGGCAATTAAGCTGTTAATATTTACTTCTGATATTTTAACTTCATATTTATCAGCTTTTAATTTAGAAAGGTTTAAAACTTTGTTAAGCGTTTCTATTAATCTTTTTCCGCCCTTGTTTATTGTTGAAGACATGTGTTTGATTTCTTCATTATAATCTCCTGTTGCCATCATTTCAGAATAACCCAAAATTCCAAAAAGCGGAGTTCTAAGTTCGTGACTCATATTTGCAAAAAATGCTGCTTGTGCTTTGTTAGCTTTTTCTGCTCTGTCAATAGCTTCGATCAAATCATTTTCTGTCTTTTTAATTGCAGTTATATCAACACCCGAAAAAAGGATTGCCCTTTTTCCGTTTAACGGATTTTTTGTAACGATACTATTTATTAAAAGCTTACGTTCTTCTTTTTTGCTTGTAAGCAAACTAAATGTATAATCAGTGCAAGAACTTTCGGTTCCATTCATCAAACCACTAAATCTAACATTACAAGAATTAACAGTATTTTCATCAAAACAAAAATCCATCCAGTTTTTACCAATCAATTCGCCATCTTCATATCCAAGTATATCGTAACCCATTTTATTAATTAGTAAAATATTTGAATTCTCATCTAACAGACAAATTACCGCACCAGCCATTTCTAAATAAAGCTTCGCCTGATCACGCTCAGCTTGCATAAGATTTGTTGCATCAAGTAATTCGGATGTGCGTGCTTCAACTAAGTTTTCTAAGTTAACTTGAATTTCTTTTAACTCAAGTTCTGTTTCAGTTCTAATTCTAATTTCTGTTTCAAGATGTTTCTTTTGGATAAAAAATCTTTCCATCATTCTGGATAAAGCGCCAAACTCATTTTTCTTTGATAATAGGGGAGTTAATATTGATTCATCTTCGACTGTTAAACTATTGCTTAAAACTGTGATCGGCTTTACTATATAAATCAGCAAAAGAATTAAAATTGAACCGAAAAAAACGAAAGATATTATTGCAACAAGCGGAATTGAATTATGTGCTGATACTAAATACTTTTCTGTTGCTTTATCAATATGGAAAGATGTTAAGTAAGCAACCGTTTTATTATTAATATCTTTAAGTGGAACTTGTGCATAAACGCCTGCATCATTCTTAAAAGATCTTTCAAATGATTTTATTGAGCCTGGAAAAACTATTCTTACTTCAGAATTTGTTATTTGCATTATCTCGTTTAACATTTCGGACTTATACAATCTGCCAATGATAAGCCACCCTTTTGGTTCAGTAATTCTTTCAGAATCTTTGGAAGGTTGAATAGGAGCACCATAAACGTGAAAAAGTTCACCTTTTTCAACAACCCAAAAATCATTAAACCATTTTTGTGAAAAATTACTTGTCAGTATTTTTCTTTCTATAAACGAATTAAAGTTTGAGCCTTTTAATGTTGTGCGATATCCATAAACCTGTTTGAAGTTTGGATCAAAAATCCATGCAAAGTTTATATTATAATTTACTATTGGATTTTCGATATTATCTGTTGCCCATTCAGGGTCAGGATTTTTTACATACTTAAGCATATCATCCCAGTATGAATTATCATAACAGAATTGATACAACGTTTGTGAAAAAGATTTTAATGTTTCAGACAATAATTTTGTTTGTCTTTGTTTTGCTTCTTGCAAAAGCATTTTTGAATTAGTGTTTGAAGCATTATCAACAAGGTATAAAGCAACTGCTACAAAGATTAATAATACAATAAATATTAACCCAATTTTGTACTGTATTTTCGATTGGATTTTAGTCATTTTTTATAAACCTAAACTAAAAGTAATACCGTAATTAAAAACACTATTGTAAAGTGCTGCTCTAAATTCTTTATCAATTATAAAATATGTTTCTACAAATGGCGAGATTGAAAGTGTCTTATTAATTGTATAATTAAAAGTTCCTTTTAATGAAAAATAATTGAGCGTGCTTTTTGGTATTCCAACATTATATTCATTAAAAGATTTGTTTGCCCATCCAACTTCTGATGAAAATCTTAAAGAAATATTTTCTGTTAATTCAGGTTCATAGCCAGCAATAAGTGCAACTGATAATGCACCTTTGGATTCAACAACATCTTTGATAAAACTTGTACCAAGCGTAAATTCATCTAAAGAATAAGAAACGTCTAAACCTAATTCCACTGTTGATGGAGCATCATCCTGCCCGGGAAATTTGTAATAAACAAAGGATGGAGAAAAAGTAAAACTTTCGATTTCATAATCATACCAAACTATAAACTCTATTTCGTGTCTTTTAATATCATCATCAACATCGTTTGCGGTGTAGCTGCCCCAAACCTGTGCAAAAATATTTTTGTAAGATGCGGTTATGGCGGGCTGGATTATCAATCCCGTGTTATAAGTTAAACCGCGCCAAACATATTTTGATTGTGCCGAAGATTCTAAAGTTAAATTTAAGTTTTCAGTTTCTTCTTGAGCAAGTAAATTATTTATTGATAACAAACAAAAAAACATAAGTAGAAAAAGAGTACTGAATTTCATTTTCAAGGTCCTTTAACAAAGAAAAAGAACTGGTTGTCGATCAATCATTTAACAAGATATTTTAATTCAATTAACATAATGTGCATTTATCAGCAAATATGATTCCAATTGTATTATCGGGTGCTGCTTGTTTTATTTTAGGATTAAAGTCAGTAATTATTGAATTTTAAGTGAAATGACAGCAAAAAAAAATAAAGAGAAAATTAAATGCGTTAGAATAACGTTAATGTGGTTAATGTTAACCAATTAAATCCTACAAAAAAAGGGCTGCCGCAGCAAACCCTTTTAGTGTGTGTAAAAATTGTCCCCCAATTTCATTTAAGTAAAGAAGCAGCTACTGCGTCTCTACAATATTAGATATTAAACGTTAATCAATTTTCCGTTTTGTCTTACTGCATACTTTTCTTCTTTTCCTTCTAACTTAAACTGCGCAATTAGTTCTTGCAGATTTAATGTTAACCTGTTAAGGTCCTCGGAAGCGTGAGCTATTTGCTGTATGCCGCTTGCACTTTGCTGTGTTACACTGCTTATCGATTCTATGTTTTTGCTTATCTGTTCTGATGCACGTGATTGTTCTTCGCTGGCTGCGGCTACTTGTGTTACAATAACCACAACTTTTTCTGCTCCATGTATTATTTCTTGAAGTGATGAGCCAGCTTTTTCAGCCAAAGCTTTTCCCGCTTCTACTTCTTCTGTCCCTTGCTGCATTGATACAACTGCACCACTTGTGTCTTTTTGTATCTGTTTTATCATCGTTGCAATTTCTTTGGTTGCTTTTGTTGTTCGCTCTGCAAGTTTACGTACTTCATCAGCCACAACAGCAAAACCTCTGCCCTGTTCACCTGCGCGTGCTGCTTCTATAGCTGCGTTTAATGCAAGCAGGTTTGTTTGATCTGCAATGTCATCAATTACTTGAACTATCTCACCTATCTGATCACTGCTTCTACCAAGAGCTTGAACAGTTTCAGCAGATTTTCTTACAACTTCTGCAATGCGATTCATTCCGTGTATTGTTTCTTCAACAACGTGTCCGCCTTCTTTTGCAACTTTGCCGGCGTTCCTACTTGCTTCAGAAGCCTGTCCGGTATTTTTTGTTGTCTCATAAATTGTTTTTGTCATCTGATCAACTGCGCCTGCAACTTCTGTTGCCTGTGAAGATTGTTCCTGTGCGCCCGCTGCCATTTCTTCTGTTGATGATGAGATTTGATTTGCTGCGCTTGCTGTTGCTTGTACTGTTTCCGAAATTTGGCTGAGAAGATGAGATAATGAATCGCCAAGTTTATTAACATCTTTTTTTAATTGTTGATGTTCGCCTTGATATTCACCGGCTACTCTACTCGTTAAATTCCCTTGTGCAAATTTTGCAAGCACTTGCGATCCTTCTCTAATCGGTTCCGTTAGATAATCAAAAGTAGAATTAAAACCCTTAATTATTTTTCCAAAAATTCCGGGATGTTTTGTTATATCAACTCTCTCAGATAGATTACCTTCTGCCGCAGCTATTGAAAGCCTTTTAGAATCTTCCGACAACAATGTAAGTGAATCTTTAATTTGCTGAATAGATTTACCGAGCACATCTTGTTCAGTTAGAATTGTTACATTACATTCAAAATTTCCTTTTGCAAACTCACTAACTGTATTTGCCTGGGTTGTAAGGTTTTTCTTTAATGACTGAAGTGAATAAGCCATTTGACCAAATTCATCTTTACGTATGCAAGTGATTTCTGTATTTAAATTTCCGTTTGAAAAATCTTTTATTGCACCAATAAACTTGAATAAATCATTAAGAATGTTTTTCTTAATTAAATAAACAATTAAAACAGATACGAAGACTACTAAAAATAATATTATCAAAGCACCTGATATTCGCTCGCTTACAATTGCAGAATGTGTTTCTTCCATTGAATATCTAATACTCATTACGGCATATACATCACCTTCTTTTCCAGCGTGGCAGCTTATACACGATGCATCAGCAACAATAGGACTTATGGACCGAAGGACAGATAAATTTTGAAACTCTTCTTCACCGTAAACTTCTGCTTTGGACTTTGAAACAGCTTTTTCCTCTTTATCCATGCCTTTAGCCTTATCGGAATCTATTACTTCTGTTGGGAGTATTCTTAACTCTTTAATGCTCTTTATGGATTTCATTCTATCAATAAACGGACTAACATCCGTTACACCTTGCGCCATAGAAAAATAAATTGCTTCCTTAATAGATTGATTCAACTCGTGAATATTATCATTTGCCGAAGTCATTTTTAATTTTTCAGAAAACATTAAAAAAACAAATAGCCCAATACTTAATAGGCTCAGTATTCCAATAGCAACCGACATCGATATTCTTCTGGAAATAGATTTGTTTGATGAGATAATTTTCATATTCAATTTCAATAATTAATAATTGATTTTTAGATTTATTTATTCAACATGTAAGAACAATAATTTTTTTGTTTGTTTTTTTTACGCCGCTGTTTCTAATATTTTGAAATCAGATGTAGATAGTATTTTTTCCAAATCCAATAGTATCAAAAGCCTATCTTCAAGTTTTCCGATTGAAGTGATATAATCGCTGTTCATTCCGCCAACCATATCAGGCGGTGCTTCGGTTATGTTTTTTGGAATTCGCAATACTTCACTTACCTCATCCACAATAAACCCGATTGTTTGTCCTTTAAGTTCTACTACAACAATGCGAGTGTTTTTGCCGTGATCTTTTCTTGTCATTCCAAGTTTAACGCGTAAATCGATAACAGGAATAATTCTGCCTCTCAGGTTTATAACTCCTTCAATAAATTCCGGAGTGTTTGGCACCTTTGTAATCTGAGACATTCTATTAATCTCCTGCACGCTAAGAATATCAACACCAAACTCCTCATCACCAATTTTAAAACTTACAAGTTGAAGTAATTCTTCCTGCACATGTTTTGTTTCTTTACTGTCTGCCATTTTTAATCCTCTAATAATCAATTTTTTATGTAATTCTCCCAGCCAATATGTGTTCCAAATAGATTATCGAAGGTTTTAGTGATTTATTAAGTAGAAATGTTGTTTATAGATAGGCTTATAAAGATTTGTTTAAAAACAAAAAACTATTGCGAAAGGTTAACCAATATAATATTGTGCGTTTGGCTAACATTGTACAATTTAAAAAAGTTAATGTTATATAAAGTATTTTTAATATTTAACGACTATTGTTAATAAGATTATTAATAGAATTGTTTATTTAATTTTAAACCAAATGTATATTTTTATTGTAGGTAATTGATATAATTTTTTAAATAAGGAAAAAATAATATGAAGTGGTACAAAGTTACACTTTTAAATTTCGAGTTATCAAAGCAGCTTGATAGAAAGATTATCGGAGATTTTATTCGATTCCTGATTAAACAGGGCTCGCCCCCCGGTCTTGCAATGTACACATCAACAACAGAAAATATAACATTGGGAGAAATGCATTATTATTTTTCATCCCCTGAAGAATTATCAATTTTATTTAATGAATGTTTAACTGGATTTCATCTAAGAGAAATACCCGAACCAAAAATAAATTCGCTTCATACAATTCTTGGATCATTTATTTAAATATTATAAAAAAAAATAAAAGCGGGGCATACCCCGCTTTTAAACTTACAATAAATTATACCGGTGGTTCTGCTGGCGGTTCTTCTTCATCATCTTTTCCGCTGCCGCGAATAAAACTCTGATCAAAAAAATCCATACACTTATCCACATCACCTATAAACATTGATGCAATTAAATGAACATTTTTCATAAGTTCATTTTCTATTCCATCGCGTGTTGTACTGGTGGTAGTTTTTTGTGCAGATACTTCACCTATCTTTTCTAACTGTGCTTTGCGTGCGGCTTTAAAATTAGTTAAATAATTTTCGGCATCAGATTGTATTGCTGCACCGAGTGCAGCGTTGTGTCTTTCACTTGCCGCCGCAAACCTGCTCATTAGTGTTTCTATATTTGCAAGATTTGCCTGCCTGTATTCGGTTACACCGTTGGGGTAAAACTCCTGGTACTCTGCTGATTCTTTACCAAAGTTACCAAACACAATACCTTCCTTTTTACTAACAAAATCCTTAAAGTTTTCAAACAGGTTATTCATAGTAACCGTAAGACCCTGTTGTATTGCAAACTTTGTATCTTCATTTGTCATTGCACCAAAGTAAGCGGTGTATGCGGCGGTTGTTGCAGTAATCATTGTGGTAAACTGGGCAGTTCCGTTATTTGCAGATAACCTTTCTAAATGTATCTCTGCAAATTTTTTCATATTATCGTCACTGATTTTATCAGTATCGAAATGGTTTTTAAAGAGCTTTTTTAGATCGATCATCTCGACCTCCTTTATATTAATTGAACATTAAGTTATTTAGATGGGAGGTTTTTGATGGGATATTAACCCCACCCCAAATCCATCCCCGATGGATTAAAAATTCCTTAAATATTTAATTTGTCCATTTTTTGCCCAAAATAAAGGTTTTCAATTTCCATTTTTGGAAGTACGATCCAACGATTGTGGAGCCCTATTTCCATTTTCGGAAATACGACCCAACGGTTATGGAACCCTTTTTCCATTTTTGGAAATACGACCCAACGGTTGTGGAGCCCTATTTACATTTTTGGAAGTACGATCCAACGGTTGTGGAGCCCTATTTCCATTTTCGGAAATACGACCCAACGATTGTGGAGCCCTATTTCCATTTTTGGAAATACGACCCAACGATTGTGGAACCCTATTTCCATTTTTGGAAATGCCATTCTGAACATTCTGAGCCGTATTCTGAATATTACGAACTCGGTTTTGGTTAATTTGGGGTTTTTTAAGTTTTTTAGGGGAATGTAAATTAAGGATATACCGCCTTACCTTATTTTACGCAATAGTGTATAATTAACTAACGCAAATAAAATGAATTTATTGGGAAAAGGCAAGTGGGAAA
>JAGOXU010000262.1 GCA_018059515.1 Ignavibacterium sp.
CAACAATCATCAGCAAATAAAGAGATAAAAGATGCAGTAGTAATTATTATTGTCGCCATAGAACCCTGCAGCGGCATTATTTACAAGGGTATTATCCATGAAAGATAATTCAATTAATAAATTATTCTTTGAAGCCACGAATGTGAGATCGCTTAATTGAACCCGAAGCTTTTTAAGATGGGCTGCTATTAAAAGTCGGGTTTATCCTATTATTAACTTTAGCCCTGCGTAAAAAAGTTTTGAACATTTAAATCATTCTCAAAATTATTAATTGAGTTTTCCGTTACTTAATAATTTGGAATAATTTTCATTGTCTTTAAAAAGCGTTAATGCGGCATTAAACTGTTTATCAAAATGTAATCTTTCTTTAATCGCAGCCTGATTTCCCAAAAATCTTTGAGCAAGCTCAATCTTTAACATCTCTAAAATTTCAGTTTTACTTAAAGTAAAATCTTCTTCAAATAAATCTTTAATCTGAATGTTTAATTTTTCGAGCGTTTGAGTTAAGGTTTTTGAATTGTGGTCCTCATTTACATGTTTAATTATTTCGTTAATCTTTTTCTCAACATCAGATTCATAATTGTATTTAGATTCTGTAAGATATTTTTTAAAATCTGAAATAATTTTATCATCATTAAGTTTTTTAAAATCAGCATTAACATTTTGATAATAGTATTTATCAGCAAAATTAAATAAAGTGCCTTTTGCTAAAAAATCTTTCAGTAAATCACTTTCAATCGTGTTTGTAACTGTTGTATCAGGAGTAATTCCGCCGGCACTGTAAACAACTCTTTTGTTGTCTGTTGCAAACTCATCTTTTTTTAATGAATCCGGATCAGGAATAACTTGATTATCTTTTGAGTAATCAATTCTTTGAATACATCTGCCGCTTGGTGTATAATATTTTGCAGTTGTTACTTTTAAAGATGTATTAAAACTTAAAGGAGTAATTGTTTGAACCAATCCTTTACCAAAAGATTGTGTTCCAAGTATAACACCTCTATCGTGATCTTGAATTGCGCCTGCAACAATTTCCGAAGCTGATGCGCTGTTACCGTTGACTAAAACGATAAGTTTTTCAGACCCAACTAATGGTTCTTCAACAGCATAATATTTTTTTTCACTATTTAAATCTTTGCCGCGTGTTGAAACTATTAACAAGTCTTTCTTTAGAAATTTATCACAAATATCGACTGCAACATCTAACAATCCACCTGGGTTTCCTCTAAGATCAAGTATGATTGATTTGATTTCTTTTTTTTCTTTTAACTGTCTTAACGCACTTCGTACTTCATCACCAGCGGAGCGGCTGAAGTTTGAAAGTTTTAAATAAACGTTATTAGAATTTTCAGGATAGAAATCTGCAAAGACAAGATTTTTAACAATCACTTCTTCACGAACAAGATTAAATGTTAAAGTATCTGTTTCCCCCGGTCTAATAATTTTTATTTGTACCGTTGTTCCCGGTTCACCTTTTACAAGTGAGGAAATATCATCCAACTTTTCCGGTGTAACTTTAGTTTCTCCGACTGATTCAACAACATCGCCTATTCTAATTCCCTGCTTTTGTGCTGAGTAGCCGTCAATAACTTCAAGTATCGTTACCTTATCATTTCTAACACCGATTGAAATTCCAACACCGCCATATTTTCCATTTGTTAGCAAGTCAATATCTTCCTGATTTTTTTCATCGATAAAAACTGTGTAAGGATCAAGCTTGCTTAACATACCTTTAATTCCCGCACGCATAAATTCCTGGGGATCAATTTCATCCACATAATTAAAAGAAATTTCTTTATAAACTTTTCCAAACAATTCAAGATTTTTACTTATCTCAAAGTAGATATCACCTTTGCTTACAACAAATCCAAATGCCAAAAGCACTACAATTGTTAGTGATGATATTAATATTATTCTTCGTCTCTTCATTTCTTTACACCTTCAAGTGATTTTATTTCATTAATAATCTGTTCATTTATCTGATTTATATTTTGCGTTCCATCAATTACCCTAAAGCGTTTTTCTTTTTTTGCAAGATAAAGATAACCTTCTCTTACGCGCTCATAAAAATTATTATCTGATACTTCAATTCTATCCAATTCTGAATGGGCTACATTTTGCTTACGTTCAAGTGCAACTTCATTAGGTATATCTATAAAAAAAGTAATATCAGGAATTGTATCTCCGATTGCAAGATTATGAATATTAAGTATAGCATCAACAGATAAACCGCGCCCAAAACCCTGATATGCAGTTGAAGAATCATGAAATCTATCTGAGATTACATAATATCCTTTTTGTAAATACGGACGAATAACTTCTCGAACCAATTGTGCTCTGCTTGCCGAAAACAAAAATATTTCCGTTTCCATAACCATTGCATTATTTTTTTTATCGAGAAGAATTTCTCTTATCTTTTCAGAAATTTCCGTTCCGCCGGGTTCTCTAATTAAATACACTTCTTTTTTTTGTTCGGTCAAATAATCCTTAAGTAATTTTACCTGCGTGGATTTTCCGCAAAAATCTATTCCTTCAAAAGTTATAAACATAAAACTGATTACCTTTATTAATAAATAATGAGCGGCTATTTGTTATCAAAAGTTTTAATTATATAATTTAGCCGCACAGGTTTGATAAAAACTAATTGAGTGTTTTTAGGAAGTTCAATTTTAGGCTTAACACTGCCAAGCGTATCATAAACAATTTCGCGATAATCAACCGAAGCAGTAATTTCTTCTGGTTCTATTTTACCTAGAATATTTATTCCGCCTCTTAAACTGCAATTAATATTATTTGGAATTAAAACCACTTCACGATCCTTCGGCAAACCTTCGATATTAACTTTAATATTCTCAAAAGTTTTTTCAACAATTCTTTGAACATCAAAAGTTAGTTCTGCTTTATGCTGTTCCAACTGAAAACCGGTTGGTTCATCAAGCTCAGTAATGATTTTAATCTTGCTCTCCAATGATGAAAGCATTACCGGTTTAGTTTTAATGGCGGAAGTTTTCTGAAGTACACTTAATGGACCTGCAACCATAACTGAATCAGGATAAATTCTAATTGGTGTTGCTAATCCAAATTCCTCGCTAAAAGTTAGATCAGTTGCTGCTTCAATTTTTAATTTTTTAAATACTATTTTTTCCACATTAAAAGTAATTTGGCGCGGACTAATTTCCGTAATAGTTAATCCAGAATTTAACCAGGTATTTTCATTAATTTCATTAAAAGGATCAACTTTAATAATTCCGCTGTCGTTATCAGCCGAAACTAAAAACTCCGATTGCGAACCAAGTCCTAAAATTAAAAGCTGCCAGCCTTTAGCTTTAAGTTTAACAGAAATTTTTTCCGGGTTTATAATCCCGCATGTGTATCCTGTTGGTTGATTAACAACTTTTACAACAAATTCCTTAGTAGAAAAAAACTGATTAGATAAAGTAACGGATCCCCAAATAAGTATTGAGAACAATACTGATAATGCTATTATGTTAATTTTATTTTCCACAAATACATCTAATTAATTTTTAGATCGTTAAACAATTCAACCAATTCTGTTCTGTTCGCACGAGAAATCTCTCTGCCTTTAATCGGAAAATCCGAAAAGGCTCTTGCGTAATGTCTTAGCTTATGTACGTTCATCTTGCTGATAGCTTCAAAATCAATTTCAGTTTTTCCTTTATTTTCTTTTGGTTTGATTTCGTTCTTTACTTTTTCTTTTTTCTTTTTCGTGGACGAAGATACTTCTTTAAGTTTAGTTTTCTCATTTTCCAAACCAAGCGCTTCAATTCGTAGTCTTTCGATTGTGCTTAATGGTTTTGCTGATTTATTTTCATCTAAAATATTTTCAATCGGTTCGTCAATTTCAGTTGCCGCTTCTTCTACCTTTTTTGGAATATTATCTTTTGTAAATGATTTATCTTCCTTTTTTGGAGCTTCTATATTTGGTTGAGTTTTATTTTTTTTGATTTTATGAATCGGTGAGGTTTTTGTAACCTGCAATGGTTTTGATTTTTCTCGTTTGAATTCAGTTTTAACTTTTACAATTTCGGATATATTTTTATTAAAATCTTCATCCAAAATTTTATCTTCAGTAATTATTTGCA
>JAGOXU010000263.1 GCA_018059515.1 Ignavibacterium sp.
CTTTAAAGCTAACCCCGAAGTTGAATTTGTATTAATCGTTAATGAATAGTCCGGGGTTGTTGTTCCTATTCCAATCCTATTTCCATCATCATATAAAACCGAATTGCCAAGTGTTGAACTGTTCGTAAATTTAGAAAGATAATTTGCTGTTCCGCTGCCACCAATTCCGCTTCCGCCGCCAGTTGAGGATATTGTCAGATCATTGCCGCTTGGTGTAATTGTAATATTACTTCCGGCAACTAAATTTACATTGTCCTTTAATCCATTTAAACTTTTTACAACCTGGTTATTCGCAATTTTAACTGCGTTAATACTGTTATCAGGAACGTTTAAGCTGTAGATACTGTACGGAACAGATGCAAGCGCAATGCGCGGTATAAGTTCTGTTCCTGCTGCTACAGTAATTCCTAACCAGGCTGCTGCATTAAAAGTTGTTTGTGGAATTGGTACTACACTTCCCAACTGTGTGTTAACAATACCATTTGCAACGGTAATCAGTTTTGTTTCTGACCATAATGATGCCCCGCCAGATGCAACATCATATAATTTGAATGTAAGATTGTAATCACCATTTGAGACAACAACTCCTGCGGCATCTTTTAATATGCCTTGATAGTTAATTGTTTCCGGTATTCCCTGTGCAAATATGTTTGATGTCAAAGCCATCAAAACTATTGCAACAAATAACAAGGTAAGTTTTTTCATTTTAAAGCCTCCTGATAATTAAACAAGTTATTTAAAAACTAATTTTTATTCAAAGTGCAATTAGCAAAGAAATCAAAAGAGCTGTGTAAAAGATTTTGAAAAAATCTTTTTTGACGCTATTTGAATCATATCTTATTAGGTTTTTCATCTTATCATCTCCTTTAAAAAAGGTTAAAAAATATCAGCATAAACGCCACTGTAACAATTATTAACAAAACATAAACGCTTATCTCAAGATGTTTTTCTCTTTTTTTTATTTGATTTTCTGATTTCCCGTCAATGCCAAATTCTTTTCTTGAGTGTTGTTTCATCAATAAAAATCTTTCTTTGGAGGTTTTGATTTTTTATAAGACAAAATCATTTTTTAAAAGCACAGCAAATCTTTTATGCAAAAGTAGTTGTTGGGTGAGACGGCAAATTGCTTTTTTGATTCAATGTTTTGCTGTTTTGCTTCAAAACAAATGAAACTAATTTGCTTATTGTTAAGTGTTAATATTTTTTGTGCGGCAGCGTAACACAGACTTAAGTCTGTGTTACGGTTTTATTTGTTTAAACTCTGATGGCAAGCACTTAAAATATTTTTGAAATGCTCGGGTAAATTGTGCAGGACTTCCAAATCCAACTTCATAAGCAATTTGTGTGATGCTTAATTTGTTTTCAACAATCATTTGGGCAGCTCGTTTTAGTTTGTAGTTTCTTATAAATTCTCCTGGCCCCTGATTTGCAATTGCATTTAGTTTTCTGTTAAGCTGGCTGCGGCTTACAAATAGTTCTTCGGCTAAATTATCGCTGGTAAAGTTTTCGTTGGAAAGATTTTTTTCAATAGCGGTATTAATTTTTTGTATTAGTTCTTTATCTATAGAATTGGTTGTTAGTGTTTCCGCAGTTACAATAATTTCTTTACTAAATCTTTCTTTTAATTGTCTTCTTTGTGAGATTAGATTTTTAATTCTAATGGAAAGTTCTGTAAAATTAAACGGCTTGGTCATATAATCATCCGCACCGGTTTCTAATCCTTCAATTTTGCTTTGCTGTGTGGCTTTGGCAGTTAATAGTATAACGGGAATATGACTTGTCCTCCAATCTGTTTTTATCTTTTTGCAAAACTCAATTCCATCCATTCCTGGCATCATAACATCGCTTATAATTAAATCAGGTAAACTATGTTGAATTATTTCAAGCCCAACTTCGCCGTTTTCTGCAAGCAGAATATTATAATCTTCTTTCAATATATCATTAAGATAATTACGCACATCGGCAGTATCTTCAACAAAAAGAATTAACGGTTTTTCATTTTGTTTTTCAACATCTTTTTCTTCCAAATCTAATTCATCATTCAATTCGCTTGAATTTTCAAAAAGAGTTTCATTTAGATTTTCTTTTTGTTTTTCTAAATGCTTTGATTGGATTTCAGTTTGCAACGGAATAGTTAATAAAAATTCTGTTCCTTTACCCTCAGAACTGTTAACGGAAATCTCCCATTTATGTAGCAGCACTAATTCTTTTACAAGCGCCAAACCAATTCCCGAACCTCCGGCAACTCGTTTTGAAACATCTTCCACCTGATAAAATCTATCAAATATTTTTGATTGCAGTTCTTTAGGTATTCCAATACCTGAATCGGTGATTGATATTTTTGCAAAATCTATTTCCTCTTTTTTCTCAATCGATAAATCAATTGTAATTACTCCTCCAACAGGAGTAAACTTAAACGCATTGCTAAGCAAATTGTTAATAATTTTTTCAAACTTATCTTTATCTACCAGTGCGGGGGCAAAATCTACGGATGAGTTAAAATTAAACTTAATATTATTAAGCTCCGCCAGCGATGTAAATGAAGCGGAAAAATTTTTAAGCAGTTTAACTAAATCTTCCGTTTCAGCTTTAAGAGGAATTGATTCTGCTTCAAGCTGTGATAACTCAAGCAACTGATCAATAAGCTGCTGTAGTTTTTCTGTGTTGCGTAACAGAAGATTATAGTATTGGGATTTGTTTTCTTTTATTCTTCCACTAATTAATTCTTCAAGTGGTCCTTTGATAAGCATTAATGGCGTGCGAAACTCGTGAGATAGATTAGCAAAAAATCGTGATTTCATTTTTTCTATTTCACGAAAATGATAAGACTCAAGTTCTCGATACTTTAATTCGTGTTGAAGTTTTGCCCTGTTTGCTTGAAATTTTATAATCGCCCAAATTCCAAACACAAACACTGCAAAGTACAAAAGTATAGCCCAGCCTGTTTGCCACCACGGCGGAGAAATTGTAACGTTAATAAATGCGGTATTATCACACCAAACGCCATCGCTGTTTGTGGATTTTACTTTAAAAACATATTTGCCGGGGTTTAAATTTGTGTAAGTTACAAACCTGCGTGTGCCGCTTTGTATCCAATCCTTATCAAAACCTTCCATTTGATATGCATATTTGATCGAACTTGAATTGTTAAAATCAAGCGCAGAAAACTGAAATGAAAAAACATTATCTGTGTGTGCAAGTGCAATTTCATCAGCATATAAAATATTTTTATGTATAATATTTTTGTTATTAACACTAACTGATTTATTAAAGATTTGAAAATCTGTAACTACTACATGCGGCTGATAGTTTGATCGCTGAATTTTGTTTGAACTAAAATAATTTAATCCGGTTGTGCTGCCCATAAAAATTAAATTGTTATTTAGTTTTAAGGCAGATAAAAAATTAAAGTCATTGCCAATAACGCCATCGGCATTAGAATAATTTGTAAAAGTATTTTTTTGCAAATCAAAAAAAGTTATCCCCGAGCTTGTACCTAACCACAAATTTCCATTTTCATCTTCAACAATGCTTTTGATTGAATTGTCTGCCAGTCCATCTTTATTTGTGTAATGTGTAATTTTTATCTCGGCAAGCAAAGAGTTAAAATCACTTTTTAAATTATTGATAACTAATTTATTCAACCCGTTATTTGTTCCAACCCACAGAATGGTTGTATTTTCATTGGTATTATTTTTCTGTTTTGATTCTGCAATTGAATAAATACTGTTACTGCTTAAACTGTTTTTGTTATTGTCGATAAAATTAAAGTGTGTAAAAGATTGATTGTTAGATTCGCTGTATAAATTTAATCCGCCGCCGTTTGTGCCAATCCAAATTCTGTTTTTGCTGTCTTGATAAATTACCCAAACATCATCATGACTTAATGAATATTGATCATTTGTTTCGTGATGCCAATAATCGGTTTGATTTGTAATTGTGTTAAGCCTAGCCAGCCCAACGCCCCAATATCCAATCCACAAATTATTTTTGTTATCAAGCAAAAGCGATTTTATAAAATTTCTGGAAGTCGATTTTATACTATCATCAATTACGTCTACCCTGGATATTCGACCCGACCTATAGTTATAATT
>JAGOXU010000082.1 GCA_018059515.1 Ignavibacterium sp.
TTATCACAACTGCATTAAACCTTGATACAACAAACTCACAACTTGGTAAAATGGGTGGTGGCAAATATTTGGTCAAAGGTACATCAGATTATCTAACAAAACTTAATAACATTCTTCAAAACAAATTTGGAATAAACTCAGAAGAGAAAGAACAAATAATCCCAAAAGAGTATTCACTATATCAAAACTATCCCAATCCATTTAATCCAACTACAACAATTAAATTTGATCTACCTAAAGACGGGTTAACTACACTTGAGATATTTGATATTCTTGGCAGAAGAATTACTACGCTTATAAATGAAAACCGAAGTGCTGGTAGCTATGAACAAGTATTCAATGCATCATCACTCGCAAGTGGTGTGTATGTTTATAAATTGCAGGCTGGTGATTACATTAATTCTAAGAAGATGATACTTTTAAAATAATTTATTTCACTTCCCAACTCCTCCCCTTTTTTTGAAAGGGGAGGCTGGGAGGGGTTAAAAAATCAAAAAAGGGTGAATATCAATAACTTTGTTGCAGTTATCAAATTAGCTGCGCTAATATTCTATATTCAATTTGCAAAGATTAAAGCCATCCTTTTTGTTTAATAGAATTACAAATCAATTCTTTTATCATACCAAGTGGATTTAAATTATATAAATAGTTTGCATTTATCCGCCGCCAATCAATCTATTTTACCGCACTTCAAACCATATTCCTTCCATAATTCTTTTCTTTAATTCAAATAAAAATTAATATATTTTTAAGCAACAATACAAATCATTTAACGTAAATCGGATTATTTTGAAATTGAATGACATTAAAATAAAAAACAAAGAGTTTGAAGATTTTGGTGAACAAAGATTTTCAAATATTTTAATTGAACATTCAAACAAATCAGTTAATCAAATCGCTAACGAAGTAATAAAAGATGTTACATTATTTTCAAAAAACCACACACAATATGACGATATTACTTTAGTTATATTTAAGTGGCATAAAAAAAATAACATACCAGGAGTTAAAGAATGGCAGAGTTCCACACCTCAATTAAAGAGCAAGGTGCTGTAAGTATTATAAATCTTAAAGGATATTTGGACGCGCACACTGCGCCTATCCTTGAAAATAATTTTGTTGATTTGATTGATAAAAATCGTTTTAACATTGTTGTTGATTTTAAAGAGCTTGCTTACATAAGCAGCGCAGGCTTGGGCGTGTTTATGGCATATATAGAAAAGATTCGTGAAAGCCGCGGAGATATTAAGCTATCGGGTATGAACGATAAGGTTTATAACATTTTCGATCTGCTCGGATTTCCTTTGCTTTATGAAATATTCAAATCAGAAACGGAAGCTGTACAGAAATTTACAGAGATGAAATAAAGTGAAGACAAAAAAACTTAAAGTAAAAAGCAAAACTGAAAATCTTTCACTCATCAGAGATTTTGTTAGTACCGCTGCTTTAGATGCAGGTGTACAGGCTGATGTTGTAGAAAATATCATTCTTGCTGTGGATGAAGCCTGCACAAATATTATTAAGCATGCCTATCAATCTTTTCCTAACGGGGAACTGATTATCAAAACAAAATCTACACTTTCTCGTTTTGTAGTGAGTATAACCGATTATGGAAAATCTTTTGAACCGAAAATGATTCCCGAACCTGATTTGCAAAAATATTACCGACAAAAAAGAGTCGGCGGACTGGGCATGTATTTGATGAAAACTTTGATGGACGATGTTAAGTATGTTTCCGTTCCCGGAAAATATAATGAAGTGTTGTTATCAAAAAATATAAAAATGGCGCAAACCAATGCCAGATAATGAAAGCTTAAAAGTTAAACGTAATCTTACCGCTCTTGTTGAATTTAGCAGAGTGATAAACTCCAGCCTGGATCTTAATTTTATTTTAAATAATGTTCTTTTAACATGCCTTGGAAAATTTTTAGCTACAAAAGGGTTGGTAGCTTTAAACATAAACGGCAAACTTTCTCTTAAAGCTTATAAAGGAATTTCTGAAGAAGGTGTTAAACAATTTCCTTCCATCGATGCAAGCGTAGATTGTATTGGCAGTGAGGATTTAGAAAAATATTTAGCAGAGAATAATCTTTTAGCGATTGAAAAGATCAGCTCATCAAACGAATGCGTGGGAATTGTATGCCTTGGTGATAAACTTAATAAGCAGCCTTACATAAAAGATGATCTTGATTTTTTAAAAACCATTTTAAATATATCAGCATCAGCAATACAAAATTCTATGATTGTTGATGAACTTAAACTTGTTAATCGAGAGCTTGATTCTAAAATTCAAAGATTGAGTTCACTGTTTGAACTGAGTAAAGAATTTGGTTTGTTTTCCGAATCCACAAAAGTAACACGCTTATTAATTTTTGCATTGATTGGACAATTCCTCGTTCAGAAATATGTGCTGTTAAGATTTGAAGGAAATGATATTGAAGTTATTGAACCAAAAATTCCTGTTGAAGAATTATTAAACAACATAAGAAAAATTGATTATTATAAAATTGAAACTTCATTAAATAAAGAACAGGTTGCATTACTTTTTCCGCCGTTATTTCAAATGGGAATTGAAGTTATTGTACCGATGCAGATACAAGGCAAAACAAAAGGTTTAATCATATTGGGTAAGCGAATTAATAATGTTGAATACACCGATGCAGATATTGAATTTATTTTTTCAGTTGGAAGTCTTGCAATTATATCGATGGAAAACAGAAAACTTTTTATACAAGCTTTAGAAAAACAAAAACTTGAAGAAGAATTAGATCTTGCTCGTGATATCCAAAGAAATCTCTTACCGCATAAAATCCCTAACTTTAAAAACTTTGAGATAGCAGCTATAAATATTTCATCAAAGCAAGTTGGCGGTGATTATTATGATATTATCGAACTTGATAATGATGATTGTTGTATCGCAATTGCTGATGTATCTGGCAAAGGAGTTCCTGCATCTTTATTAATGGCTAATATGCAGGCGTTTTTACAAGTGATATGCAGACAGAATACACCGTTGGATGAAGCAACAGGATTTATAAATAATCTTATTTCCAGTAATACGTCCGATGGAAGATTTATAACTTTCTTCTGGGGAATTTTAAATGATGTAACAAAATCTTTTAACTATGTAAACGCAGGGCACAATCCGCCGTTGTTAATTCGCAATAGCAAGATTACAAAATTAGAGATTGGCGGAATGATTTTAGGTGTGATGAAGACTATAACGCCTTATAAATCAGAATCAATACAATTGCAAAAAGATGATGTGCTTGTATTATTTACAGATGGAATTTCTGAAGCGATGAATAAAAAAAGTGAAGAGTTTTCTGATGAGGCTTTAGAAAAATTATCTTTAGAAATGGCAGGTGCTTCTGCAGAAACTATTTTGAAAAGAATACAAAGTGAAGTGCAAAGTTTTACAAGCGGCGCTACTCAGTCTGATGATATAACTTTGTTGGTTGTTAAGGTTAGATAAATTATTACTATGAACAGATTTAAAAGAATATATTTAAAATACAGATTAAACCTTGTTACCGGTTTAACATTACTGCTTGCATTTGTTGCTGTGTTGTCTATCTACTTTTCTCTTGAAGTTAGACTTCAATCCAATGATGAATGTTTGTGGGATCCCAAAAAAGTTTCCAAGGATTCTGTAGAAATATATTTTAATAAAGTTAAAGAAAATGGAGTTAGCTGGAATGCTGGCATAAGAGATGGTGACCAGCTTTTAGAAATTGATGGTGTAAAACTCAGCGGTCTTCTTCAAGCCCAGGAAATACTTAATAAATTTGATTCCGGCGAGCTTGCAAATTATGTAGTTAAAAAACCTAATGGTGAAGTTCTTAGGACTCAGGTTTTTGTAAAAAAACTTATTCAGTTTGGTTCACTTGCACAAAGTATAAGCGCTCTGTTATATCTGATAATCGGGTTTATCGTATTTACCGCAAAACCGGATGGACTTGCACATCGGCTGTTTTATTTTATTGGAGTTTTTACTGTTTTTTCTGCTGCATCAATTTTATTCCCGTTTGATGATCTCTTCTTTATTAAATTTATTACAGAAGAACCTATAACTGCATTGATAGCCGGCAGTGGTGTGATGATCAGTCAGGTGGCTGTACAATTTTTATTTTTGTACTTCGTTTGGTCGTTTCCGGTACAATTTAAATTTGCATCCAAAAAAAGTGTAAAGATTATTTTAATAGCTTCTGCAATTTTATTAAGCCTAACCGGTATTGTACTAGCAAGTTCTTTAATCTGGACAAATCTAAAATCTTTATATCTATTTAAATCATGGCAGCTATTATCAAGAATAATATTTGTATTAATGTATATAGCATCATGGTTCTCGTTATTAGTTCAATATAAACGAGAAAAAAATCCTGACAAGAAAAAACCTGTTTTGCTTTTTCTTATTGCTTTTACATTTGGCAGCCTAATTCAGTTGTACGTTGGTACAATTGCGCCTGCAATTTCCGACACAATATTTAATTCACCTGAATATTATATGCCGATTATACTTGTCGTTTTTGTTCCAATAATATTTGCGTATGCTATCTTCAAATATCACCTGCTTGATGTTGGTATTGTTGTTAGAAACACTATAATTTATGGTACTGCAATGGCTACTGTTGCAGGTATTTATTTTTTAGTTATCTATTTGCTGGGGCAGGGAATCAGCAGATTTATTGGTGCAGAAAATCAAGGACTTGTTGCAGGT
Organism: Ignavibacterium sp.; assembly: GCA_018059515.1. GTDB lineage: Bacteria > Bacteroidota > Ignavibacteria > Ignavibacteriales > Ignavibacteriaceae > IGN3. The sequence goes on from JAGOXU010000082.1 coordinate 4,721, forward strand.
GTATTCTTTTTGATTTTTGCTTTTGTGTTTCAATCCACAAAAGATAAGTTCCAAAGTTTTCTTACACGTAAATTTTATCCAGAACAGTTTGCGTATCAGAAAGTTTTAATCCAGTTCAGCAACGATGTTTCAACAGTTGTTGGTACTGATAAAATTTTAGATCTAACTACTCAAACATTTATTGATGCGTTAAAGATTGAGAAATTTGGAATACTCTTAAAAGATTATAATAAAGATGTTTTAGTATTAGCGCGCGGAATAGGATTTAAAAATCAAAATTGTTTTATAGAAAAATCAAATCTTGTTTCCATCTATAAAGAAAAATCTTTAACATCAAACTATCCTGTAATAGAGCAGCAGGATTTTGAAAAAGTTTTTCCCGGCAAATCTGAAAGACTGATTGAAGAGGGTATTTATTCAATTATACCGATGATTGTGAAATCCAAAGTAGTTGGTGCATTGTTGTTTGGATTAAAATATTCAGGTTCAAAGTTTGGCGGCAAAGATTTAGAACTTTTAACAGCGGCTGCAAATCAGTTAGCAGTTTCTTTAGAGAATGCAAGGTTGTATAAAACTGAAGCCGAAAAAATTAGAATTGAACGCGATCTTGATCTTGCAAAGAAAATTCAACAGAGTTTATTGCCTAAATGTATTCCTGATATTAAGGGATTAGATATATGCGGCGAGATGTTTCCGGCTATGCAAGTTGGCGGTGATTATTTCGATCTTATTCCTCTTTCCGACACAAAATTATTTGTTGCAGTTGGTGATGTTTCAGGTAAAGGATTATCGGCAGCATTGTATATGACAAAGCTTCAAACAATGATTCAAATATCGACTCAGTCTAACAACAGTCCGAAAGAAATTTTAACCGAGATAAACAAACGATTATATGAATCGATGGAGCGCAGTTGGTTTATTACCATGACGCTGGCATTGTTTGATTCAGAAAATGGTACAATTAAATTCTGCCGTGCCGGGCATATGCCGCTAATCACGGCTAGCAATGGTACTGTTGAATCAATTAAAACTGAAGGCATTGGATTAGGCTTAGAAAAAGGCGAAATATTTGAAAGAACTTTACAGGAAGTTGAACTTAAAATAGAAACCAATCAAATATTCGCATTCGTTTCTGATGGAATAACTGAAGCAATGAACGACAAAGATGAAATGTTTGGTGAAGAAAAACTAAATGGAATTCTAAAAGGCAAATCAAACAATCGCTCTGCAGAAGTAATGAATAAAATATGGAGCGAAGTAAAACTCTTCCGCGGCAACACTCCTGTTAATGATGATATGACGATGGTGATTGTGAAAGTAAAATAATTCTTAGCCAAGTAATTCAGGAATCTTATCTTTAAACCGCATTTCTTCACATCCAATAAGTCTTTATTAGCTGCATTTATTAATCAACCAATAAAATATTAAAGTTCATAATTAATTTTATCAAGTAACTTTGTTTATCAAATTATCACAAAACTTTCTCTTTCTTTTTTCCTAAAATGTTTGACTAAAAAAGAAATAATTTATAGTTTAAAATTAAAATTCACGTAATTGAATTCTACTATTAATGCAAACTGCTTTACTTCGTTGAGCAATCGAAGACTAAAAAAAAACATGAAATAGAAAAGATGATGAATTCAAGCCCAATAATTAAATTAACTTCAAATATATCACTACCTAAAGCTGCACGATTTGCAGGGATTGGTTATCTTATAATTATAATAACCGGAATTGGGGCTAATTTTTTTGTTCTCGAAAACCTCGTTGTGCAGGGTAATGCAGATGCGACAGCAAATAATATTTTAGCAAATGAAACACTATTTCGCATAGGCATTTTTAGCTTTATAGTTATGGTTATTGCTGATTTATTAGTTGCGTGGGCGCTTTATATTTTTTTCAAACCAGTAAACAATGAAATTTCACTACTCGTGGCATGGTTAAGGTTAGTGAATAGTACAATTTTTGCGATTGCTTTATATAATTTATTTAGTGTTTTACAATTATTGAGTGGTGCCGATTACTTGACAGCATTTAACTCAAATCAGTTACAGGCACAGGTAATGATTTTTTTAGATGCATTTAATAATACTTGGCTTATTGGATTATTATTTTTTGGAATGCATTTATATTTCTTAAGCTATTTAATCATCAAATCTAACTACATCCCAAAAATACTTGGAGTCTTTTTGTTTATAGCTTCTGTAGGTTATTTAGCAGATAGTTTTGCGAGTTTTCTTTTGCCTAACTATAAGAACTACCAAGAAATTTTTCTTTTAATTGTTCTTGTGCCTGGACTTATTGGAGAGTTATCCTTCTGCCTATGGCTTTTAATTAAAGGAAATAAAATTCCGCAATTAAGTTTGGAGAATTGAATGAAAGCAGTTGTATATGAAAAATACGGATTACCGGAAGTGCTTCAGCTCAAAGAGTTAGAAAAACCAACACCTAAAGACAACGAAGTATTAATAAAAACTTACGCCACAACTGTAACAGCAACAGATTGCACGTTTCGAAAAGGTGAACCGAAATTTTCCAGATTATTTACAGGAATTACAAAACCCAAAAACAAAACTCTCGGCAGTGAATTTGCAGGCGAGACGGAAGCAGTTGGCAAAGAAGTAAAACTATTTAAAGAGGGGGACAAAGTAGTTGGCACAACTCCCGGTTATGGTTCTTACTCAGAGTACATCTGTCTTCAGGCTGACAAATCAACACTTGCAAAAATTCCTGAGGATAAAAGTTATGAAGAAGCAATTGCGTGTTGTGATGGGTTTTTAACTGCATTACCATTCCTGCGTGATAAAGGAAAAATTCAGAGAGGGCAAAATGTTTTAATAATCGGTGCTTCGGGCGGTGTTGGCTCAGCTGCAGTTCAACTTGCAAATTACTTTGGTACAAAAGTTACTGGTGTATGCAGCACTTCAAGTGAAGATTTGGTGAAGTCAATCGGTGCTGAGAAAGTAATTGATTACACAAAAGAAGATTTTACAAAATCCGGTGAAACATATGATATAATTTTTGATTTAACTGGTAAGACAACTTTTGCAGAATGCAAAAACTTACTGAAGCAAAATGGAAAATTTCTTCAGGCAGCAATTACACTTAGTATTTTTCCTGCTGTATTGTGGTCTGCAATGTTTGGAACAAAAAAAGCAATGATAATGGCAACCGGATTAAGACCCCCTGCAGAACGAACTAAAGATCTGAACTTAATAAGTAAACTGCTTGAAGAAGAGAAAATAAAACCAGTTATTGATAGAAAATTCCCGTTTGAACAAATAGCTGAAGCACACAGGTACGTGGATAAAGGGCATAAGAAGGGAAACGTAATAATTACTTTGGGGGATAATATTAAAAACTGATGACTTAATAGAGCATCAAATTTTAAGTTGCACCCAATACTACTAATAAATTTAAATGATGAAATAATTTTTAATACGAGTATATTAAGTTACATGCAGTTTGATCTGTATCTATTGAAATGGACATCATAAATCGATTTAAATAATAAAGGAGAAATAAAAATATGTCGGATTATTTTTGGATATTTTTAAGTGTAGCTGTAGTTATGGGAGTTTTGTTGGTTATTGTTGCTATTTTAACAAAGCATAAACAAACAATGAAGCAGTTAGAAATAGAAGCTTCGAGGATCCAAAAAGCTAATTCGTAATCATAATTTGAAGATGCTGCGTATTAAAAAAGTTTAGTGATTAACTGTGATCCAACTTCTTATTTGATTCAAAAATAATCTATCTCAAGAAAGATTCTTTAATGAATTGTTGCTTGTTCAACAAGCTTCAAATGAATTTCAAAAGGTCAAAACATCGTCTACAGATAGATTGGAAGAAATTAATTTAGAACAATCAAAAACAATGGTCATAATCAAAGTCTTATAATCCAACTACAAATTAATTTTTAAAACAAAAAAGCCGATGAATTTTTCCATCGGCTTTTTTTATATAAACACTAAAAAACTTTTTATGAAAATTGAACTTTCTTTTTTGTTTTCTCTACGTATTCAAGTACAAATGCGCTTGCAATGAAAATTGAGGAGTAGGTTCCGATAATGATACCAAAGAAAAGTGTAAAGGCAAATGCTCTCAATACATCTCCACCAAGAAGCATAAGTATAAATACAGTTAATAAGGTAGTAAACCCGGTAATTATTGTTCTGCTCATTGTTTGATTAATACTTTTATTTATTACTTCTTTTAATGGCAGACTTTTATGTATTTTCATATTTTCTCTAACACGATCAAATACAATAACTGTATCGTTAATTGAATATCCAACAAGTGTTAGAAATGCTGCTACAACGGAAAGATCAATATCTAAGTTTAATCCGGGTATCACCCCGTATAAAGCAGAATACAATCCAAGTGTAATAAGCACATCGTGAAAAAGTGCAGCAACCGCTCCCACTGCAAAAACAAACTTAAACCTAAATCCCAAATAAATTAAAATAACGAGCAGCGATAAAAACACAGCTATAACCGCATCTCTTTTTAGCTCATCGCCAACTTTAGGTCCAACTCGATCTTCTTTAACTACTTTAAATGGGTTGTCTTTAACTTTTTCTCTAAGATTTTCTTTAATCCATTCTGATATAGCAACGCTTACATCAATTTGAGTATTATCAGGTTCTTCAGAAACTCTGCCTGCTTGAAACCCGGCTTCATAAAGTTTTTCAGAAACCATATTGGCTGTATCCGGATTTGGAAATGAATACCTGATTGAAGTGGATGTTTTTTCTACAACATTAAAAGGTACATCAGGAATGATTTTTTTTATTTGATTTTCTACACTTGTAACCACTTGTGGATACACATCGCTCGGAAGTTCTTGCAGTTCGGTTCTGATAAGAGCGCCGGTTTGTCCGCCAAAGGTTCTAACTTCAACGTTACCAAGTCCTATGTTTTCAATATCTTTTCTAACTTCTGCAATATTAATTTGTTTATCAAACTGAAGAACGATTTCTGAGCCGCCTTTAAAGTCGATACCAAAACTCAATCCTTTAAAGATTACGCTCAACACTCCGATTCCAAATAATACAAGGGAAAAGATGTAGAAAAATTTTCTCTTACCTAAAAAATCAACATTTAAATTATGAAATACTCGCATTGATAAATTAACTCCTTAATAAAAATTTTAACCTACGCTGATTTTGCTTCCTCTTGATACGAGGAGATCTAACACAAGTCTTGTAATAACTAACGCACCAAATAATGAGGCAGCAATACCAATCATTAAGGTTAGCGCAAATCCTTGAACAGGACCGGTACCGAATTGGTAAAGGATAACACCTGTAAAAAATGTTGTAATGTTCGAATCTATAATAGCAGAGTATGCTCTTGAAAAACCGCTATCAAGCGAAGCTTTAAAAGTTTTACCTGTAGCAATCTCTTCCCTTATTCTTTCAAAAATCAGTACGTTCGCATCCACAGCCATACCAATTGTAAGTACGATACCTGCAATACCCGGTAATGTTAGTGTTGCACTAAATCCAGCAAGAATACCAAGTATAAAAAGTATTACAAGCACAAGTGTAAGTGCTGCAACTGTTCCTGCCTGTCTGTAATAAAATATCATAAACACACCAACAAGCAGGTAACCAATAAGTGCAGAGTTGAATCCACTTGAAATAGAATCCTGACCCAAAGAAGGACCAACAATTCTTTCTTCGATTACATCAACAGGAGCAGGAAGGGCACCGGCTTTAAGAACAATTTCAAGCAGCTTTGCTTCTTCCATATTTGCCGATCCTTCAATCTGTGAACGACCGCCGGGAATCTTTCCTTTTACATTTGGAGCTGTAAATACAACACCATCAAGCATAATTGCAATTCTTTTACCGATGTTTGCGCCTGTTATTCGTGCCCAATCTGTTGCACCTTCAGAATTCATTGTCATATTAACAATAGGAGAGGATGTGTTTGGATCTATATTAGCATTTGCATCTGTAACAACGCCGCCTGTAAGTTCAGGAGTTTTATTAACTAAATACATTGTAAATATTTGTTTACCATCCTGCGAGGTAAATGGTTTTGCAGAGAATACAAATTCAACGTTATCAGGGATAACTTTTTGAACTTCAGGTAAGCTTAACCAATATTCAATTTTATTTCTATCATCCTTGCTAACGTAAGCATCAGCAGTTGGGCTTTGCGGATTTAATACCGCAGCAGTAAAAAACGGATGTTGAATTCTAAATTCTTCTTCTGATAATTGCTTTGTTGTATCGCTTGCTGCTGTTGTATCAGAGTTCTTTTTAACTGTATCCAATTCAGCAATTACATTTCCAAGTGAGTCTTTAACACCCGATTGATTTCTTTTTGCAAGTACATCATCAATCCTTTGCATAATAGGAAAGGTAAGTTCAGCATCTTTAACTAACCTGAACTCTAATAATGCTGTTCCCTGCAAAAGTTGTTTTGCTTCTTCTTCTTTAGCAACGCCCGGCAGCTCAACAATAATTCTTCTACTTCCTTGTCTGGATATTGAAGGCTCAGAAACACCGTATTGATCAACTCTGTTTCTGATAATTTCCATCGCACGGCTAACAGCATCTTCCGCTGATTTTTTTAACTCACCCATAATTTCAGCGTCATCCTGTCGGATAGTTCCGTAGTATCTGCTTAATCTTATATTTCTTTCCTTAAATTTTCTTCCAACAATATCAACAACGGATTCATCAGTTTTCAAAGCTTCAGCCTGAGCTTCAGTCATTACTTTTTTGAAAACATCATCAGGATTATTAGCAATTTTCTCTAATAATTTTCCGGTGTTAACTTCTAATACAACGCGCATACCGCCTTGCAAATCCAAACCGAGTTTTATTCTCTTTTTTCTTGCTTCAAGTATTGATGGATCAGCAATTTTTATACTGTCTTCAACAAGCGTAACCATCTGCTCTACCTGAGCTTTTGAGAGGTCAGGGTTAAGCTTTTGTATTTTTTCTCTTGTGGAATTAAGAGTTGCTGTTAATGATTTGTTGTTTTGATAATCCTGAAAAGTAGGATATAGCAAGTAAATGCTTAATGCAATAAATGCAAAAATTAGAATGATCTTAAATCTGTATTCTTTCATGCTTTAATAAATTTTAGTGACTAAAAGGGTCTTTAAAAAAATAGCTGTCAAACTTACGGGTAAAGGCTAAGAAAGTCAATAAAAATTAAGGGTTTTGGGTCAATCGAATTATTAGATATTAACAATTTACATTAAAAAACCATTTTTTAGTTCTCGTGAATTATTTTGACTTACTGTCCTTACGTGCAATTATTATTCAACGAATTGAGCAAAATAAAACTTTTAATTCACCAATCTTTAAATTTTTAAATCTTTTCAATTACCGCTTTGACCAATCTTGCAAATGTGTCTTTAACTCTGTCTGCTGTTTCTGTTACTTCGGAGTGAGAAAGTTTTTGGTTTGATATTCCTGCGGCAAAATTTGTGATGCAGGAAATTGCAGATGTTTTCATTCCCAAATATGAAGCATAAACAGCTTCGTGAACTGTTGACATTCCAACTGCATCCGCACCGTATTTTGCAAAAAATCTTATCTCAGCGGGAGTTTCATAAGTTGGACCTTTTGTATAAAAGTAAACGCCTTCTTTAAGATTTATTTTTTCTTTTTCTGCTGCGGATTTAATCACATTGTTAAAATCTGCATTAGGAAGATTTTTAGAATTATCTTTTCCTGCGTGATTGGTTAATCCAATTAATTCTGTTAACTCTTTTTTGATTAGAATTCCATTTAAAGATGTTGCTAACATTAAATCGCCGGGAACAAAATTTTTATTTATTCCTCCGGCAGCATTTGTTAGCAAAAGATATTTAGCGCCAAGTTTGTGAGATATAAAAACAGGAAGCATGCACTCGTTAATATTATATCCTTCATAAAAATGAATTCTGCCTTGAAACAAAATTATTTTTTTATTTTGATATTCTGCAAAGTGAATTTTTCCTTTATGCCCAATAACGGTTGATGCCGGATAATCAGGAATATCTGAAGTTGAAATTGATTTGTGGATTTTCAATTGTTCGGCAAAATCTCCAAGCCCGCTGCCAAGTATAATTGATAGCTCAGGTTCAAATGGTGCATTGCTTTTTATAAAATCTAAAAGGGTTTTGTATTTAAAAGATAAATTAATCATCTAAAATGAAAAGAATAATCCGGCTAAAGTGGCAGTTAATAAAGTTGTTAACACACCGCCAATAACTGCTTTAATCCCAAGTGCTGCAATATCTGATTTTCTGTTCGGTGCAAGCGGTCCAAGTCCGCCAATTTGAATTGCGATGGAAGAAAAATTTGCAAAACCGCATAAAGCATAAGTTGCCATAAGTATAGATTTTTCATTCACAAGTTTACCTGCTTGTACAAGATTACCCATGTCGGAGTAGGCGACAAATTCATTTAAAACTATTTTTGTTCCAAGTAAACTTCCGAAAGTAAGCGAATCCTGCCAGGGCACGCCAATACCAAAAGCAACAAATTGTAAAACCATTCCGATTATTAATTGAAAACTTAACGGCTGCCCG
>JAGOXU010000083.1 GCA_018059515.1 Ignavibacterium sp.
ATCAGTAAAATCTTGATTTTTTTTATTGTCTTATTGGATTTCAATTTATTCATAATAAATATTTTTATATAATAATTTAACAAAATTAATTAAAAATTATTATAAACAATTAAATTTTTGTTTTATGAATGGGCAGTATTGGTAAGTATATAGCACTTAATTTTCAGAAAAGAAGACTATAAGTGATTTTAATTTGCGGAGCCAAAAGCCTCTGAATAATTTGGAGCTTTATCGATAATCAGATTAATAAAATCAATAAAGATCGTTCCGGAATTATTTGGATTGCAACTGAAAACGGAGTCAGTTACTATTCACCTAAAAAAAATAAAATTGATTTTTCGATATCAGTTTATCCGTACAATTTTACTCTACAATCTATTTAAACTAAAAACATAACTGCAATAGCAAAATCTTCAGACGGGATATTTGTCAATTTAAGGTGAATCAAAAAAGTCGCCTTAAATAATACCTCAAATAGGAATTTATTTGTAAAATTATATCCCGGTTATAGCCGAAGTACATTTTCAGAATTAAACTATGAATTAATAGAACGAAACTATGTTATCCGATATTTTTCATTCCAAAATAATTTTGAAAAGTCTAAAAAACGAGCCAGCTACTTTACTCTAAAACTTCATTTTCTCTTATTAATCGAACCTTTTTATCTTATTTAAAAATATCTGAATATAAATGAGCCTCATCATCGACTTTTTACGCATGTATATATAAGGGTCTTACAACTATTTTTTTAAATTATTTTCTAAGGTGGATGCTATGATGAGACAAGTACAATTTATTGCAGTAATAATATTTCTGCTTTGTGTAAATCTATTGGCTCAAATAGATTTTAGTTCTTCAAAATTTAATACAACCAAATTATTAAAAAACGGAATGGTTGTTTATCAAAATGGACCGTCTGGAGTAAATGCCGGACCATATTTATATCAGGAGAGTTTTGAATATCCATCTTTTCCACCACTTGACTGGGAACTTTTTAGTTACGGTTTCGATTGGGAACTGACAAATGGAAATTCATATAGTGGGTATTATTCTGCTGTAATTAATTGTGGCCCGTATAACGAAGCCTGGTTAATAACACCCGAAATTGATCTATCCACTGGTATAGATCCGTCTTTACGCTACTACGAATTTGTTGAACTTGATCAGGGATTAGAAGCTGAGCATAAAGTGTATATATCAACTGATTACGATGGACTTGGAGACCCATCTTATTATTCCTGGGATGAACTACGTTCTGTTATAGATAATGTTTTTTCGTGGAATTTAAGAGAAATAGACCTAAGCTATTACATTGGTGAAACTGTTTATATAGCATTCTATTATTATGGAGTTCAAGATGACTTCGATTGTGGAACTACCTGGTATATCGATGATGTTGAGGTGGACGATTTTTGTTTAGGAGGTGACCCAATTCCTGATTGCGTAACACTTACTGCGCCACCCAATGGTGCCGCATTAAACCCAACTTTTGGAACTGTGTCCTGGGATTCAAATGATCCAATTGTAACAAAGCAGCTTTTATATTTAGGTACTGATGGAGGTGGATCAGTCTCCCCTACTAATGTATATAATGGAATTGAGTTATCCCCAAATGTGAGTGGAGTCTGGTTTTCGGGATCAGTAACACCAAATACAACTTATTATTGGCAGGTAATACCTGTTAGTTCTTGTGAAACCGCAGTTAACTGTCCGATTTGGTCATTCACAACAAATGATGGCGAATTAAACTATGGTGGCGGAGGAACAACACAAGGGGGATATTTTTTTGCAAATTCTACAGCGGGTGCCTCCGGCGCACCTTCACAGCCTGCATATAGTTGGATTGATATTTCAGGAACAGGTACAGATTTAATTGGTTCAATTTCTAATGAACAAACCGTGGGTCCGTTTAGTTTAGGTTTTACGTTCAATTTTTTTGGAGTTGATTATACTGATTTTTATATCAATTCAAATGGTTTTATTACCTTTGGAGCCACCTCAGGGCAAACTAATTTCCCTTTTCCTATTCCCTCATTAAACGCACCAAATAACTTAATTGCAGGTTTCTGGAAAGATTTAGATCCAACCAATACTAGTGTATTAAACAAACATCTTTACTATGGTTTAAGCGGCGGTGAAATGGTTATATCATTTGTAAACTATCCTCAGTTAAATGCAGATATAGATGGATGGATTACTTTCCAGATTATTATTAAACCTTCCGGTAACATTAAAATTCAATATCAAAATGCAGGAAACACCTTTAATATTAATAATGGAGGAATAGGTATTGAAAACAATGATGGTACAAATGGAGTACTTTACAGGCATTATAATTATGGTGGGAATGTATCCGGTTTACCATTAGCTTTAGAATTTGGAACTAATACCGGTGCCCTTCCTGTTGAACTCTCTGCTTTTTCAGGAGCGATTATTGGACAGAACGTTAAATTATACTGGATCACAAAAACCGAAACTAATAATTATGGTTTTGAAGTAGAGAGGGCTTCGCTTTCAGCTTCGCCCCTCCGTGGTTGGGAAAAGATTGGTTTTGTAAATGGTAATGGAAATTCAAATTCTCCAAAAGAATATTCCTTCAATGATAAATCAATTTTAGGAGGAAAATATTCATACAGGTTAAAACAAATTGATAACGATGGGCAGTTTGAATATTCAAATAATATTGAGGTTGATATCGAAGTTCCTTTGGAATTCGCATTAAACCAAAATTATCCAAATCCATTTAATCCATCAACTAAAATCAGTTTTCAGATTGCTGAAACAGCATTTACATCACTTAAAGTTTTTGATGTTTTAGGAAATGAAGTTGAGTCACTTGTAAACAAAGAATTGCAAGCAGGTAGTTATGTATTTGATTTTGATGCATCAAGTATAACAAGCGGAATATATTTCTATAAACTTCAATCCGGTAATTTAACTTCAACAAAAAAAATGTTGATGCTCAAGTGATACTTCTCTTGAGCAGAAGTCCCTTCGGGGCTGCTGCTCAAATAAAGATATACTCTTCGATCAATTGTAACCCCTGCTAAAACCATTTTAGCAGGGGTTTTCTGTTTGCAAAACAATCAATTAAATTCAACCGAACCTGTTTTAAGTAATTTTAATTTATTATATCTTAACTCAGACTTTTCTTAGTAAACAAAATTATTTTAGCAGTTGTATGAATTTAAGGCTCAGTAAATATATCCTTTTTGCTGTAATCCAAATTCTTGGCTCATTCCTTTACCCGCAGTCCAACGCAATAAGATTTAAGCAAATCACTACTGAAGACGGATTGTCAAATAATATTATTAATTGTATGGTACAGGACCAATCAGGGTTTTTATGGTTTGGTACAAATGCAGGGTTAAACCGATACGATGGTTATAATTTTAAATCTTTTTTAAATAATCCCGAGGATTCACAATCAATTTCATCTAATATCATCTGGTCTTTATATGAGGATAGAAAATCGTTTATATGGGCTGGTACTAAAAACGGGGACTTATGCCGATATGATGTATCAACAGAAAGTTTTAAAAATTGGAAGATTGAATCAAGTGAGAATAACGAAAACGGCATCACAAGTATTTTTGAAGACCAATCAGGGTTTATCTGGATCGGAACTTACAGGAACGGTTTATATAGATTAAATATTTCTACAAATAAATTCGAGCATTGGCACGCTCAAAGAGATAATCCAAATAGCCTTAGTAATAATTTTGTTACAGCAATCGTTCAGGATTCAGAAGGCAGCTTATGGATCAGTACATATAATGGACTGGACAGATTTAATCCAAATTTAAATTCTGATTTTTTTGAACATTATTATTTTTATCCTGATGAGGTTAACATTCCAGGTAAAAATCTTATATGGAATCTTAATAAATCAACTTTTGAGAAGAATACAATATGGGTTTGCAGTTTACAGGGCTTGTTTAAATTTAATACAATATCAAAAAAATTTATTCCAATCAAACTTCCGGACAGCAATGCACTGCAATTTGGTAACAGTGTAAGTATGGTTTCCGAAGTAACTTTTGGTGATAAAAAGTATTTATGGGTTGGTACGTATGGCGGTCTTATTCATATTGACTTAGACACAGAAAGCAGTGAACGACTTACAGCAGATGGCACTTCCAAATCTGAGTTGTTAAGTAATGAGATTCATAAAACTATGGTAGATAATTCGGGAGTGTTGTGGATCGGGACGAATAAGGGACTGAATTATCTGACACTGAAAAGTGAAAGATTCAATTCAACAGGCATAGAACAAAAAGGGCTTCGCTTACTTTCTGAATTAAACAAAAAAGATATTTTTGCAATTACCCAAACTGCTGATGGATATGTTTGGTTTGGTTCTTCAAAAGGACTGTTTGGTTTAAACCTGCTTGAGAGTGAGGCAGACTTATTTACTATCCCGGGAATTGAAAAGTTAAATATTTGGTCGCTTTATCCCGGAGAGTCTGATAATTTATGGATTGGAACTTATGGGCATGGTTTGATTGAACTCGACCTCAGATCGAGAAAGCTGAAAACAAAAAAAATTTATAACCCTGATTATGCCACTACAGCTTTTGAATATATTAAAGCACTTCACCAGGATCGTAATGGTTTATTGTGGGTGGGGTTCTGGGGAGGCGGATTAGCAAAATTAGATCTGAAAACTAATCGCATTACATTCTATAGAAATATTCCAGATGATCCATCAAGCCTTAGCTTTGATGATGTTTGGGTGATTCATGAAGATCAGAAAGGAAGAATATGGATAGGTACAGACGGAGGCGGATTGAATTTATACGATCCGCAAAAAAATACTTTTTATAGATGGACAACGGATAGACCGGCTTCGGTGAGGCTAAGCAGTAATATTATTCATTGCATCTTTGAATCAACTAAGCATAAATCTTTAGACAATAAAGATGAAACGATACTATGGATTGGAACATCGGCAGGGCTAAATAAGTTGGTTATTAAAAATGATACTTCCTCTTCAGAACTTTCTGAACTTAATCTTGATTTAAAAATCATTTCTATTAATAATGGAGTCAAGGATAATTCGATTGAAAGTATAATTGAAGATGAAAAAGGCAATCTGTGGATAGGTAAAAATTCTGGAATTTCAGTTTTTAATCCAACTTCAAATACTTTTACTGAATATTCTGCCAATGATGGTTTAATCGGAAACTCCTTTAACGCGGCGGCTGCATTAAAAATTGAAAATGGAATCATGTTTTTCGGAAGCACTGCCGGTGTTGTTTTTTTTAACCCAATGGAAATATCATCATCTGATTACTCTCCTCCTGTTTTGATAACAGACTTTCAGATTTTTAACCAATCAGTTATTATAGGCAAAGACTCTCCTTTAAAAATCAGTATCACAAAAACAAAACAAATTTCTCTTTCATACACACAGTCTGTCTTTTCATTTCAGTTTGCTGCGTTAGATTATAACTCGCCTGAATCCATACAGTATGCCTATAAGATGGAAGGTTTTGATAAAGAATGGATTTACTGTGGTTCCAGACGATTTGTAACTTACACTAACCTTGATCGTGGTGAATATGTTTTTCGTGTTAAAGCAACAAACAGCGATGGAATATGGAATGAGAAAGGAACTCAAATTGCAATAACAATCAATCCGCCTTTTTGGGCAACCTGGTGGGCATATTCAATTTACATATTAATGTTTATTTCTTTATTGCTGTTTTTAAGATCAGTAGAAATTAAAAGACGAATAAAAAAAGAAGAAGAAAGATTAAGACGAGAAAGAGAGGCGGCTTTATTGCGTGAAGCAAAGCTTAGAGCAATTACAATCGAACAGGAAAAAGAGTTAGAGAAACAAAAAATAAGAAACAGGATTGCACAGGATCTTCATGATGAAATTGGCAGTAACTTAAGCAGCATATCGCTAATGAGTGAGCTTATTCAGAAAGATGGAAAAATTAATTCGGATGTTTTTGCAAAAATTAACCGTATTTACAAAGTAGCAAAAGGTTCAACACAGGCAATGCGGGATATTGTTTGGCTTACCAATCCTTCTTCTGATAGTCTAAAAGATTTGATTTCGAAAATGAATGAAGTTGCACGTGATATGCTTGGTGCGATGAAATGGGAATTCGACTTTTCTAAAAAGATTTCTGAAATTAATCTCCTTCCTGAAACAAAAAGAAATGTGTTCTTTATCTACAAAGAAGCATTGAACAATATTTTAAAACATTCCGATGCTGGTAATGTTGATATCAAGCTAAATGTAATTGACACAATTTTATGCCTCGATATTAAAGATGACGGCAAAGGATTTAATACAAATACAGGATTTTCTGGAAACGGATTAAAAAATTTGCAGAGCCGTGCAAAAGAAATAAACGGCAAATTAAAAATAAACAGCAGTCCGGGTAACGGAACTTCACTAGAATTGGAAGTCAATATCACGCAAGTGCGTGATTGAATGATGTTAGTAATGGACTTATTTTCTACTCCATATTTCAGTTAATTATATAATGCAAAAACAAACAGACGTAATTATAATCGAGGACAATGAACTTCTTCGGGATTCGCTTAGGGAGGCAATAACCAGGAGCAGCGGAATTGCCTGCAATCATTCTTTTGGCTCGGGCGAAGCCGCCCTTGAATTAATTGAAAAGGAAGAGTTAGTTCCTAACATCATTTTACTTGATATTGGTTTGCCGGGACTGAACGGAATTGAACTAATTCCCGAACTAAAAAGATTGTCGCCTTCCTCCAAAATAATAATAATAACTGTGCACGATGATGACGAAAATGTGTTCAATGCTATTTGTGCCGGAGCTGCCGGTTATCTTCTAAAAGATCTCTCCTCAGAAAAAATTGTTAATTCAATAAACGAAGTAATGAACGGCGGCGCCCCGATGAATTCACACATCGCCAAAAAAGTTCTGAATATGTTCAGAGATCAGAATGTAAAATCAGATGGCTACAGCCTTTCTGATAGAGAAAAAGGGATATTAAGTCTGTTGGTAGAAGGATTAGGTAAAAAACAAATAGCAGAAAAAATATTTCTCAGTCATCACACCGTTGATTCCCACATACGAAACATTTATGCAAAATTAGAAGTTCATTCCCGCAGCAGCGCAATCTCCAAAGCGATAAGAGAAAAGCTCCTTTAAAAACGTAAACTTTAAATCAACAGAAAAAACATTGTTGGGAGAGTTGACATCTTTTATGTGGAAATAAAATTTCACCATTTTTTTAATTCATTTACATTCTAACATTAAGCCAGGAAACCAGCCACAGATGTCATCTCTTTTCCGGCTTTCTTAAAATCACGCATTCGCGTGATTGATACCATTTCTGCTAAATAATAATTTTACCCCAGCAACATTTTAACAAAGGAGTAAATATGAAAATAACATCTTTAGTTTGTTTAATTACAATCATAGTCCTCGGCAATCTGATAGCACAAAGCTCTTGGGTTCCAGACCCAACCTTCGGCAATAATGGTATTACCAGAGTTGATTTTAGTACAAATCAGAATGATACACCAAACGATATTCTCCTCCTTCCTGGTGATAAGATTTTAACCGCCGGCATAAGTACGAATTCGTCGAATGGTGGTAACTTTATTGCAATGTCTCAGCTTCTTTCAAATGGACAACCTGACCTTACTGGTTTTGGAACAGATGGTGAAGTTTTGCTTCATTTTGTTCTGAGAGATCACGCAAATGATATAGAGCGGCAGCCAGACGGAAAAATCTTAGTCGTTGGTGCTGAAGCAATTTCGAATGGTGTTAGTCAGATAACGCCTTCTCTTTATCGTTTTAATTCTGATGGTACGCTTGATACTGCATTTGCCAATAGTGGTAAAGCCGTTCACCGGTTTGATAATACATCAAGTGGTGAGTTTTATGCAGTTAAAATTCTTTCTGATGAGAGAATTTTAGTGGCTGGACACAGCACAGGAAATATTAACGGCGGAACTTATGGATTCGGTGCAATGAGGTTTTTGCCTAATGGTGAGTTTGATCTGAGCTTTGGAACTAATGGAAAAGCAAGAATTAATTATGGAGTTGGCTATCACCCCGTTGGTTGTCTATTCCTTGCCGACACTGCAATAGTTATGGTAACCGTACCCGGAACTGCAAAATTTGTCCTGGCGATGATGGATAGTTCAGGTAATCCATATACTTCATTTGGCACTAATGGGATTGTTGAAACTAATATTGATGCGAAGCTTAACTATTCCGGTGGTGAATCGTTGGCGTTAACTGACGATGGCAAAATACTTTTAGCAGGTACAACACCAAATTCAAGTCCTACAAAATTTACAGTTTTTCGATTTCTGATAAACGGAACTATAGATTCAACATTCGGAACTAACGGAAGAACAGACATCCAGTTTTCCTCTGACGATGTGTGTTATGATATGAAACTGGATGCAAACGGAAAAATTTTACTTGTTGGGAGAGTAAGTGGCGGCGGTGGAATGGCAGGACTTGCACGACTGAATTCAGACGGAACACCCGACACCACATTTGCCCCTGATGGTAAGTTTACTCTGAATTTAAATGGCAATACTGGAACTCATTACCTGACTTCTGTTATTCCTTTACAAGATGGAAATATTCTTGCTGCAGGTTATGACTATGCAAGCAACGCCGGTGATTTTATGATTGTGAAGTTAACGCAAAACCCAACCGGAATAGATGATCCAAACTTTAGTCAACCGAACAGTTTTAATTTACATCAAAACTATCCTAACCCATTTAATCCAACAACAAAAATCAGTTGGCAGTCTCCAGTCGCTGGTCATCAAACATTAAAAGTTTATGATGTGCTTGGTAATGAGGTGACAACGCTTGTTAACGAAGAAAAAACAGCGGGAAGTTATGAAGTTGAATTCAGTAGTCATTCTGACGAAGGTCAGAATCTTTCGAGTGGCATATACTTTTATCAGTTAATAGTTGAAGGTTCTAAAACTAGTTCAGGACAAGGTTTTGTTGAAACTAAGAAAATGATCCTCCTACGATAAATCTTCGGAGGACAAATTCTTTTGAAATATATTTTATTCTCCCTAAATAAGAGAAGGAAAACAATCTAATCTATAACCCGGTTTTCCTTCTCTACGATTATTTTCAAATCTTAGCCAAAGCAAGCATCTATAAAAACCACGCACTTGCGTGATTGATTGTACTACCCATTCAAAATATATTATCATTGAAATAATTCACTAATTAAGGAGAATAAAATGAAAACAATCTTAACAACCTTGCTTTTACTTTGTTTATTAGCAACACAAAGCTTTCCGCAATGGGATTGGCTCAATCCTCAACCACACGGGAATGCTAATAACAGGATAGCATTTGGGAGTAGTTCAAATGACTATACTATTGTTGGTAAAGCAGGAATAATTATGAAAACCACAAATGATGGTGTAAACTGGGAGATTCAAAATTCAGGAACTGATGTTAATCTTAACGACGTATATATTTCAGGTAATAATGCCATAACGGTCGGTAATGGTGGAACCGTTCTTGGAACCACTAATGGTGGAACTACATGGACAGCAATAAATAGTGGAACAACCACAAATTTAACTGCAGTGACTTTCGCTACTTCTGCAATCGGAATAATTACGGGCTGGAATGGATTAATTTTACGAACCGTAAATAGCGGCGGAAGCTGGACTACTGTTGCATTACCTACGACCCAGAGATTATACGGTGTTTCATTTGCTGATGCTAACAATGGAATTGCAGTTGGTGATGGCGGTGTGATTCTCAAAACAACAAATGGGGGAGCTGATTGGAATTCACTAACAAGTGGTACAATTCAATCTCTTTATGATGTATCTTATGTAAATTCTAGTACAGCAGTTGCATCGGGCTTTAATGGAACTGTAATCCGTACTACAAATGGAGGCACCACCTGGAACCCAATAGGATTATTTACTGGCACTCAGTGGGGAGTATCATTTACCGATCCAGATAATGGTGTTGTAGTGGGTGATGGTTCTGTTATAGCTCGTACTACCAATGGTGGTATTAACTGGGCGAATATCTTTCCGCCTGGTGGTTCATTTTCGAATTTTTATTCTGTAAGATTTTATAACTCTACACAAGGTGTTGTAGTTGGCGAATGGGGAGGCATATTCAAAACCAATGATGGTGGGCTAACCTGGGAAATCGTAACTAAAGGAATAGTAGATAATCAGGCTCCCTCTGGTTTTGTTGCTAGAAATTCTTTTTTTGAGGTACAATGTATCAATCCATCTTCTGCGGTTATACTTCGTTCAAATGGAATATATTTAACTTCAGATAACGCTCAAACCTGGAATTTGAGTTCAATTTCAGGAAATATATTGTTGAATGGTATGCATTTTATGGATATGAGTACCGGAACAGTTGTTGGCACATCAAGTGGTAGTGATGTAATTATGAAAACAACTAACGCCGGTACAGACTGGGTTACTCAGCACTCAAGTACTTCAGGTAAACTGGATGCCGTTTCATTTGCTTCAGGCAACAACGGAATTGTGGTTGGTGCTGGAGGTAGGATATTAGGAACAACTAATGGAGGACAGGATTGGATATCACCAACAATACCACCTGAAGGGTTTGACCTCTACGATGTTCAGCTTGTTACTTCAAGTGTTGGATATGCTGTAGGAAGATACGGAAGAATATACAAAACCACAGATGGTGGGGCAAGCTGGGATAAAAAGTTCAGTAATAATTTCTACAACTTTTATGGAGTTGCTTTTATCGATGAAGCCAAAGGTTTTGCTGTTGGTGATTCGATAAGAATTGGTGTCTCCTATGGTCTAATACTCAAGACTGTAGATGGTGGTTCAACATGGAGTAAACAAGTTCTTGACTCACCATTATCATTTAATGATGTTACTTTCACAGACAATAGTAATTGGTACGCAGTTGGTACTTCAGTCACAACCCAACCAACTTCTATTATTGGACGAATTTTTAAATCAACAAATGCCGGAATCAGTTGGTTCGAACAACAAATCCCATTCAAATCGACCAGGTTTATAGAGGGAATATCAGCATTTGATAATGATAATCTAATTGCCGTTGGATGGGATGGGATGGTTTTAGGCACAACAAATGGAGGCGGAACAACCTCTGTTGAAGAGGATATTGTTGGCTATATTCCGGAAGAATTTTTTCTACAGCAAAATTATCCAAACCCATTTAATCCAAGTACAACGATCAGTTGGCAGTCTCCAGTAGGCAGTCATCAAACTCTAAATATTTATGACGTGTTGGGTAATGAAGTCGCAACTTTGGTTGATGAATATCTACCTGCAGGAAGTTATAAAGTAAATTTTAGTGCTGAGGGTTTGTCAAGTGGAGTTTATTTCTATCAATTGCGAGTTACAGATCCTGAACCAAGTTCAGGACAAGGTTTTGTTGAAACTAATAAGATGTTACTATTAAAATAATTATTCTCCTCTCCTAATAATGAGAAGGAAAACAACAAACATTTGAACGCATAGTTTTCCTTCTCTTTTTATAACTTTCCCCTCTCGCCCAGCTTTGCCTCACTTTAAAAACCACGCATTTGCGTGATTGATTTCCTCTCAATTCCAAAATATCTTGTCGCAGTTTAATTCTTATAAAAGAAAAAAGTCATTTTTATAGAGAGGTGCTTATGAAACCGATCAATTATAGATATTACTCGACCAGCTCATATCGAGTGATTGTGGGAATATTATGCTTTTTTTTATTAATTGGGATGGGCCCGTGTGAGGATGATATAACCAGCAACCATCAATTATCAGGGGGAACTACTCTGGAGATTAAGCAAGAATCTAAAATTACCACCGTATATACTGATAATGGCGAATCAAGTGTACTGTTTCTTTTAAAGGCTCCATCAAAAAGGACTGTTAAATTGCAAATAACATTTAAAGATTCCAACTTTGTTAATATTCCGGGGGTGACTTTCACGCCGGATACTATAAAAACAATAGGCGATAGTGGACCTGGGTACCAATATACTACAAACCAATACGAAATAGATTTTAAGGTAACTGCAGATACCAATACAGCTTTTGGTGATTATCAGTTAAGAGGGCGTTCAGTGGATGCGGCGGCTGATTATTCAAAAGCAAACTTTGTATTAAGGGTTTTACCAGCTGGTTCGGGTGACCCGCTAACTATCTCCGTAGCACCCCAGATTTTATCAATTATTCAGGGCTCTTCGGGTTCAGCGCTAATTACTCTTACAAAGTCCGTTCTTATAACGGAGCCAGTTACTCTTTCTGCAGAAGGATTGCCACCGGGCGTAACCGCTTCATTCTCGACCAACCCGCTTGCTGGAACTGTCAGTGATTTAATATTTGACGTTGATTCCACTGCTGCCCAGGGTACATATAACCTTACACTCCGGGCAAGTGCAAACGGATTCCAGGCAACAACCGAATTTGAACTTAAGATAGTTGTAAACTCTCTATGGGGTTTTCAAACTTTTTTACCAACTCAGATCGCTTTTTTTTCGGTTGCTTTCGGTAGTCAGTCCAATGGAATTGCCGTTGGTATTTCTCGAAACGCAAGGACATTTGATGGTGGAAACAGCTGGGAGCTATTTACTCATTCATCCAATTTGTTTGATGTGGTTGCTATTGATGCAAACACATACGTTGCCTGTGGTACAGACAGCAATATTATTCGTTCAACGGATATTGGGGTAACATGGACTGATGCACAAATAACTTCACAAACCGGTTATGACGCCTTTTATGGAATTTCTTTTGCTCCTGAAAACTCACAGATTGGAACCGTGGTCGGACCGGGGGGTGGCGGTCAGGTTTTGTGGTCAACGGATGGAGGTTTAAACTGGGCATCGCGTGTTTCGCCAGCAGCTTATCTCGCAAGCGATTATTTGCTCGATGATATTAGTCACTGGGATATGAGTACAGCGTTAATATTAGGAAAACAAACCACCGCGGCTGGTGGTTCAAAGGTAATACTTAAAACGACCGACGGCGGTAATACCTGGAGCGAAAAAACAATTACTGGTTATTTTTATAGTATTAAGTGCATATCAAATGGTTATGCCATTGCCGTAGGTGCCGAGTCCAAAATCATCAGAAGCACTGATTATGGTGAAACCTGGAACACTATTAATCCGCCAAAATTAAATTGTGATTTTCGTGATGTTTCATTTGTAAATGAAAACATAGGAACAATAGTAGGAC
>JAGOXU010000264.1 GCA_018059515.1 Ignavibacterium sp.
TTTTAGGTGTTTTTTGGACAAAAAAGACCGTCTTGGTAAAAGTACCAAAAACGGTCGTTTAAAGGACTGACTAAATGAACTCAAGTAAAATTATTCGTTTTAATTGTAAATAGATATGTTATCCTAGCACTTCAATAAGTGTCTATAGTTTAGTTCTCAGGTATTCTGCCATGTTCTCATGAATTTTTATTGCAGAATTGTTTTTCCATTCAAAAACTTGGTCTTTTGAGTTAATTAGAATAAGAATGCCTTCTACACCAATATTTTCCAGAACAATACAATCTTTCGGAAATTCCTCGTTTATTTCAATTTCTTTTAAAGTTACATCAACAACGTTCGCATATTTTTCAATATTCAAACCAGTAAGCTCTGTACTGGAAAAAGAAATCGCACCAAACTGCAAGAGGTAATTTTTATATTCATCTGAAAATGCTCTTCCAAGTTTTATTTCAGCTTCTTTTATAGCATCTTCGTTTACTGGTTTTGTTTTGAACATTTTTTGTTTCTTGTTAATTTCCTCAAATATATTAGACATTATTGCCTCCTTCATTTGCTCTTGATTTCCAGTGTTCACTACGCTCATTTGAAAATTGATTTCGATCTATCTCAGATTCCTTCATTGTATCATGTAACACAGAATAGTTTTCCTTACTTCTATGCTCGTCAGGAGTTAACTCTGCAAATGAACCATCGTTCTTTTGACCAATATGATGTAATTCTATTGTTTCGCCATTTTTGTTTATTGGTGAAAGACCCGCTTCTGCTCTCTCTTTATTAGTACGCCCCATTGAATCTTTTTGTTCCCAGTCAATGTCACTTCTAACAAGGCACTTTCTACCATTTAGCTCGACTTCCTGAAGCCCTGCCTTCTTATAAATTTCATATTCTTTCATGGACTTAATTGATTCAATTATTTCATCCGACCATCCTGTTTCATCCTTAATCTTTTGTTTTTCTTCGTCAGAAAGTGAACTTTCTTTTTGTGTGGTTTCTTTGCTTTCTGCTGCGCACTTATTCTCAATTTTCAAAGAATCCAGCGACTGATTTTCAATTGTACTTAATGAGTATTCCAATGGATTTATAGTGATTTTCACTTCCCCTAATTCTTTGACAGTAGATTCATTCGGCAAATCTTTTAATTTGTCTTGGAATTTCGGCATTTCTTTAGCAAGAACTTCAATCATTATAAACCTCCACGGGCAAAGCTTGCTTTATTCTTAATATTGCTATTTGAATACTCGTTTGAGATTGGCAAATAAAATATTCGGCAATATCTTTTTCTTTGATTTTTGAATCTGTTTTTTCCACATACTTTTTAAGAAGTTCTAAAACAACATCAATTACAAAATCTTCAACTTGAGGTACATTCCATATTTCTTTCAAGTGCTTCTTAAGTTGCACGCCACCTGAAACACCTGTATTACCAATTGAATCACTTAAAACATTAACAAACCCATCTGGGAGTTTCGGTTTAACACAGTATATCCCACTCGTAAGAAGTCGAGTCACTTCTTTGCAAAAATAGGATGAAAGAATATCTTTAGATATTTCGTGTTTAATATTCGCCAACTTCAGTTGGAGCGTAAGTTTATTTGAAGCATCTTCATACAATTCTTTTATTGCAATATCCTGTGAAACTGCAAGTGAATTTAAAAACTGAATACAAACCTTCGTACCTTTGCCGGATAAAAGCTCGCTGATTTCATAGGCCTCGAATGGATGAAGTACTGCACTATTGCGTTGTTGCATCATTTTGAATATTTTGTTGTCACTTTGAGCAAGTGATGAAAAATTATTATTTACTGCACATTCAACAGGTTTTGCCATTCCCTCTTTATGGCATAGGGCATATCCAGTTTTTAGCCTATTCAGATATAATGCTTCATCATCATTAATCCCCAAAGAGCCTGCAAGTAAGGATTGATCATCTCTTGAAACAAGACGATGTACAATTTTCATATTGGAGTTTTTAATAACATCAGGAGATATTTTGCTGGGAATCTGCTCAACAACAGCGACACCTTGTCCAAGCGACCGCATTTCGGCAATTACATTGCAAAATACTTCGACAGCTTTCCCTTTTGGATTCCCCATCATCTCGCTATTTCTTTCAGTGCTTACGTTTTTTAGCAGACGATGTGCTTCTTCGATAACAAGAAAATGTTGAAGCCCTGCATCTTTTTTTCCTGGATTTATAGCAGGATTGTCCTTTTGTCTGTACTCACTTGTCAAAACCAGTACAAGTCCAACAAAAAAAGCCTTGTCATCATCATCAGCAAGGTTTTCCATTTCAAACACAGTAGGCTGTCTAAGCAGTGTATCAAGGGAATAGAAATCATAGGTATTAAACATCAAGCCTTTAGCTCCAACACAAAGGCTTTCTATTCGAGCAAGAATAGCTGTTTTTATATTATCTCGCAACTCTCCCTTGTAATCCATTTCCTGATTGATGTAATACTCAACTTCTAATTTTAAATCAGTTAGCGTAGGATAAAAATAGAAGTGTTCAGGTTTGTTGTATTTTGTCTCGTCAACTTCACCATTGCTCTTTATAAAATGAGGGTGTACACCAGTCGTGAGGTTCCATCCCTTTTTTATATAAATGCGATGAAGGCATTTTTCAATAATATGTGGCATTGGGCCATACAACGCGAAACTTGCGTTAAAAATCGCTTTTAAGTAATCAATATGTACAAGAGGATGAACACCATTTTGTACATAAAATGGATTAAATCGGATGGGGCTTACGGTGGCATCTCCAATTGTAAAAACATTCATGTTTTTAAAAGATTCATCAGCAAGTAATTGCCTGTAGTCCCTTTTTGCTGATTCCAACACTAAAAACGGTATGTTATCTTGAGCCATATTTTTCAATATGTATTTAACGGTAGTTGTTTTTCCGCTACCCGTTAAGCCGCATACAAAAAGATGTTTATTAAGATCCTTTTTGGAAAGTGAAATATAGGCATCGGGGATAGTATTTCCATGATCGGTAATATTCCCCAATACATACTCACCGTTATTGGTATCAGTAAGTGCCAGTGTAGGCATTTCTTTAATCTCAAAGCCGGGAATAGATTCTGTCGGTGTCGAAGCCAAAACTGACAACTCTTCACTGGTAACATAAGAAGCTAAAGCTTTAGGAAAAATTGGATTAGAGGAATTGTTCTTTGGTATAAACAGATGCTGATTAGGCTTAAGTTCATCAAGATAATAACGAGGAGATGGTAATAAGCTATCTGATGGTTTAGATAATTCACCTAACAGTGTTCCTCCGAGAATGTCACATGAGATTTTGTCGATTGCAGCAAAAGTTACCGTCGTTTCCCAAAGTCCTGCATTAAAACCCTTTATATAACGCTGAATATATTGGTCGGCAATTTTCTCAAGTTCAAGTGCAATACCATTCTGTTGTTCTATAGACAAAGATTGAGATTCATTTTGACTGGTTGTATTTGTGAACCCTTTTGTATTACTTTCTGTCTTTGTATCTGACCGGTTGTGCGAATAATTTGCTCCTCCGCCAATGAAACCAAATGGTGTAGGAATACCAAATCCAGCTGTACCACCTACACTGTTTCCGCTGGTCTTCGAATTTCCCACAGTTTGTGATTCATTTTCGCTGTATGATGTTCCAGAACCCTTTTCATGCCCAACAGTCTGCTTCGCCATTTGATGGAGTTGGTCTCTGATTGAAATTAGCTCCGCAAAAGCGATTTGTTTTTGTTGGTCATTTAGTGGTGTGGAAATTATTGATAAGGTGTAGTTCTTCCCATAGAGCGAACGAATTACCGACGAAAGATTAATCCGTTGACTCTCTTCGTCAATTTTTATAGCTGGTACACCACTAACTATTCCACCAAAATTATTGCCACTACACATTGAAGACATTTTTGCAGTTTCATCGTATTCAATTCTTTTTCCTGGTATAACACCATTTAAAAGTGCAGTGAAGTGTTCCTTGCTATTGCCATTTTCTTTATTCGATTTTAGACCTAAGAATAAC
>JAGOXU010000084.1 GCA_018059515.1 Ignavibacterium sp.
AGAATATGTTGCAACTCTGCCAAGGTTGTAAAGCAATCTGCCTGTAACAAATGAGAGATTATTTGAGTTAGGAACTGGAAGTGCAATGGCTATTGGTCCGCACATTCCAATACAATGGAAGCTTCCGAATAATCCGACGAAAAATGCTGTTAAGATTTCTGGTGACATTTTTTAAGACAATAGAACACTGATAGCACGGATGGCGCGGATTTACACGGATTTGATCCGTGAGAATTCGCTAAATCTGCGGCATCCGTGTTCTATAATTTAATTAATTACAAAAGAACTTTCTTTATAATACTCAACTTCATCTTGAGTGAAGTTAAGTTTAACCTTCCAATACCCTTTAACCATATTTTGTGTTGATATAAATTGCTGCGCACTTGTATCAATAGTAAGTGCAACTGCAAAATCTTTTTTAGAATCTGATGGACGATAAAATTGAATTGTACCGTTTAAACTTTTTTGCGCAAAATATTTTGGAAGAACTAATCTTATAAAACCATTTTCCGGTGTAATACTAACTTCATTACCCATTTTATTGGTTCTATTCATCCTATCAATTTGCTCCTGATGATGAATGCCTTTATCGTAGTAATCGCTCGCAACCAAATCAACTCTTTGATTCATTAAAAAGATAACGGTACTGATTGTAATTACCATAAAAATAATTATTGTAATTAAAATTCCTGTTCCCCAATTAAATTTACTTTTGCTCATTTATTTCCACCGGTCCTAAAAATGAAGTCTTAACTTTTTTAATCAATTTATCTCCATTGTAAACACCAATCTCAATCGGTGTGTTCATTTTATTAAGGCTTGTTTTATCCAGCATTACTAAAAACTTTATCTCAACAATTTGCTGAGATTTAAGTACAATATCTTTACCAACTAATTTTAACTCTCCATCAGCAGGTTTTTCTAATTTAATTTGCATCGGAGTTTCATTAAAAGTTTTGTTTACAATATTAAGATCATAAACATTACTAACTTTTCCGTTTGGCTGTTCCTGAAACAACATTCCGGGTGTCCTTAAGATATTAACGGCGTAATCTGTTCTGATAGAAAGCAAGTAACCAAGAACTCCAATTAACACAACAAGAATCACTGAGTACAGCATCATTCTTGGTGTTATTTTAAACTTAGTTTTATTTTCAATTCCATTAAGCGAATCGTACCTAATTAATTTTTTTGGGCGATTAATCTTTTCCATTACTTCATCACAAGCATCAATACATGCTGTACAGTTAACACATTCTAATTGTATTCCGTTTCTTATATCAATTCCTGTAGGGCAGACATCAACGCACAAATGGCAATCAACGCAATCACCTTTATCAGAATTTACTTCGCTTCTTATAAGTTTGCCCCTTGGTTCGCCCCGTTTATGATCATACGCAATTACAATTGAATCCTGATCAAGCAAAACACCCTGCAATCTTCCGTAAGGACAAACAATTGTACAAGCCTGCTCGCGGAAAAAAGCAAACACCCAATAAAAGATAAATGAGAAAGTAATGATTGCAACGAATCCACTTAAGTGCGCACTTGGCGGCTGTGTAACAATTTCAATTACCTTATCTACACCAATTATGTATGATAAAAATATGTGAGCGATAAAAAACGCCATAATAAAAAAGATTATGTTCTTCAATCCTTTTTTAAAAAGCTTTTTACTATTCCAGCTTTCAGCATCAAGTTTGCGCTGATCTCTTGCATCACCTTCAATCCAGTATTCAATCTTGCGAAAAACCATTTCCATAAAAACGGTTTGCGGGCAAGCCCATCCGCAAAATATTCTACCAAACACAACAGTGAATAAAATTATGAAAACAATCATTGCAATCATTGCAAGAACAAAAAGATGAAAATCGTGCGGACCGAAAGGGATACCGAAAAGAATAAAATTTCTGTTTAAAAAATCAAATAAAATAAATTGATGACCATTTACTTTTATGAAAGGAACGATAATCAAAAACGCAAGCAGAAAGAAACTAAGAATTGTTCTTGCATTATAAAATACGCCTGAAGGTTTCTTCGGGTAAACCCATTTTCTTTTTCCGTCATCAGTTACAGTTGCAAGTTGGTTTCTGTATTCTTGTTTTTCTTCACTAACTATTTTCTCATTCGTTTCCATTATACTCTCAATAAAAATATTTCACTGCATCATTTGGAGGCAGCATTTGTGGAATCTGATTCTTTCCAAACTGGTCCTTCGGGTGCTTTAGGATTTGCAGGTTTAATACCGTGCAAAGAAATAACATAACTTGAAACTTCTTGTATCTGCTTAGGATTTAACTGCCCTTCCCAAGCAATCATACCTTTTGCCGGTACTCCATATTTAATAGTTTTAAATACATTTTTAATTCCGCCGCCATGTATCCAATTATCATCAGTAAGGTTTGGACCAACTATTCCGCCGCCATCCGCAGCATGACATGCTACGCAATTGGTTGTGTAAATTTGTTTACCTGCATCAATAGATGATGGATCGGAAAGAAAGGTTACTGTTTCTTCGTTTAGTAATGCACCGGATTTCATTAAAGCGCTTCGTTCAACTTCAGCTTGTTTAACTTCCATTTGATATTCTTCATCCTGCAGCGGGCTTGATTTAAATATATGATAATCAAGCATATAATAAATTGCAAAAGCAATAGATAGATAAAACAACCACAAAAACCATGGTGGAATTTTACTGTCAAGTTCACGTATTCCATCGTATTCATGTTCTAATAATAATTCGTTTTCCGTTTCAACCGGAGTTGTTTTTGTTATGTATCTTCTAAACTTAGCAAAAGCAGAAGGTTCCTTTTGCAAAACCATTTCTTCTTCTTTAGATACAGCCGTTTTGCCTTCATAATAAACAATTGCAATAAAACTGATTATGATAATTGCGATAAGAAATATTGCAACAATATCATAATACGATGGCGGAAAATCTGTTTCACCCGCAGCAAAAACCGGTAAAGTAAAAAACAAAATTATTGCCGCAAGTAAAACGGTGAAATGATTAAACTTTTTTCTCATATAAATCACCTGAATTGTTAAAATTATTTTCTCCCTCTTTTTCAAAAGGAAGATTTTCCATTTTTTTAATATATGTTTTATCAACTTTAAACATCCAGATAAGGATGATTGAAAAGAATAAAACAAAAACAATTAAAGAAATTATCGGATAGATCGAAATACCTTCAACTGAATTTAGAATTTCTTTGTACATTAATTTCTACCTGCTCTCTGAAACTGGATTAGCTTTGATATCAATTCCTAATCTTTGCAGATAAGCAATCAAAGCAATTATTTCTTTATCAGGCTCAGCAGCAATTCCATTCTTTTGTAAATCAAGTGCTATAGCTTCTGCCTGTTTCATCAAATCATCGTTAGCTTGATTTTCATATCCTTCCGGATAAGGAACACCGAGAGTTCTCATCACGTTTATTTTATTTGATGTCAATGAAATATCAAGCTGATTTTCAAGCAGCCATGGATATGGCGGCATGATTGATCCTTTTGATGTTGATTGTGGATTTTCCATGTGCAAATAGTGCCACATATTTGGATTCTTTCCTCCTTGTCTGTGCAAATCTGGTCCTGTACGTTTTGATCCCCAAAGGAATGGATGATCGTAAACGAATTCTCCTGCTTTGGAATATTCACCGTATCTTTCCGTTTCAGATCTAAAAGGTCGGATAAGCTGGGAATGACAATTGTTGCAGCCTTCTCTTATATAAATATCTCTTCCCTGCAGCTCAAGTGGACTGTAAGGTTTTACAGAAGCGATTGTAGGAATATTTGATTTAACCAAAAATGTTGGAACAAATTCAACTACTCCGCCGATAAGTATTACAATTAGAGATGCGACTAAAAAGTAAATCGGTTTACCCTCTAACCAGCGGTGTGAAATTTTTTCTTTTACATCTTTTTGCATTGGTGGTGCTTCAGCTTCTTCGTTAGAAACTAACTTACCAATCTTCATGGTTTTATAAAGATTGTAAACCATTATGCACATTCCAGTTAAGTACAACGTACCGCCAAAAGCTCTAATAATATACATTGGAATTATTTGAAGAGTTGTTTCTAAAAAGTTTGGATACTGAAGCATTCCTGTATCATTAAATTGTTTCCACATTAATGATTGTGCAACACCAGACCAGTACATTGCAGAAGCATAAAACACTATTCCAAGTGTTCCAATCCAGAAATGTACGTTTGCCATTTTTTTAGAGTAAAGTTCCGTTTTATATATTTTAGGAATTAACCAATAGAACATTCCCGCTGTTAAAAATCCATTCCAGCCAAGTGCGCCGATGTGTACGTGAGCAATAATCCAATCTGTAAAATGTGCAAATGCGTTTACATTTTTTAATGAAAGCATTGGACCTTCAAAAGTTGACATGCCATAAGCAGTTACAGCGACAACCATAAATTTTAAAATGGGATCTTCTCTAACTCTATCCCACGCACCGCGTAAAGTTAAAAGTCCGTTTATCATACCACCCCAGCTTGGAGCAATCAACATAATAGAAAAAACTGTTCCTAAAGATTGCGCCCAATCCGGCAAAGATGAATATAGTAAGTGATGCGGACCAGCCCAGATATATAAAAATATCAATGCCCAAAAATGGATGATAGAAAGTTTGTAAGAATATATCGGTCTGTTTGCGGCTTTGGGTAAATAGTAATACATCAAACCGAGATAAGGAGTTGTTAAAAAAAATGCAACTGCATTATGCCCGTACCACCATTGAACAAGAGCATCCTGCACACCTGCATACAACGAATAACTTTTAAATAAACTTACAGGAATTTCAAAAGAGTTTACAATATGTAATACCGCAACTGTAACCCAGGTTGCAAGATAAAACCATATTGCAACATACATATGCTTTTCTCTTCTTTTGATAATTGTTCCGATCATGTTGATACCGAAGACAACCCAAATAAGTGTTATAGCTATATCTATTGGCCATTCAAGTTCTGCATATTCTTTGCTTGATGTAAGACCGAGTGGAAGGGAAATTACAGCAGCCACAATTATTAATTGCCATCCCCAAAAGTGAATGCGGCTTAGCAGAGTGCTGAACATTGGGGCTTTAAGGAGTCTTGGAAGTGAATAATAAATACCGGCAAAAATCGCATTTCCAACAAAAGCAAAAATAACAGCATTGGTGTGCAATGGACGAAGTCTTCCAAAAGTTAAAAATGGAATACTAAAATTAAGTTCGGGTGCAAATAGCGCACTGGCAATGTGCACTCCAATAAGCATACCTACAATACCGAATACCAATGATGCTATAGTAAAGTCTCTAACGATTTTATTATCGTAGCTAAACTTCTCTAACTGCATAGGAGCTCCTTTATTTGAAGTTGTAATTTAATTATCAAGATTTTTTCTCTTTATTTATTTCAATTTCATTTTCATTTTCAGATTTTTTTTCTTTTTTTGGTTTTTCATCTTCGAAAAGCATTCGAACTGATGGTGTATAAGTATCAGAGTACTGCCCGTTTTTAACGCTCCATAAAAAAGCGATTAAAAATCCAATTGCCACAAGCAAACTAAATCCTATCAAAACAACTATTACAGAGATAGCAATCCTCTTTTTTTAGCAATTAAATTTGTTGCGAGTGTTGCAACCAAAACTACACTGATTGAACTTATCGGCATAAGCACTGCTGCAATTAGAGGCGATAACATTCCATTAATTGCAAAACTTAGCCCGACTAAATTATAAAAAAATGATATCAAAAAGTTTAGATGTATAATTTTTAAACTAGATTTAGAAAATTTTAAAAATGCTGCAATATTTTTTAATTGTCCTGAATCAATTATTGCATCGCAAGCTGGTGTAAAATTACTTATATCATCTGTTACTGAAATTCCTACATCACTCTGACTTAGCGCTCCGGCATCATTTAATCCATCCCCAATCATTAAGACTTTTCTCTTATCTGATTGTAATTTTTTTATAAAATTTAATTTGTCTTCAGGCGATTGTTTGAAATGAAGCTGAGAATCAGAATTAAATATTTTTAAAAGATTTTCTTTTTCGCCGTTGTTATCTCCGGATAATAATGACAACTGATATTCATCAGAGAGATTTTTTACAACTTTATCAATCCCTTCTCTATAAGAGTTTGAAATTGTAAAGTTACCAACAACCTCTGAATTAATTGAAACAAAAACTCTGGTTTTAATAATATCAATTTCAGTTTCTTTTAGTTTTAGATTAACAAAATCAGCGGAACCAATTTTAATAATATTTCCATATACAACTCCTTCAATTCCTTTTCCGGTTGGTTCATTAAATCTGGTAACCGGGAAATAATCATCACCATCTATCGAATCGAAAATCTTTTTACTTAACGGATGTGTAGAACCTCTAACCAAAGATTTAATACACTTCTGTTCTGTTGGATTTAGAATTCTACCTGTATAAATAATATCAGATTTACCGGATTCTGTAATCGTTCCTGTTTTATCAAAGACAATAGAGTTTATCTTTGCCATCACCTCAACAACGGCAGCATTTTTTAGATAGAATTTATTCCGTCCAAAAATTCTCATTGTATTGCCAAGAGTAAAAGGAGTGGATAAAGCTAATGCACAAGGACAGGCAACAATTAAAACTGAAGTAAAAACATTAATTGCAATTGAAGAGCTTATTGAAAACCAAAATGCTGCTGCTGCAAATGCAATTAATAAAATAACTATTGTAAAATATTTACTAACAGTATTTGAAAAATTTGTAAACTCGCTCTCAGTTTTTTTATTGAAGGTATCGTTATTCCAAAGCTGTGTTAAATAACTTTGCGATACTTCTTTAATTACTTCAAGCTCAATCAATCCGGATTTTTGTCTTCCGCCGGCGTAAATCATTTCGCCGCTAACTTTATGAATTGGATGAGACTCTCCTGAAACAAAGCTGTAATCAATCAAACCGTCACCGTTCATTAATATCGCATCAGCGGGAACAATTTCATTTTGCCTGATTATAATTCTATTACCAACCATCAAGTTTGCAACAGGAATTGATTTTTCAATTTCATTTTGTTTAATCGTAACTGATAGTGGAAAATATGCTTTGTAATCTCGCTCAAAGTTCATCGCATCGTAAGTTTTTTCCTGCAAGATTTTTCCGATGAGCAAAAAGAAAACTAATCCGGCTAAAGAATCAAAATATCCAGCCTGATTAAGAATCAACAACTCATAAACACTGCGAAGAAAAAGAACTAATATTCCCATAGATAAAGGAACATCAATATTGATTATTTTTTTTTGTAAACCTTTGTAAGCAGAAACAAAGTAATCAGAAGCTGAATAGAAAAAGACAGGCAGAGAAAGAATAAGATTTAAATAATTAAAAAATGATTTTAACAAACTATCCGCAGTAGTGATTGAAAAGTATTCCGGAAAACTAAACATCATAATGTTTCCGAAACAAAATCCTGCAACACCAACCTTGTAGTACAGCGTTTTATTGGTTTTAGTTTCGATTTTCTTTTCAGCGGAATCAAGATTTATCTGTGGCTCATATCCAATTGAAGAGATTAAAACGACAACATCTTTTAAAGATATTTTTTGATTCAAAAATTTTACGGTTAATTCCTTACGAACAAAATTTACTGTAGAACTCGTAATTGCGTGATTTAATTTAAAAAGATTTTCGAGCAGCCAGATACAAGAACTGCAATGCATTTGTGGAATGAAGAAAGTAATTTTAGAAATTTTATCATCACTAAAATCTAAAAGTTTATTAATTGTTGTTGTATCATCTAAGTAATCAAACTTTTTTGCTTCAAAATTCTTTGGTGAAATTCCGGGATTTTCTTGAAAATTGTAGTAAGTGCAAAGTTCACCTTGATTCAAAATTTCATAAACTGTTTTGCAGCCAGTGCAGCAAAAATATTTGTCCTCAATTGCAATAGATTCATCCTTACAAAAGTCACCGCAATGATAACAGATAATTTGATTTTTTGTATTTGATTTGGTTGACATTAAATGAGAATGTTAAAGATTTTTGATTATTAATCGGGTAAAAAAAAACTTAAAATTGTGCGGCAAATATAAACTATTTTATAGGGATTATTTCAATCAAAACTGATCAAAAAAATAATTGAATTCTATTATTTGAAACTATCGAAAGGATTTTATTGCAAAAGCAGAGCAAGGACTGTCCGGATAATTATTATAGGTTTTCGCATCAAAAAAATAATTATGAAATTTTAATCTCGTATTGAAAAATTACTCACAATTCTTAAATCATTGCAAAGTTTAAAAACTCTCAATAATTTTTTACAAGTGTAACCGGAATGTACTTGGAGAATATTTCAAAATCATTATCGTTCGTAAAAATTGGAAACCGGTTACGATAAGAAATTGCACAAATTAAATAGTCTGTATTAGAACCTTGCACGCCTTTACTTCTGCAAGTATTAAAATATTCAGCAGCAAGCTCATAATCTTTTGTGATGATAAGATGATCATCAAATGATGATAATGTATTTTTTAATTGAGCGAATTGTTTTTGTTCATTAATTCCAGACAATAATTCCTGTCTTATTGGACCAAGCATACAAATTCTCTGGTTATCAATTAAAGACTCAAGAAATTTAACTTCATTAAATATTTGTGCTCTTTTTCTTCTAAGAGCATGTGACCAAATACTTGTATCAACAATTACCTTCATTTTCTGCTGCGCTGTTTTTTGTAATTGTAATTTTTATCGTATTCAATTGTGTTGAATAAATCTTTGATCTTCATTTGGTTTCGCAGTTTTACATATTCCTCAAGAGCAGTATTAACTGCTTCCTTTTTCGATTTATGCTTTCCTAGTATAACAGCTTTTTCCAACAAGGAATCATTTATGTTTAAGTTTGTCGGCATTTTTTCTCCTTACACAGTTTTATTAGCAAACTTACACAATCATATATTATTATAAAAGCCCGTTCCTTAAAAGAAAGAATTTATGGATGAGCTAAAAACTCTTCCCAAATTTTAAACAACTGATAAGTTGCGTAAATATCTTTAGAACAATAAACAGCAATATCTTTTATTCTTCCAGCTTCATAAAGAGTTTTTACTTCCATTCCCGAAATGTCTTTTGCTTTTGGCGATTCGATTCCAAATGCATGACAGTAAAAATCTAAATTAAATTTTCTTGTAGTGCTATAAAATGTAAATTGCTCAAGCAAATCAATATGAATATCACCGTAACGATAACCCATCAAGTTTTTTGTTACTTTAACACCAAGCATTGCCGAGCGCATCATCAAAAATGGAATATCAAAATTTCTTCCGTTAAATGTTACAAACTGATCGATATGTTGTGCGATGCGCCAAAAAGATTCAAGCATTTCCTTTTCTGATAATCCTTTGTAATGCACATTGGTGCTCTCAGAATTCCATTCTTCTAATTTTTCTGATTCATAGTAAACATAGGATTTTTCTTTCTGCACATCATAGATTCCAATTGCAATGCACTTGGCTGTATATGGATAAAGTGATGTGTAACGAATTGCTTCGTCCTTCATCGCTTCTTTTTTGGTGGGATCAGTTTCTTTCTCTGCGTACTTTAACAAATATTCACGCTGGCTTTCAGACAAAGATTCAAAGGGATAAGAACAAGTTTCAATATCAAGGATCAGTTTGCGCATTTTAGTACCTCCTTAAAAATGTCATTGCGATCATTTTAATTTAAAACATTAACACCCGGTTCAAACTTTTTTATCTTCTGAATAAAATCTTCTGTTAACGGAGTTGATTTTCTTGTTTTCGGATCAACAAAAACTACCACACCTTTTCCATCAACAATTACTTCGCCTGTTTTCTTTCGTACGATTAAATGATCATAACCGAATGAAGAATTTTTTATATAGGTTACTTTAGAATAAACATCAAGCTCATCATCATAAAAAGCATGTCCGCGATAATTAATTTCATTCCTAACCATAAAATATAATCTGCCGTCAGAAAATATTCCCCCTTCGGGCATCAATCCGGCAGCTTTAATATATTCTAAACGAGCATGTTCAAAGAAATTAATGTAAACAGCATTATTGCAAACACCAAGCATATCAACTTCGTGAAAGCGAACTTTTACTGTTGTTTTATGAGTAAAATCTTTAATATCCATTAGACAAAAACCTCATCAATTATATCCGCAGCTATTTTAACTTCTTCAAACGAAACATCTAAATGTGTAATTGCACGAATCAAATCAATCTTACCTACGGAAAATAAAACTCCTTTTTCCTTACATTTCTTCAATCCATCTTCAATAGAAATATTTTTTGGATGGAAAAGTAAAATGTTTGTTTGAACAGCTTCCATATCAATTTCAAGATTTGGATTTGCATTAATTCTTTCTGCAAGATATGTAGCTTTATCGTGATCTTCTTTTAATCTATCAAAATTATTTTGCAGTGCATATAATCCGGCAGCAGCAAGAATTCCAACCTGCCGCATTCCTCCGCCCCAAGCTTTGCGAATACGAAACGCTTCTTTAATAAAATCTTTTGTTCCTGCTATGATAGAACCAACCGGAGCACCGAGAGCTTTTGAAAGACAGCAGGAAATTGAATCAAAATGTGAAGCATATTCTTTTACAGAAATTCCGGTTGCAACAGAGGCATTCCAAATCCTTGCACCATCAAGATGATAAAACAGATTACATTTTTTTGCAAGATTTTTTAGGGAGATAATATTTTCAATTTGCCAAACTGTTCCGCCGGCACGATTGTGAGTGTTCTCAACTTCAATAACTTTTGTGCGCGGCATATAATATGCAGATGTTGGACGAATTATTGGTTCTACTTGCTCTGAAGTGATTACACCGTGTTTACCTTCAATCGGGAATAATTGAATCCCGCTAAGTGCTGCAGGCGAACCTGATTCATAATTAAAAATGTGTGCGTCTCTTTCACAAATAACTTCATCGCCGGGATTTGTTAAAATATTTAAACAAATTTGGTTGCCCATTACCCCGCTTGGAACATAAAGAGCAGCTTCTTTTCCTAAAAGTTCTGCAGCATACTTTTCAAGTTTGATTACAGATGGATCTTCTTTAAAAACATCATCACCAACTTCTGCATCGTACATTACTTTGCGCATTGCTTCGGATGGGCGTGTTACTGTGTCGCTTCTTAAGTCAATCATTTACTTATTTCTTAACATCATCCTGAGCGAAGACGAAGGATGACAAGTTAATAATTTAGATAGTCACACTTCGACTTCGCTCAGTGTGACAAATATTCTATAATTTAAATTTTTTCTTCATCCAAATTAAAATGTTGATACCAAAAATCCACAAAGAAAATGCTGATGATAGAACAGGAATAATCAATGGATTTTTTGTATAAAATGTTTTTTCATTATTTAGTGGAACATCAACAACTAAATGTGTGCGCGTGAACATTTCAGTTTCAACTTCTGTAACTCCAAATTTATTTATTAAACAACTTACTCCACCGTTTGCACAACGAACGACTGCTCTTCTATTTTCAACTGCGCGTAAGTTTGCAAATTCTTTATGCTGATATGGTCCACTAAGTTTGCCGTACCAGCTATCATTTGTTAGTACTGCTAAAAATTGCGCACCTCTATCCACAAAATAATTTGGAAAAGTTGGAAACACGGATTCATAACAAACCAACCCGCCAATTTTTATTGTGTCTTGGTTATCAACAAATTTAAATACAGTTGTATCCTGTCCAACATTCCAGCCGCTTAAACCAACTCCCCACTTTAATAAATCACCAAGAAATGGAATTTGATCTACAAAAGGTATGTGCTCACCGAGCGGAACTAATTGCATCTTTCCATATCGCTGAACTTCAAAAGTGTTTGGCTGTAAAAGTAAAATAGAATTATAAGTTGCATAGTGATACTTGCCCGCTTCGCTGTACTTTGCATTTTGGGGAGCATCTGTTTCAAAGATGCGATAATCAGGCATTCCAGTTAAAAGAGAAACATTATTTTTATTTAAGAAAGAATAAATCGAATCCAGTTCTGTTTGATATGTACCTGATAAAAGATAAACGGGCAAAGCTGTTTCGGGCCAGAAAATTATTTTTGCACCGTCATCAACGCACTGTTGGGAAAGCTCTAAATTATTATTTAATATTTCATTCAATCCGCCAAGCTCCCATTTATTCCAGGGATCAAGATTTGGCTGGATGATTCCTACTTTTATTTTTTTCTCATCATTGTTTAAAGAGGTTATCCTTATAAATCCATAAGCGATTATAAAACTAAAAATCAAACCTGCGATTGAAAGATTTATCAAACCTGCTTTTGATGATTCTTTAAATGATTTTATTCCTTTATAAATAAAAATGTTTATCCACAAAACAACAAACGATAAACCAAATGCGCCAATAATATCTGCGATCTGAATAAATGAAGTAAATTTTGCAAGACCGTGCCCGATTGTTAACCAAGGGAATTTTAAATCAGTAAGCGTAAGCAGGTATTCGACCATTACCCAAAAGAATGGAAAGAAATAAAGTGATAAATCTTTTTTAAAAACTTTTTTTGATATAAAATACAAAGTTGAGTTTATGAGCATAACACAGGGTAAAAAGAAAACTAAAACTGTTCCACTTAACATTAAAAACGGATCGGATTCGCTTTGCCAGCTTCCGACCCAGTAAACCGTTAACAAACTCATAACAAAAAAAGTTAGATAAGATGCAGAGTTTACTTTTAGTAGAGTTTGTTTTTTAGTTATCACAAAAAAGTAAGGAACGAATGCAACAAAGAGAAAAAGTGGAAACGGAAATGGAAACGGTGTAAATGAAATTCCAAAAAATATTCCGGAAAGAATTAATAGAAGCCAATCCTTACTTCTCTCTTTTTTTTCTATGTCTGATAAAACTTTTTTCTTAAATAAAAATTTCAAATTTGTGTTTTTCTTTTTTTAATAAAGTATCGAACTATAAAAAACAAAATAATAACTGCGGTAATAATTAAAATTATATTGCTGTAAGTTTTAAGATAACTGTCTATTAAATCAATGTTTTCCCCAAACGCAATTCCAAGA
>JAGOXU010000085.1:0-9115 GCA_018059515.1 Ignavibacterium sp.
TTAATCTAACGGGAGTTCCTTCGAGCAGCAAACTTCCAAATGCAATTGATTCTGCTAAAGCCCAATCCGCATCTTCAGAATCATCAATCAGCTTGTGTCTTTTTTCCAAAAACTTTTCAAGTTTAGGATGCCCTTTAAATGTGGGTGGAAGTTTACTTATAGCAGTTACAATATTATTCAACGAGTCTTCTGAAATTGCTGTGATTATTTCTTCATCTGATTTTGATGGATCATTTTCGGAGATATTAATTTGTTCTGTACTTGCGGAACTTCTCCTTTTAATAACCTCAAAAGATTTACTTAATTTTTGATTGAATGAATTGTGCATTTCATCCACTTCATCCGAAGTTATAATGCCATTTTGGATTAACTTTTCTTCATAAATTTTTCTGACGGAAGGATGCGATTTTATTTTATCGTAAAGTAATGGCTGAGTAAAACCTGGCTCGTCGCCCTCATTGTGTCCGTGTCTTCGATATCCAAACAAATCAATTATAACATCTTTTTTGAAAATCCATTTAAACTCAAAAGCAATTTGTGCAACCCAAAGTGCTGCTTCAGGATCATCACCATTAACGTGAAAGATTGGTGCTTGAATCATTTTAGCAACATCAGTTGCATAAGTTGTTGAGCGCGAGTCTTCTGGAGTAGTCGTAAATCCAATTTGATTATTTACAATTATGTGTACAGTTCCGCCCGTGCGGTATCCGTAAAGCTGCGATAAGTTTAATGTTTCAGCTACAACTCCTTGTCCTGCAAAAGCTGCATCACCATGAATAAGAACCGGCATAACTTTTTGATGGGCTTTAATATCACCAAGCATAGTTTGTTTTGCGCGCACAATTCCTTCAACTACAGGATCAACCCATTCTAAGTGGCTTGGATTTGATGCGACAGAAACGGTAATAGATTTTCCGTATTCTGTTGGATATTTTCCTGTTGCACCAAGATGATACTTTACATCACCGGAACCTTGAATTGAATCTTTATCTTTTATGTCTTCAAACTCTGTAAAGATTGATTCATAGGATTTGCCGATTATATTTGTAAGTACATTCAATCTTCCGCGATGAGACATGCCAAATACAACTTCTGCAATTCCGCGTTCGGCAGAATCATTTAAAATTTTATCTAAAAGTGGAATCAGTGTCTCTGATCCTTCTAACGAAAATCTTTTGTGACCGATAAACTTTGTGTGAACAAAATGCTCAAACATTTCTGCTTTGATTAATTTTTTTAATATTTTTTTCTTCACATCATT
Source organism: Ignavibacterium sp. (assembly GCA_018059515.1). GTDB lineage: Bacteria > Bacteroidota > Ignavibacteria > Ignavibacteriales > Ignavibacteriaceae > IGN3. Next base: position 1,262 of record JAGOXU010000085.1, read on the forward strand.
ATCAAACGATGGAGAATTTTTATATGGTTCCATTTTACTTTGCAGCCAAACTTTTTCTGCAGGGTTTTGAATATGCATATATTCTACACCAATTTTTTCGCAGTAAGTTTTGTGAAGAATATGCATAACCTCGCGTAGAGTTGCTGTTTTTAGCGCTCCAAATCCGCCGGTAATAAAATTTCTATCCAAATCCCATAAAGTTAAATTAAATGATGAAGGATCAAGCTCGGGATGATAAACTGCACGAGTTCCAAGCGGATCAAGATCAGCAAGCAAATGCCCGCGTACTCTGTACATATTAATTAACTGTAAAACTTTTGCTTGTTTAACTATCTCATCAGTGCTTGCAGATTTATCAAATCCACCGGGCTGATAATCAGATTCCCATTGAAGCGGTAGTGAGGGAACTTTTAATTCTTGAAATATCTCTTCATAAAATCCGTCTTTGCCCAAAAGTAAATCGTTTATCTCTTGCAAAAACATTCCGGATTCTGCACCTTGAATTATTCTGTGATCATACGTGCTGGCGATGTTCATCACTTTACTAATTCCAAGTGAAGAAATTGTTGATTGTGACATTGCCTGGTATTCTGCATTGTACTGAATTGCACCAATAGCGATTATAGCGCCTTGCCCAAGCATCAATCTTGCGATTGAAGAAACAGTACCAATTGTTCCGGGATTTGTTAAAGTAATTGTTGTTCCCATAAATTCAGATGGATCAATTGTACCTTTCCTGGTTCTTTCAACAATGTCTTCATAAGCTTTCCAGAACTCTTTAAAGGATAATTTGTTTGCTGATTTAATATTCGGAACAAGCAATGAATGACTTCCATCCTTTTTTTCAATGTCAATTGCTAATCCAAGATTAATATTTTTGCGTAAAATTATATTTGGTTTTCCATCGATAATTGTAAAGCCGTTATTCATCACCTGATTTTTAGAAATAGCTTTTAATATTGCCCAGCTTATAATGTGGGTGTAAGAAATTTTGCCTTCATTTTTTTTCTTTAAATGATTGTTAATCAATATTCGGTTTTCTTCAAGCAGCTTTACAGCGATTGTTCTTTGCGATGTTGCAACCGGAACAGTTAGGCTCGCGGTCATATTATCTAAAATTCTTTGAGCGCTTCCGGCAATAACTTTTAATTCATCACCTTCACCGGGTTTTGGCATTTCAATATTTTTTGGAAGTGTTAGAAAAGATGAGTTTTCGTTTACAGCGTTTGGTAAATTTTTATTTTCAACATTCCCAAAAAAATTTTGCCACTGATCGGGAACAGTTTCTGGCTTTTGTTCATATTGTTTATAGAGCGATTCCACAAACCATGTGTTAGCTCCAAATTTTTCTAACTCTTCTTTTTCTCTTTTAGATAATTTTTCAGTTTTCATTTTTATAGAATAATATTTTGTTTAACAGTATTAATAACTTTAATTTTCACTGCGCTACTTTATAGAGCGGAGAATATTTTTATTTTTTAGTTAATCAGATTCAGTGCTTAAAATATAAGACTTTAAAACAATAAACCTATGCAAGAAAACAATGATTTGAGAAATATGCGCCTAAGTTATGAGCAAGATCAACTTAGTGAAGCAAACATAGACAAAAATCCATTCGTTCAATTCAATTTTTGGTTTGATCAGGTTGTATATGCCAAAATCGTTGAGCCAAATGCGATGACAATTGCGACTGCAACAAAAACCGGAACCCCATCCGCACGAGTTGTTCTGTTAAAAAGTTTTGATGAAACAGGTTTTACTTTTTTTACAAATTATGGAAGCAGAAAAGGAAAAGAACTTTTAGAAAATCCGTTTGCCTCTTTACTATTTTGGTGGAAAGAATTCGAAAGACAGGTTAGGATTGAAGGTAGGATTGAAAAGATCAATCGAAATGAATCGGAACAGTATTTTAATTTGCGTCCTTTAAAAAGCAGGTACGGTGCATTAGCTTCAAACCAAAGCGAAGTTATTTCAGGAAGAGAAGTTTTAGAAAATAAATTTTCTGAATTAGAAAAAAAGTTTGGTGAAAATCCACCAACTCCCGAAAATTGGGGCGGCTATAAATTAATTCCAAATAAGTTTGAGTTCTGGCAGGGAAGACAAGACAGATTACACGATAGAATTTGTTATGAAATGATCAATAGTAATTGGCAGATTAAACGTTTATCACCTTAAATAATCTTAGAATTATTCAATCTATTTTTTTGCAACAAAGTAATAATTTTGGCAAAATGGACTTAGTAAAATTGATAATGAAGAATCAACAAAATTAAAAATATTAGTTAGCAATTTATTATTTGGAACAAACCTGAATGTATTCCTAGGCATTATTCCATACCTCTTAACTTCCAGCAATTGCAATTTACAAGTATCGGTCATTTTAATTATATCGTCATTTGTGAATTTAAAGCTATGATTATGTTTTGAAGATAAATGTTTTGTTATTGATTCAATCCAAGAATACTTATTAGGGAAGTGATAACAGATAAATATTCCATTTGGTTTTAGAACTCTTCGTATTTCTGATAATGAATTGATTTCAGTGTTACTTGTTTCTCTTACATGCTCAAGAACACCTATCGAAACTACCATGTCAAAACTTTCATCATTAAATGACAAAGGTTTTGTTGGATTTTGATTTGCTATAAGGTTATATTTTTCTTTGTATGAGGCTTTTAATGAATCTGCTAAAAAACTTTGTTCTTCTATTGTAAAAGCAGTTACATTATAACCTTGAGATAAAAGGAAATATGAAAAATGACCAGAGCCTGTTCCCCAATCAAGAACGTTTAATTTTTCTTTCCCATATTTTCTTACAAGATCATAAGCTTTTAAATATTGAGACGATGAAATATAACTGGCAAAATGATATACGCCTTTATTTTTTAATTCGTCAAAAATATTTTTATAAATAGTAAACATATTAAATCGCCTTTTTCATAAAATTAAAAATGAATTATGTAACAGCCTTCTGATTTATCTCAACAATCTTGCTTCTACAATCAAGTGTAAATTGTAAATGAACTTCTTTTTAACTATACGATAAATTATTTTAAAATATCCGACATGAACTTCAAGAAATTCCTGAATAATAATATCTTTAAGTTCGTGAACTTGATGTCCACGTTCTGCAAAATGCTAAAGTTCGAAACACTTGCTTTGTAACTTTTCAGTTAGCGTTATTGCAGTAGACTTTGAATCATTAAAGGAAACGTATTGAAATATCTCAAATAGATTTTCAAGTGAATCTGGACTAAGAATTACCTATAGTTTCACTCAGTTACTTATTGAACTTATCTATTTCCCTTTTGAAGATCACTAAAGTTTCTTGTTGTTTTTCAGAAACATCACGGATCACTTCATAGACATGAGCTTTTAAATAACTAATTGGTTTTACAGATTCATTAAGTTTCATAATTTATTCTAAAATAATTTTGACCAAATTATAGATCATTTGGTAGTAGAAGTTAAATGGTTTAAGTTTTTAAAACCTAAACTTCTTTCTAAAAAAATCTGATCCTGCAAATATTGTTCGGATTGTTATTGCTGTAATTATAATTGCACCGCCAACCATTGCCCAATAACTTGGAATTTCACCGTATCCGATTAAAACCCAAATTGGATTCAGCACCGGTTCAAACATTGAAATTATTGAGGCTTCGACTGCAAGTATTCGTTTTAATCCATAACTAAATAGCGCATAAGCAAAAGCTATTTGAAAAACTCCCAGAAATGTTACCATCCAAATATCATCGAATGACATCGGTTTCATATCAAACAAAAAAGGCAAACAGATAATTGAAACAAAAATATTTCCATAAAAAATTGAGCTTTGTTGATATTGCTGCCCGTTTTTTCTCATACCCAAAAAGAAAGCTGCAAAACAAATTCCTGCAAATAGCGCAACTAAATTTCCAATAAAATGTCCGGGAGAAAGTTCGCCGAGAAAAAAGAATATCATCCCAATAAAACAAACTGCAATTGTAATTACATTAATCTTTTCCTGTTTGGTTTTATTAATGATTGGTTCAAAAATTAAAACGTAAATTGGCGCGGTTGATTGAAGGAATATTGCATTTGCCGCAGTGGTTGTTTTTGTGGCAATAACAAATGTAATTAGAACAGCAGCGTAAAAAGCAGCGTTTAAAAAAGTAAATCCGTTTACCACAAATAATTTTTTGCGAAATAGAATTCCGAAAACCATTGCAGCAATTATGCATCGGAAAAAAGAAAGCTGCATTGAATTGAGTGAGATAAGTTTTATTAATAATCCGCCGGAACTCCATAAAATTGCCGTTACAAAAACAGCTAGAAAACCCTTATTATGTTCTGATAGATTATTCATTGTAAATTTACTTAATAACTTTATGCAAGATGTCCAAAAACTTCCAAGGTTTTAAGATTCTTATTGCTAAAATAGTGATTTTAGTGAAACACTTTATTTGAAACCTTGGAGATTTCAAATTTTGCTCAATGTGATTTACTCATTGAAAATTCGTGTAACCTGCCAAGTGCAGGCTGATTAGTCGCTAAATTTTGTAACGAATTATAACAAATTTAACACGAATTTTACTCGAACTATAATTAAATTGCATTAAATATTTTAAACAAAAATTGATTTGCTATGGAAAATAACTCGGAAATAGTAGAAGCTCTTTATCAATTATTTGATAATGCAAAAAACCAATATGGTGATGCAATTGAAAATTACTGGTTTAACGATAGCGAAGTTTGTCCTGCTTGCAGTAAAAAGATTGATGTATTTAAGTTTGGAGAAAAATCAGCGTTGTCTTTAAATGCATTTATATACCGTGATATGAATACCTTGATTGCGTATTTACTTTGCGGAAGATGTGCAAAGGAAATCATCAGAAAAGGAAAAAATGCAAAATCGATTTACAAAGATCTTGAAGAAAATTTAAAGCTTAATTATACGGAGTTCATAAAGCACTCCGCTTCTTAATAAAATTATTTTTAGAACTACTAATCAGGCAATTAGTAAAACGGAATTTGTTTGAAATATCTTTACACTCCACCATCAATCTTAAGAAAAATCTTTAGTGATTTTTATTGGAACACAAACAACAATAAAGTGCTGCTTACTTTTGATGATGGACCGAATCCTGAAACAACGGAGATAATCTTAAAAAAACTTTCTAATGAAAAGATAAAAGCATTATTTTTTTGTGTGGGTGAAAATATTCAGAAGTATCCAGAACTTACTAAATCAATATTAAGTGAAGGACATTCAATTGGTAATCATACTTTTAATCATAAAATATTAAGTAAAATTTCAAATCAAGAAAAAGATTCTCAAATCAATTCTTTCAATTCGATGGTGGGAGAAAATTTTAATTATGATGTAAAATACTTTCGTCCGCCGCATGGTAAGTTTCAATTATCAACTTCTGGTTTGATGAAAAAACATAATTTAAAAAACATAATGTGGTCGTTGCTTACTTATGATTATAAAAATGACATATCAATCGTTAAATTTGCCGCACAAAAATATTTAAAAAATAATTCGATTATAGTTTTGCACGATAGCAGTAAATCAAAAAATATTATATTGGATTCAATCAGTTTAATTTCTGATGAGGTGAGAAAAAAAAACTATCAGTTTAGCGGGGCGGATGAATGTTTGAACTGATTTTTCTCTTTATAATGATTGGATATTCTGCACAGCTTTTCATTTTTATAATTGGAGCAAAAAAGAAATTTCCAAAAATATCGGATGATAAACTTCCAACTGCTACAATTATTGTTGCCGCAAGAAATGAGGAAAATAATATTCTCCGTACGCTTCTATCACTTGACAAACTTGATTATCCCGAAGGCAAACTACAGATTATGATTGTTGACGACCAATCAACCGATAACACAGGAAAAATCATCGATGAGTTTATCAAAAACAAAAAGAGATTTATAAAAATCACTACCGAAGAACATCACACAAAACTAATCGGTAAAATGCGCGCACTTGCTTATGCAATTAAAGAAGCAACGGGAGAAATTATTTTAACCACCGATGCTGATTGTGAAGTAAAACCGCTTTGGGCAAAAACTATATGCTCACATTATTTTGATGATGTTGCGATTGTAGCAGGTGTTACAACTCAAACTACTGAAAAATGGTTTTACGGAATGCAAGCTTTGGATTTTGTTTATCTGCTAACTGCCGGCTCGGGTTGTACAAATTTAAATTATCCAATTTCGTGTATTGGAAATAATATGTCATATCGTAAATCTGCTTACGATGAAGTTGGCGGATATGAGAAACTGCCGCACAGTGTAACCGAAGATTTTACTTTGATGAACGCTATTTATAATCTAAAAAAATATAAGGTGATTTTTCCAATTGAAATAGAATCGCTTGTTACATCAGTTCCGTGTAAAACTTTAAAAAGTTTAGTGCGCCAGAAAAAACGCTGGGGTGTTGGCGGACTCGGAGTTCCGTTTCGTGGTTTTGTAATTATGTTTTGGGGTTTTATGGCAAACTTGCTTGTATTGTTAACGCCTTTCTTTTTCTCAGCTACATGGTTAACTTTAGTTGTGTTTAAAGTAGCTTTAGACTTTTTCTACTTGTACCCGGTTCATCAGAAACTTGGCATTTCAAAAAATCTAAAATACTTCTTCCACTTTGAAGTTTACTATTTATTATATGTAATACTTCTTCCGTTTATTGTTTTACCAAACAGAAAAGTAATTTGGAAGGGTCGTGAATATTAATGCTGCTTCTCTGTAATTATTATCTTACATATAGATGCAATGCTTATTGTGAGTTTTGCCATTTTGGTGATCACACAAATTTTAAAGATACACCGTTTGCAAGTTTAGAAGATTTTAAATCAAATGTAACACAGCTTGCGGAGCTTGGTGTTAAGTTTATTGATTTAACCGGCGGAGAACCGTTACTTCATAAAGATGTTGCAGAAATGGCAAAGTTCGCTCACGATTTGAAAATGCAAACAAGTATTACAAGTAATGGATTGCTCTATCATAAGTTTGCAGAAAAGTTAGTTGGAAATATTAATCTTTTGCACTTCTCGTTGGACTCACCGGACGAAGAAGAGCACAACAAAATTAGAAAAGTTGATTGTTATAAATCTGTTTTTAAAAGTATTGAAATTGCAAAATCACTCGGTGAATTTCCTGATATTTTATTTACAGTTACAAATGATACTTATAAAAAATTACCGCGAATGCACGAGATTGCTCAAAAACATGATTTGGTTTTATTAGTAAATCCGGTTTTTTCTTATTTCGGAAATCCGGGTCTAAGTTATGAAGCTACTGATTTTGTAGATAATTATTGTGATGGCAAAATGGACATCTATCTTAACAAAGGATTTATGAAGTTAAGACGTGATGGTGGAAATGATATTAATAATCCAAGCTGCAAAGCTGTTTCGCGTGTGATAGTTATTTCACCAAATAATGAAATTATTTTACCGTGTTATCACTTTGCAAATGATAAAATATTAATAGACAAACCAATAAAAGAAATTCGTCAATCAGAAAAGATAAAACATTTTATGAAGATGGAAGGCAGATTTGATTTTTGTCAGGGCTGCACAGTTAATTGTTACTTTGAGCCTTCATTTGCTTTTCCAACCAATCTTTATGCAATATCAAGTTTAACATCTAAGTTTAAGTACAGTTATAATAAGCTTATTAAACAAAAAATTAAAAAGAAATTTAGTCAAACATCAAATACAGACTTATAAAGAATTCAGAATTAAGAATGAAGAATGAAAAATTAATAATGTCATTTCGAAGAAGTCCTCGACTGAGAAATCTGTGGCTACATCAATTTAAAGATTTCTCACCGACAGAAGTCGGATTAGAAATGAC
>JAGOXU010000085.1:9215-13023 GCA_018059515.1 Ignavibacterium sp.
AGAATTCAGAATTAAGAATGAAGAATGAAAAATTAATAATGTCATTTCGAAGAAGTCCTCGACTGAGAAATCTGTGGCTACATCAATTTAAAGATTTCTCACCGACAGAAGTCGGATTAGAAATGACAAATAAGAAAGTAACGTTATTATTTGGGGTTGTTCTTTATCTGCTTCTTCTTACATCAATTTCGAATGCACAATGTAATTACGAATTATTCCCATCAGCATTAAATATCCAACCGTTCACAGCAAATATCCTTGAACCCAAAGCCGGATTTTTAATTTCTGCTGATAACAACAAACTAAGATTAGATATCTCAACATCAAGAGATATAATTCATTGGTATCAGCGTGGTAGTTCTACAATTTCAATCGGGGCAGATTTATTTACTTTTACTCGATTACGAAGTACAGATGATTTTAAATTTCCTGTAGAAACAATTGATTATCTTTTTGGAATAAATGCAGGATACAAAAAATATCTTTCAGATAATCAAGAGTATGGTTTAAGATTTCGTTTAAGTCATATTAGCACACACTTGGTTGATGGACAATTTGATGCTCTATCTCAGAAATGGAGAGAGGATAGAGAACCATTTGTTTACAGCAAAGAATTTATTGAACTGTTTCCGTATTATCGAATAGAAAATTTAAGAGCTTACATAGGCTTTACTTATATTTTCCATATAATTCCAAAAGAAATTAAAAAAGTAAATCTGCAACTGGGATTTGATTACTTTGCAACTCAATTTGGAAATGACTTTTTAACTCCATTTATTGCTTATGATTTTAAATTAAATGGAATTGAAAAATTTGTTGGTAACAATATAATTTCGGTAGGAATAAAATTCGGCGATTGGAAATCCAAAGGTTTTAGTTTGTACTATTCTTACATTTCAGGTAAAAGTATTCATGGTCAGTTGTACGATTTAACAGAAAACTATTCCAACATCGGATTTAATTTTGAACTTTAATAAATAGATTTATAGGACTTTTTTATTTAGTGCTTTCGTGGCAAAGATACATCGCCATAAAAACACCAAGACACTAAATAACACAAAAAAAATAAAAAAATTTAGCGAGCTTTGGTGATTTAGAGTTTTAGTGGCAGATTGTCTGTGCTGCAAAAATCTGCTTAGAATCAGACAGGCACAAAAGTACGAATCGACATAAAAATATGAGTGAATTATCACAAACAGAACCAAGAGTTTACGTTACAACCGCTGCTAAAGAAAAACGTAAAAAAATAAACAGTTATTTAATTCATATCGGATTATTTATTGTAACTTTTATTACTACAACTTTAGCCGGAGTTGAATGGACAACAGGAAAACTTCCGCCGTACGAATTTAGTTTGATTGTAAAAGGATTACCGTATTCAATTAGCATTTTATTAATAATAACTTTTCATGAATTTGGTCATTACTTTGCGGCGCGTTATCATAAAATCCGTGCAACGCTTCCGTTTTACATTCCGTTTCCGCCAATTGCATATTTTATAAATTTTGGTACAATGGGTGCGGCAATCAGAACTAAATCTCCAATCCATTCTAAGAAAATAATGTTTGATATTGGAATTGCCGGACCACTTTCTGGTTTTGTTATCTGTCTTGGAATTTTAATTTATGGATTCACTCACGTTCCTTCAATTGATTATTTAATTAATATTCATCCGGATTATTTTTCGCCTGATTATGGAAAAGATGGAATGCAATTAGTCTTTGGGGATACAATACTTTTTTCATTCCTAAAATATTTATTTGTTAATCCAAATAATTTTTTTCCTCCAATGAGTGAGATCTATCATTATCCATTTTTATGTGCTGGCTGGTTTGGGATGCTTGTAACATCGATGAATATGATTCCTGTTGGACAATTAGACGGCGGACATATTTCTTACACAATGTTTGGCGAAAAAAAACATTATACAGTATCTGCAATTTCTGCGATCATACTTTTAATATTTGGCTTTGCAGGAATTTTAGATTCTCTTTTAGAATTTAATTATGGCATTGGCTGGAGCGGCTGGTTATTTTGGGCGTTTATTTTATATTTTTTTGTAAAATTAAAACATCCTCCTGTGCCTGATGTTTTGCCTTTGGATAAAAAAAGAATGGCGCTTGGTTATTTAAGTTTCTTTATCTTTGTTATATCTTTTTCACCCGCACCACTTATGCTGAATATTGCTGGCTAAAGTGGTCTTATTTTTACCTTGTTGAAGTTTAGATTTTAAGAAATATTTAACTATGAAAATCAAAATATTTAATTTACTTGCCGTTAGTTTATTACTCGCAATTGTTTTTGCCGCTTGCGATAAACAGTACGACAATGTGATAGAAAATTCCAACCCGGATTATCAGGTAAAATTAGTTTCGCCATCGGATTCAATTCGTTACAATCGGGTTGATTCATTAATCGCAATTAGAATTGCATTTAATTCTGCAGTAAGTATTCAAAATGTTTTTTGTGATGTTTATGCTGCGGATAATACAAAACTAAATTCTTCGCCTTTATCCTTGCTTGATAATGGGAAAATTGCAAATGGCGATGATGTTGCAAATGATGGTTCCTACGCAAACAAAATTGCTTTAAGCGAATATTATCCAAACGGCATTTATAACATAAAATATTTTGTTACCGATAAATCGAACACAACAAAACAAGTTGCACTGGGTACTTTTAAATTTGATAACGGACAAAATAATATTGCTCCGGTAATCTCAGATGATATTGTTGATCCCGACACTGCAGTTGTAACTGATACAACAATTATTCTTACATCCGTAAAAGTTTCAGATCAAAACGGTTTATCAGATGTTGATAAAGTTTATTTTGTAGTTTACAGACCGGATGGTTCTACAAGCAATGCCCAGAATATTATGTATGATGATGGAAATTTATCACTACACGGAGATCAAACAGGGGGAGATGGAATTTACTCTCTTGTTATCAGGATTTTTTATACAAACGCAAAGGGAACATATAGATTGGAATTCCAGGCAAAAGATCGCGGCGGAAAATTAAGTAACATCATCAATCACTCTTTACTTATACAATGAAAAAATATTTTATCTTAATTCTTTACGTAGTATTTATTTCAAACAGAATTTCTGCACAGTTTTCTCCTGATACATATCGGCTGCAGACAGATGAAAAATCATTAGACAAAATCGTTTCGCAAAATCCATTAAGCAATTCAATCACAGATATTATTACAATTGGCGATACAGTTTGGCTCGGTACAAGTCGCGGTGTAAGTTTATCCGTTGATGGTGGAACAAACTGGACAAACTTTTACGGACAAGCTGATTTTGGAACTGATAATAATTCCGCACTTGGATATGACTCCACCAACCGAGTTTTGTGGTGCGCCGGTGCAAAATCCACAGAAGTTAAATGCGGGCAATCGCTTCCAGCAGGAACAGGATTAAAATACACAACTAATAATGGAATAAGCTGGACAAGCATTCCACAGCCTTTGGATGCCAATACAGACACAGTTGAACAATACGGTATTAATCAAATTAGAGCATTGCCTGTTACGGTAACGATTCAAAATTTAGTTTATGATATTGCTTTTACCCCAAACACAATTTGGATTGCAACTTTTGCAGGCGGGCTTAGAAAAAGTACTGACAATGGTCTAACCTGGAAGCGTGTAATTTTGCCACCGGATTATTTAAACTCAATCTCTCCTACGGATACTTTAAATTTTTGTTTATCTCCTGTACCGGGCAGCTTTTGCAGCGAAGGAAATTTAAATCACAGAGTATTTTCTGTTATTGCTGCGGATGATTCTACTTTATAT
>JAGOXU010000265.1 GCA_018059515.1 Ignavibacterium sp.
TGAACAATTAGATATTCTTCTCCGTTTAAATGGGAGTATTTTTGTGCTATTTTCATTTCTGATGACTAACTCTGTTATATTTTCCGTTTACATTCTTTAATTCAAGTTGCAACCATTCCTTTGGTATCTGAGAAACTCTGTCCTTACCAGTTGGCTTATGAATAGGTTTATTTATAGGTCTGATTTTCAATTTGCCTTCACTAAGGTCTTTTATTCTCTGGTTAGAAATTATACAGTATTCATTCTCTTTTTCGATTCCCATCGCATTTCGATTGTTTTTAATTGCCGCAATTACTGTTGAACCTACGCCAGCAAAAGGGTCAAGCACCCAACTTTTTTCATCTGTCAAGGCAAGAACACAACGTTCAGCTAATTCAATCGGAAATTGACAGGGATGTTCTGTTTTCTCTGGATGATTTGATTTAACATTTGGGATATTCCACATTGCAGTTTCCCAATCATTAGCAATAATCTCCCAAATATCACTCGGATTCTTACCAAGAGGATTTCCAGATGGCAAACCCTTTTTTTCTCCTTTAAAATGAAGTTTACCAGGATATTTTGATGGTATTCTTACATTATCCAGATTGAAAATGTAATCATCAGTTTTGCTGAACCACAAAATCGTTTCATATCTTCCACTAAACCTATTGGAAGCATGAAGCCCGTGTCCAAAATGCCAAATAATTCTATTTCTAAGTTTCATTCCGAGTTTTTTGAAAATTTGATAGTAATAAATATCTAATGGGAAAACTTCACCTTTATGAACGTAGTTTCCTACTTGCCAACAAAGATTACCTTTGTCTGATAGGGTTCTTACAAGTTCGTTTATAATTTCTTCCTGTGTCCCCAAATATTTTTCAATACTGGTCTTTGTTTCATATGATTTTCCAATATTGTAAGGTGGCGAAGTTATTATTAAGTCAAATTTTCCATTTTCTAATTTTTTTAGAACTGAAAGGCTGTCCCCGTTGACAATTTTATGAGAGATATCGGAACTAATATATTCAAAAAGAGGTTCTTTAGCTTTCATCATATTCAATTTTTCTTTCTGCAAATTTAATTTTTATAAACCAGTTTCCTGTCTTAATTATCACGAAGTTATCAACGGAGGTCTTTTATATTGATTGTTGCTTATTTTTTACCACAATATAAATTATTTAAAGTGCTTTCTTGTTTTTGCTGCGTTTACTCCAACAAAAAGCAAGAATATACGAATGAATAATAATAAAATTAACCTATTGCGAGAAGTCATCGTTTTAAATTATGATGCTCTCTTCTCCTTAGCCAATTTATAAAGCTCCATATATTTTTCTGCCGATTTTTTCCAGCTAAAATCTAATTTCATTCCGTTTTGCTGAATTTTTTTCCAGATATTTTTTTGTTTAAAAACATTTACAGCTCGTTCAACAGAAGATGAAAGCGCAAAGCTTGTGTAATCGTAAAAAGAAAAACCTGTTCCGTGATCAAATCCATAATAATTTTCTTCATCCCAATCTTTAACAGTATCTGCAAGCCCGCCTGTTTTTCTAACAACAGGAACCGTTCCATACTTTAAGCTGTAAATTTGGTTAAGACCACAAGGCTCATACCGCGAAGGCATTAAAAATATATCAGCCGCGGCTTCAATTAGATGAGAAAGCTCATTGTTGTAACCAATAAAGGTTCCAATCTTTCCGGGAAAGTACTGCGGTAATCCACGGAAAAATGTTTCGTATTTGTCTTCACCACTTCCAAGAATTATATATTGTGCATCAAGATTCATTAATGCATTAATTGCCCCGGAAAAAATATCAAATCCTTTTTGCATTACTAATCTTGATACAACACCAACCAGCGGTCGGTTTTCATCAAACGGAAGATTGAAATGATCCATTAAAAATTTTTTATTTTTTGTTTTTCCTGATAAATCTTTTGCAGAAAATTTGTATGGAAGAAATTTATCTGTTTCAGGATTCCACTCATCATAATCAATGCCGTTTAAAATACCGTAAACATCCTGTTTGCGGGCTCGAAGAATGTTATGAAGCCCTGCGCCGTATTCTTCGGTTAAAATTTCGTGGGAATATTTATTGCTTACTGTATTTATCAAGTCAGAAAAAACAATTCCCGTTTTCATAAATGAAACAGAATCTTCAAACTCAACAGGTCCGTTTGGATAGTATAAATCACCGCGAATCTCAGCAGCAAATAAAGCGGATTTTGAAAACCTGCCCTGATAACCAATGTTGTGAATTGTAAAAATTGTTGCGGTCTTATCAAACAATCTATCCCAGTTATAGTTATCTTTTATAAAAAGAGGAATCAATCCGGTTTGCCAATCGTTGCATTGAATTATATCCGGCACCCAGCCAAATCGCTGAATAGTCTCTATCACGCCTTTGCTGAACAGAATAAATCTTTCGTCTTCATCAATGTCGTTTGTATAAATTCCATCGCGAAAAAAGTAGTGTGGGCAATCAATAAAATTTACTTCTACGTTTGAGCCAGGAAGTTTTGCCTGATGCAGATGTACAGATCTGTCAACGCCGTTTACACGGATTGTCATTTCACCAATTGTCCAGTTATAACGCAGCCCATATTTTGATTCATCTATTCGGGAATATTTCGGTAAAAATATTTTTACTTCGCATCCAAGTTTTTCTAATTCTTTTGGAAGCGAACCAGCAACATCGGCTAAGCCGCCTGTTTTTGCGTATGGAACGCACTCTGTTGTTACAAATGCTATTTTCATTTAGGATTTTCATTTTGTCATCCTGAGCCTGTCGAAGGATGAAAAGTTATTCTACATTCAAAACGTCACATTTCGACAAGCTCAATGTGGCAAGAGAAATAATTAAAGAATAAAATATTTATTAAGGTGAATAATAAGGCTTAATGATTTAAATTTCATTAAAACTTATAAAGAGTTTTAGATAAATAATAAACACCCGATAAGGAGTATCGAATGATGAAGTTTTATATATTTACTTCTGTGGACATCATTCCTTATTTGATATTCAGTGTTTAAAAATAATTTTAATTAAAGGAAAAACAAATGAATGAAATAATTAATGGCTTATCAGTTTTTATTGAAGGCAACACCAAAAATAAATCAATAATGTTTGTACACGGTTTTCCTTACGATCACACAATGTGGAAAGCGCAAATAGATGAATTAAGTGAAAATTATTTTTGTGTTGCGTATGATATTCGTGGTCTTGGTGAATCACCTGTTGGCGATGGACAATATACAATGGAAAGTTTTGTTGATGATCTTGAAACGATAATAACAAAACTGAAAATTGATAAACCTGTTTTGTGCGGTCTTTCGATGGGCGGATATATTGGATTGCGTGCGATGGAAAGAATGCAGGAAAAATTTTCAGCAGTAATTTTATGCGACACAAGATCAGATGCCGATAACAATGAAGGTAAACAAAAACGAGCCGCAGCAATTAAAAGAATAAACACTGAAGGTCTTTCTCCATTTGCAAAAGATTTTGTAACAAACTGCTACGGAGATTTTTATAAACAAAACCATAAAGAAGAGTTTGAAAAACGAATTGCTAAATCTTCATCATTTAATCCCGTTGGCGTTAAAGGCTCTTTACTTGCAATGCTTGGAAGAAACGACACAACAGAATATTTAGGTAAAATTAAAATTCCAGCTCTCATTCTTTGTGGCGAGTTTGATTCGCTAACGCCTCCGCCAATTATGAAAGCAATGGCAGATAAAATAAATGGAGCAGAGTTTGTCATTATTAAAAACAGCGGGCACATGAGTCCGATTGAAAACCCGGAAGAAGTTAACGGAACAATTAAAAATTTTTTACTAAAAAACAGATTGTAGTATTTAGCTATAATTGAAAAATTTTTTGGAAATGATGGATTTGAAATGCTGTCGTCTTTGATAAAGACAACAGCATTCTTAAATACACTATCTTTCTTTATGTGCTTCCAACTCCAACTCTATCTCGATCATAAACTCAGGTAAAGCTAAGTCC
>JAGOXU010000266.1 GCA_018059515.1 Ignavibacterium sp.
AAGTAATACTTCAAATTCAATAAAGTTTCAACAGCTTCCTTTTGATCATCCTGTTTATATAATGTATTCTTCGGGAACTACAGGAAAACCAAAGTGTATTGTTCACAGTGCGGGCGGAACATTACTTCAGCATTTTAAGGAATTACATTTACACACTGATGTAAAAAGAGAAGATAAAATTGCTTACTACACAACTTGCGGATGGATGATGTGGAATTGGCTGATAAGCGGATTACAATTGGGAGCAAGTATTGTTTTGATTGATGGCAGTCCGGTTTATCCAAATAATGAAATTCTTTGGAAGAAAATTGAAGAAGAAGAAATCTCAATCTTCGGAACAAGTCCAAAGTATTTAACAAGTATCGAAAAAAGCGGATTGATTCCAAATGAAAAATTTAATCTTACCAAATTAAAAACCATTTTATCTACTGGTTCACCGTTAAGTGTAGAAAATTTTAATTGGGTTTATAATAATGTAAAAAGTGATTTACAGCTTTCTTCCATTTCAGGGGGAACGGATATTATTTCATGCTTTATGCTTGGCTGTCCAATCCTACCCGTTTACAAAGAAGAAATTCAATGTCGTGGTTTGGGAATGAAAGTGGAAGCCTGGGATAATGATGGAAATTCATTGAACAATGAAAAAGGGGAGTTAGTCTGCACCGAACCGTTTCCTTCAAGTCCGATTTATTTTTGGAATGATGCAGATAACGAAAAATACAAAAGAGCTTACTTTGAACGATTTCCTAAGGTGTGGCATCACGGTGATTTTATTAAGATAACCAAAAACGGTGGAGTTATTGTTTACGGAAGATCTGATGCAACGCTAAATCCCGGCGGTGTGCGTATTGGAACTGCAGAGATTTACAGAGTTGTTGAATCTGTTGAAGAAGTGTTAGACAGTTTGGTTGTTGGACAGAATTTTCAAAATGATGTGAGAATTATTTTGTTTGTTATGCTTAAAGATAAATTGGAACTTGATAACAACCTGATTGAAAAAGTAAAAACTAAAATAAGATTAACAGCCACACCAAGACACGTTCCGGCATTAATTTTTCAAGTTAAATCTATCCCACATACAATAAGCGGAAAGAAAGTTGAACTTGCTGTTACAAGAATTTTAAACGGTGAAAAGGTTGATAACAAAGAAGCGCTTGCAAATCCTGAATCATTGGATGAATATTATACCATATTTAAATTCATTTAATTAGATCATTCTCACTTATAACCATTCATCTGCTTAAGACCTTTCCGTCTATTTTGCCAACTGGAGTTCAAAGAACGCGAAAACAAATCTTGCAATATTGTTCTTACGACTTTGTAACGAGGTTTAGATTCATTTATACTGAAAAGTAAAGCCAAATATTACGTTTTCAAAACGAGGTAAATACGAATTGAAAACTGGTTCAGATTATTTACAAGTGCTAAATAATTTGGATTAAAGATATGTGATAATTGTGTTTTTTTATAAACAAATGTAATAAAAAAATAAAGATGCCAAGAAATCAGAGTAAATTCAGTTATTTATATATACTTGTTACTACACTTTTGGATGATTTTGAATAAAAGAAAATCTACAGTTTTTATACAGATTTTATATTTATTTTAAAATATGAAAATTTTATTGGTTGAAGACGAAAAAGAAATTGCTAAATCAATTTTAGAATTTATCGCACGTGAAAGCTACCTGGTCGATATGGTTTTTAACGTTTCCGATGCTGAAGAAAAATTAAATTTAAATACTTACGATTGTGCTTTAATAGATTTAATGCTGCCCGATGGTTCCGGTCTTGACTTAGTAAAGTTGTTAAAAAAAATCCAGCCTAAATGTGGGATAATAATTATAACCGCAAAAAATACTTTGGATGATAAACTTACCGGACTTGATATTGGCGCAGATGATTACCTAACAAAACCATTTCATCTCGCAGAACTTAACGCAAGAATTAAATCAGTAATACGAAGAAGAAATTTTGATGGAAACAGTGAAATAATCCTTAATGAAATTGTTGTTGATGCTGAAAAGCGACTTGTAACCGTTAATAAAACTACCGTAGAATTAACCCGTAGAGAGTTTGATATTCTTTTGTTTTTTATCAGCAATAAAGAACGTGTGCTTACTAAAGAAGCAATTGTAGAGCACATTTGGGGCGATGACGTAAATGCTTATGATAATTTTGATTTTGTTTACACACACATAAAAAATCTTCGTAAAAAATTAATAGAAAAGGGTGCAAACGATTACATTCATTCTCTTTATGGAATTGGGTACAAGTTTACTTTACAATGAAATTGATAAACAAAATAAGTCGTTATTTTTTTCTAAGCTCGATAGTAGTTTTTATAATTATTTCTATCGGACTTTATTTGATTATCCAATATGCTTTTATTGATGAAACAGATGAACAGCTTTTGAACATTTCTAAAAAAGTTATTCAAGAATTGCAAAATGGTAAAGCAGTAAGCTTTGCTCCGTTTGTTGAAATAACTTCAGTAAATCTAAATGATGCAATGGCGAATGAGTTCAAATCAGTTTTGATAAAATCGAAAGACGAAGATGGCGAACCGTTTAGAGAACTAACCAGCTTTGTAGTTGTAAAAGGAAATCAATATAAAATTATTACAAGAATATCTTTGTTGGAAAAAGACGATTTAATTTTATCAATATCATTAGTAACAATTGCAACGGTTTTTATCTTTTTTTTGTTTTTATACATTTTAAATAAAACAATTTCTCAAAATATTCTTAAAGATTTTTATAGCACAATAAATAAACTTGAAAAATTTTCGGTTAAAAGTGATATGGAATTTAGTTTAACAAAATCTGATATAAATGAGTTTGAACAATTGAATAAATCAATTTTGAACTTAACAGAAAAAGCTAAAAAAGAATATCACGGATTGAAAGAATTTTCAGAAGAATTAAATCACGAAATACAAACTCCGATTGCAGTTGTAAAATCAAAATTAGAAAACATTTTGCAAAACAGCAGTTTAAATGAACAATCAATTTCCGGTTTAGATATTGCGATTAGAAATCTTAACAAGTTAGAACGAATTAATAAATCAATTCTTTTGTTAAATAAACTTGAGCACAAAGGTTTGTTTGATGTTGCAGATATTAATCTAACAAAAGAGATTAAAAATGTTATTGAAACTTATAAAGATTTTATTTCTTCAAAGAGTATAACGATAAATTTATCTTTAAAAGAAAATGTTGTTTTAAAAGCAAATCAGTCTTTAATAAATATTTTATTAAGTAATCTTCTATCCAATTCTATAAAACACAACATTTTGAAAGGCACCATTATTATTGACTTAAACGATACCGAACTAACTTTTACAAACACCGGAGTAAAACCAAAATACGATACTCAAAAATATTTTGATAGATTTTATAAAGAATCAAACTCACCGGAATCAGTCGGATTAGGATTATCAATTGTAAAAAAAATCTGTGATTTATATGGAATTGAAATCAATAATAATTTTAAAGATAACTTACATTCTATAGTTTTAAAATTTTAAATATGAAAAAATATCTATTAACAATCTTTCTAATCATAAGCGCAAATCTATTTGCCCAAAATAATTTAGATTTTTACATCAGCAAAGCAATTACGAACAATGTTTCTTTAGTTGAATTACAAAATCAAATTAAAATTAACAAACTGCAAAATGATTTAGATTATGCACAAAACTCAGGTTTCCAAATTTCACTTACCAGTAATTATTTATTTGCACCTTTCTTTAATAATAGCGGCGGATTGTTTTCCACAAATCCCGATGCAAACGCAATTGGATATGACGTTGGAATTACAAACGGCGGTTTATATTCTGCGCAAATAAATATTGATAAAAATATTTTTAACGGAGCAGTGATTGATGCGCTTGATAATCAACAAAAAATTCAAAATGAATTTATAAAAAATAATATTGAATTAACTGAACGCGAATTAACAAAACAAGTTATCGACCTATAT
>JAGOXU010000267.1 GCA_018059515.1 Ignavibacterium sp.
CCAATTGTAATCCGCTTATCAGCCAATTCCACATCATCCATCCGCAAGTTGTGTAGTAAGCAATTTTATCTTCTCTTTTTACATCAGTGTGTAAATGTAATTCTTTAAAATGCTGAAGTAATGTTCCGCCCGCACCGTGTACAATACACTTTGGTTTTCCTGTAGTTCCCGAAGAATACATTATATAAACAGGATGATCAAAAGGAAGCTGTTGAAACTTTATTGAATTTGAAGTATTACTTAGCAACTCATTAAAATAAAGAAAGTTACTAGGATTACTTGTTTGATTTGATTGATGAGAATTTTTTATCAAGTCATCAAACTCATTTATCAAAATCACTTTTTCAATCGATGGTATGTTTCGCTTTATCTGTTCGATCTTATCCAAGCAATCAATTTTCTTTCCCGCATAATTGTAGGATTCAATAGCAAATAAAACTTTTGGTTCAATCTGCCCAAAGCGATCGCAAACACCTTCAATTCCAAAATCCGGAGAGGTAGAACTCCATATTGCTCCCAAACTTGTTGCTGCCAACATTGCGATTATGGATTCGGGGTAATTAGTCACAAATCCAGCAACTCTGTCTCCGTTTTTAACACCGATGCTTTTTAATCCTTCTGCACAACGAGCAACCAGATTATAAAGCTGCTTGTAACTTAGTTTAATTGTTGGATGTTTTTCACGAATTGAGATCAGCGCATTCTGATCATCATTGAATTGTAAAAGATTTTCTGCAAAGTTTAATTTTGAATCCTTAAACCAGACTGCACCGGGCATTATTCTTTTTTCGAGTACAGATGTATAAGCATTTGAATGAATGATACCCGAATATTCCCAGATTGACTTCCAAAAATCTTCTATATCATTGATTGACCAATTGTATAAATCGATATAATCTGAAAAGTCTTTATTGAAATATGTTTTTAGGAATGAAAAATACTTTTGAAAGTTACTGTTTTTTATTCGCTCTTCAGATGGTAACCAGATTGGATTGATACCATCACTCATTTTTCTCTTCCTGCAAATAGAGCGATCTTCCACGCGATTTCTGTTTGATTTGATTCAAGAGCAACCTTAACCGTTTCTTCAAATAATTGTCGCTTCAACTTCACATCTAACGCTAAATCGTCCAAAAGATATTTGAGCATATATTTATAATTCTTATCACGTTTATAGCGATTAAAGGCAGGTAATGTTTGCTCAAAATCAGGCAAGGTTAAAGCTTTAATTTCATCAATGTAAGCATTTACTGAAT
Source organism: Ignavibacterium sp. (assembly GCA_018059515.1). GTDB lineage: Bacteria > Bacteroidota > Ignavibacteria > Ignavibacteriales > Ignavibacteriaceae > IGN3. Next base: position 1,257 of record JAGOXU010000267.1, read on the forward strand.
CTACTGAAGGTATAGATTCAATATTACCAAGCTTACCAAGATTATTTGCTGTATATACATTCGAGGAACGAATAAATTCAGGAATTTGATCATAACCAACACCCTTTTTAGTGATTGGTTTTTCAACCTCAAAAATATTTTCGCCAAAAGCACGGCAGTAAAAATCTCCGGACATACGAGCCACAAGATCAATTTTGTTTGGATGAATCAATCCGTTTACAAAAATATCCTCATCAACGTGAAACTTTAGAACTTCACAAATCGCAATATTAGCCGAAGCACCCCCTTCTCCGTAACTCATCATATCGAGTAATTTACACTCCATCTGAAACGGAGATTCTTTCACTCGCTTTGGTTTAACTAAATCAGAATCAATCGGTGTTAAACCGCTTTTAACAAATTCATCAATTCCGGTTTCATATTCTGTTGAGGCAAGACTGACCTGCTCAACCATTGCATAAGTAACAGCTTGAACGACGCACTCCTTTGTTTGTATAATATTTAGGTAGGTATCTTTTAACGTCGCATTTCTTCCCCGGCGTGCCGGAGAAAAAGCTATTACAGGCGGATTTGCTCCAAACACATTAAAGAAAGAAAATGGTGTAAGATTATTAATCCCATCTTTGGATACAGTTGAGACCAATGCGATTGGACGAGGTCCAATTCCACCTTGCAGTAATCTTTGAACTTCAGGAACAGTTAATTCATTTGGAGCGTAGTGTTTCATTTACTTAACTATTTTTTCTTTATTGCTAATATAGATCTGTTGGTTTTAGATTTTTTAATTTTGTTCTTCAACACTCCAAGCCCTGTAATTTCAAGCTCAATTTCATCTCCATCCTGTAACCAAACAGGTTTGTGTTCGCTTCCTTTTTCTTTTGCTTCGATTGCCCACGTGCCATTTAGTTCTAAATAGCAGCCTGTTCCTACCGTGCCCGAACCAATAACATCGCCGGGATAAATTGTAACACCGTAACTTGCTCTTTCAATTATTTCCGCAAAAGTCCAATCCATTTGATTTACATTGCCCCTTGAAATTTGTTTACCGTTATGTTTGGCTGTCATTTCCAAATTGTATTTGTTGCCGAATTTAGTTTTCACTTTAAATTGATCAAGTTCATCTGTAGTTACAAGATAAGGACCAATAGTTGTTGCAAAATCTTTTCCTTTAGCCGGACCAAGATTTAATTTCATCTCTTCCATTTGCAAAACTCTCGCAGAAAGATCATTCATAATCATATAACCGGCAATGTATTCATCAGCTTTATTGGCAGGAATGTTTTTACCTTTTTTGCCGATCACAATTGCACACTCAAGTTCAAAGTCGCAGCCTTTTAAATGATCATCTTCAACTTTTACATTTCCCGGACCTGAAACTGCATTGTGATTACCAAAATAAAAAACAGGAAACTGATCAAACTCAGGAATCATTTCAACTCCCCTGTTTCTGCGCGCAGTTGATACATGCTGCCTAAAAGCATATCCATCCCGCAGAGAAGTTGGATTTGGAACCGGAGCTAAAATATTTTTATTACTATATTTTATTCCGGTTTTAATTTTACCTTTTTTTATGGCTTCAAAAACTTTTTTAGCAAGTTTCATATTCGCGGATTCGCCCTCAAGAAATTTCTTCATTGTCGAAGGTAATTTTATTTTTAAAGCGGATGCGGCTTTTTGTAAATCAAATACTTTATCTTGATAATACAATCCAACACGTTCTTCCTTTTTATTTAGATATGACACGAATTTCATTTTATTTCCCTTATTTCGATTTAACTCTTTTTATTTTTTTGAAGCCACGATTGACTATAATCATTTACCATTGTTTCCTTAACATTTCTTGTAACGTGTAACGGTGTAAATGTATCAATCATAATTGCATATTCATCTGTTTGTTTTTTTCCGATCGATGCTTCTGTTTTGCCGGGCTGCGGTCCGTGAGGAATACCCATTGGATGCAAAGTAATTGAACCTTCCTGCACACCGGCTCTGCTCATAAAATCTCCGTGAACATAATATAATACTTCATCGCTGTCCACATTTGAATGATAGTAGGGAGCCGGAATTGCCTGCGGATGAAAATCATACAAACGCGGAACAAAGTTACAAATAACAAAATGCTGCGTTGTAAATACCAAATGAATAGGCGGTGGTAAATGTATCTTACCAACTTTTGGTGCGTATTCTTTAATATTAAAAGCATACGGATAAAGAAATCCGTCCCAGCCAACAACATCAAACGGATGGTGAGGTAATTTGTATTCAAACATTCTATCACGCACTTTTAATCTTAATCTAAAATCACCAAGCTTGTCAATCGGTTTTGTAAATTCGGGTACTCTGAAATCACGCTCGTAGTAAGGTGCTTCTTCAGTAAGCTGTCCGTATTCATTTCTAAAATGTTTAGGAATATCAAACGGTGTATCAGACTCAATAATAAAAAGTTTATTCTTTTTATATTCATCAAATTTAATTTGATATGTCGTGCCTTTTGGTATGATTAAATAATCCCACTCCATAAAATCTATTTTACCATATTCTGTAAGCAGTACTCCTTTACCGTGATGAATAAATAACAATTCGTGCATCTGGCTGTTGCGATAAAAATATTTTGTATCCTCTGTAAGATAGGCTGTTGAAATAACACAATGTTCGTTTTTTAGAAATTCATTTCGTGCTGTAATAATATTTCCACGCGATTTTACAATATCAGTAATGA
>JAGOXU010000268.1 GCA_018059515.1 Ignavibacterium sp.
GTCAGTCTGCTTCTACTTATTTTCCTGCGCAAACGGGTTACAAATGGAATTTTAAATCTGTTCCGCTTGATTCACTTAACAATCCGGTAAATTCATTAGAGTTTTATGGAATTGATTCGTTTGCAGTCGTTACTCCGTATTTTGGAAAAACTGCAAATGTTGTTTTATCTAAAACCGGAACTTTAAGTACAATAAATTCAATTCCTTTTTTAGATTCGACTTATTACAATTTTGATGGAACAAATGGGTTTGAATATTTTGATCCAACGCTAATTTCAGGATTACTTGGAAATATTGATACTTCTTTAGGAATTAATTTTGTAACATTTTTTAACTCATTGGAAGATTGGTATTCGTATTACCGGTTTGCATCAGGTAACAATGTTGAATACCAGATATTTAAGAAAGATACAGCCGTAACTGTAAATTCTATTTCAGCTACATTAAGATTTGAATTGATCGGAAAAAAATTAGCTGATGAAACTTTAAATACTGAAATCGGTACTTTTAATTGTAAAAAGTTTTTGTTGGAAGTTAGAATCAGTTATTTGTTGCTCAATATATTTCCGGTAAAAATGTTTGGAGTAGAAAACACAATTTGGTTAGCGCCTAATAATTGGAAAGTTAAAAGTTATATCCCAACCACAAATGTTGATTTATCCTACTTAGGATTTCCCGCTTTCAATATTCCCGGTTTAGAAACAAACATTACAACACCAATTACAAGTTTGGAAGATAATAATTTTGAAACAGTTAAGGATTTCGTTTTATATCAAAATTATCCAAATCCATTTAACCCAAGTACAAAAATAAGTTGGCAGTCTTCAGTCAGCAGTTGGCAAACTCTAAAAGTTTATGGCTTACTAGGCAATGAGGTTGCTACTCTTGTTGATGAATACAGATCGGCAGGTAATTATGAAGTTGATTTTTCCGCTGCCCCGGGTTTCCACCCTGCGATCACGAGCGGCATATATTTTTACCAATTGCAAGTTGATGGTTTTATTCAATCAAAAAAAATGATTTTGCTTAAATGACGACCTTTGTTCGATTTTTAAAAACTCAATTAATTAAATTACTCAATACATTTTTGGGGAATCTATGTTTAATTTTAGCCTAATCAATGTTTATTACACACAAGAAAATCAATCTACCGAAATACCAACACGTGATGCTATCGATGAAAAGTACAAATGGAATTTAAAAGATATATTCACAAGCGATGAAGAATGGGAAAAAGATTTTAAATGGATAGAAAATAATATTCGTAATTATTCTCAATTTGAAGGCACACTTAGTTCATCTGCAGAACATCTTTTAGCCTGTTTAAAGTTTGATGATGAAGTTGGAATAAAGCTTGAACGATTATATCTCTATTCTATGCTTGCAAAAGACAGCGATATGAAAGTTGCAAAATATCAGGGAATGGATGATAGAATAAAAACAATATATTCTAAAGTGCTTGCCGCAAGTTCCTATATCAAACCGGAGCTGCTTACGATTGATGAAAAAAAGATTTCTGAAATGTTAAGTTCAAATCCAGAGTTAGAAATTTACCGCCATAGTTTTGATGATCTTTTTAGATTTAGAAAACATACGTTAGATAAAGAAAAAGAAGAATTGCTTGCAATGGCGGGTGATGTTACCCAGGTTTCTTACAATGCATATTCTTTATTAACAAATGCTGATTTGAAATTTCCCGTAATTGAAGATGAGGAAAATAATAAAATTGAAATGTCTCACTCAAGATTTTATGCAGCATTGTACTCTAAAAATCGTGCATATCGTGAAAGAGCATTTAAAGCTTACTTAAATCCTTATATAGAAAATATAAATTCTTTGGGTGCACTCTTTAATGGAAATATAAAATCAAATATATTTTATGCACGCGCAAGAAAATATAATTCTGCACAAGAAGCCGCATTGGATAAAAACAATATTCCTCTTTCAGTTTATACAAATCTTGTGGATACAGTTAATAAAAATTTTCAGCCAATGTACAGATGGGCATCGTTAAAGAAAAAACTTCTCGGTATTAATGAGCTGCATACCTATGATGTTTATGTTACGTTGTTTGATAAGAAAAATGAAAAGAAATACAATTATGATGAATCAAAACAAATTGTAATTGATTCATTAAAAATTATGGGTGAAGATTATCTTACCTCACTTAAAAAAGCCTTTGATAACAGATGGATTGATGTTTACGAAACTAAAGCAAAACGCAGCGGCGCTTATTCTTCAGGTTCAACTTATGGTGTGCATCCTTACGTTTTATTAAACTGGACGGATTTATTGAATGATGTTTTTACTCTCGCTCATGAGATGGGACATAACATGCATTCATATTACACCGGTTTAAATCAGCCGTTTACTTATGCAAATTATTCTATCTTTCTTGCAGAAGTTGCATCAACATTTAATGAAAGTTTATTGCTCGAACATCTCATAAATATTTCAAACTCAAAACAGGAAAAACTTTACTTGCTGGAAAAATATCTTAACAACATAACTACAACAGTTTACAGGCAAGTTATGTTTGCTGAGTTTGAAGCAACAACTCATAACAAAGTTGAAAATGGCGAAGCGCTTACTCCGGATGTTTTATGTAAACTTTATAAAGATGTTTATCAAAAATATTGGGGACCGGAAATGATAATTGATACTGAAGAAACATATACATGGGCGCGTGTGCCGCATTTTTATTATAATTTTTATGTCTATCAATACGCAACCGGATTTGCCGCATCGGAAGCGCTTGCTTTAAAAGTTAAAACTGAAGGTGAGCCCGCAGTTAAAAAATATTTGGATTTTCTTAAAGCCGGCAGTTCTGATTATCCAATTAATATTTTAAAGAAAGCTGGAGTGGATATGAATTCACAAGAACCAATTTTAGCTGTAACAAAAAAAATGAATCAGCTACTTGATGAAATAGAAAACTTACTTTGAAAAAATATAGGATGTAAATGAGAGTATATTCAAAAACCGAACTTAACACATTTGACCAATCATTAACTTATGATGATATTAGTTTAATACCCACGCAAGTTTCAAGAATTAAATCACGAACAGAAGCATCAACCAATTGTTCTTTCCTTGGATTAAAATTAAATGTTCCCGTTATCTCAAGTCCGATGGATTCTGTAACCGGAATTGAAATGGCAAAAGAATTATCAAACTCCGGCAGTCTTGGAATTATAAACCGTTTTGATTCGTCACTTGATGCAGTTTTAAATGCAAAAAACGGAAAAGGAATTAAAGCCGTTTCAATAGCATTAAACACTAATTTAAAAACGATTGAAAAAATTGCAGCAAAAAAATATATTATTTGTATCGATACAGCTAATGCCAACAATAAAGAAGTTCTTAAAAAAACAGAAATGATTAAGAAAAAATTTGATGTTAAAGTTATTGTTGGAAACATTGCACACGGTAAAACTTTAGATGAATTAGAAAATGCCGGGGCAGATGCTGTGCGTGTCGGAATCGGCGGCGGAAGTGTTTGTACAACTTCAATTCAAACGGGAATTGGAATTGGGCAAGTTTCATCCTTGCTTGATATTTATTTTTCAAGAAATGAGAAAAAATTAAAAATAAAAATTATCGCCGATGGAGGAATTAAAAGTCCCGGCGATGTTGCAAAAGCGATCGCGCTTGGTGCTGATGTTGTTATGCTTGGAAGAATGCTTTCCGGTACAAGAGAAACACCTGGCGAGGTTATAAAATACAACGGGCAGTTGTGGAAAAAATATCGCGGCTCTGCATCATTTGGAGTAAAAATGCGCAACGAATTTATTGAAGGTGAAGAAACAATGGTTGCGTATAAAGGCGCTGTTAAAAATGTTATAGATGGAATTTCTGATGGACTAAAAAGTTCTATGAGTTATATGAATTGTTTTAATCTTGATGAACTTAGAAAAACCGAAGCTTTTGCAATTCTTAGCAATAGTTCCTACTTAGAA
>JAGOXU010000086.1 GCA_018059515.1 Ignavibacterium sp.
AAAACAATGATTGAATGGGCGATTAAAAATAATACAAATAACCAAATGGCGATTGATGCCCTGAAATCTGTTAATGAGGTTTTATCGTTACCGGAAAATCATAATACGCTTTTTGAAAATGCTGAAGTTCAAATTGAAGCTGAAAGTAATTGATGCCATCTTTAAGTTTATGTATGATTGTTAAGAATGAAGAGAAGCATCTTGCGAGATGTCTTTCTTCTGTAAAAAATGTTGTTGATGAAATCATTGTTGTGGATACCGGTTCAACTGATAAGACAATTTTTATTGCAGAATCTTTTGATTCTAAGATTTTTCATTTTGATTGGGTGAATGATTTTTCAGCCGCAAGAAATTTTGCTTTAAGTAAATGTTCAGGCAGTTGGATTCTTTATCTTGATGCTGATGAAGAATTAAATCCAAATAGTATAGATGAATTACTTAGTTTTAAATCACACGCATCTGCTGGAGTTTATTGTACTGTTAAAAGTATTGGCACTTCCGATGTAAACGGAAGTGTTATGAGATATCCGCGATTGTTTGCAAATTTTCCGGGAGTTGAGTTTGTGGGTAAAGTTCACGAACAAGTAGTTGACTCTCTGAAAAGAAATAAAATTCCATTGATTGATTCTGAAATTGAAATCATACATCACGGTTATGCAATTGATGAAGCCGGTTTGAAACAAAAAAAAGAACGAAACCTTTCACTGCTTCTATCTAATGAAAATAAAAAATCAAATAATTATGATAGTTTAAAGTTAATCCAAACACTTATTTCATTAAATAAATTTGATGAAGCTGAACTGAGAATTAACAAGTTAATAAAAGGGAAATCACTTGCAGCTAATTATCTTAGTTTAGCATTGTTTTATATGGCACAGATTAAGTTTGAAAAGAATGATTTAAAATCTGCTTTGGAGTTTGCATTAAAATCTTATAAAAATCTAAAAGACAAACCGGAACTAAGTTATCTTATCTATCTTATCTTTTTAAGATCAGAAAACTATAGTGAAGCACTCAAGTATATTTTAATTACTATAAAATCAAACAAAAATCTTTTAGAGAGTAAGTCAAAAATAGAAAGTGAAAATATTTTAGACCAAATCGATTTGTATCTGCGTGCAATAAATTTACATTTTAAATTAAATCACAATGCTGATATCGAAAATCTATTATCTGATTTAGCTGATTACATTTCAAACAATCAAAATATTGAAATTGAGATTGGAATTGTCAAATCGCTGCTTGAAAATCTTTTCCTAAAATATTCTGTTAAAGATTTTGATTCAGATCAATTAAAAAAAACTATCCATCCAAAACATTTAACTACTGTAATTGAGATAATAAAAAATTGTAAAGATGAAATCTCAACTATAAATACGATTGATGTATTAGTAAAAGTATTCCCTGAATCATCAACTCATTATAAAAATCTTGCACAATTATATATCAATTCAAATCAAGAAAAAGCAATTGAGTTGTTTAACAAATCACTGCAATTTGAAAAAGATCCTTCTGTTTATATCAACTTAATTTCAATCTACATTTCAAAAAATGATTATGAAAGTGTAAGAGAGTGCTTTAACAGCCTGCAAGCTAACTGTTCGGATAAGCCGCAAATCAAACAAAAAATTGATTTTTTGAAAGAAAAACTCAATCCAATCCTAAAAAATTCAGAGTCATACCAACCCGTATAAAAAAATAATTACGCAACCTCTAAACAAATTATTACCGACTACGATAATCTAACAGAACACAAAAAGTTCTTTTAATAAACAACATTAACAAACAATCAAGCAAGGATGCTTGATTAAAATAACACGGAGGTTCTCTTATGGCTTTTCAAATTAACACCAACCTTGATGCATTTAATGCATACAACGCACTTGCAAAAGTTAGTGCGCAAACAAACAAAGCACAGTTACGTCTTGCTACAATGAAAAAGATCAACAGTGTAGGCGACGATACATCTGGTTTTAAAGTTGGAAAAGAATTAGAAGCAGGTAACATGAAAATGAAAGCTCAGTTGAATAACATTTCTTCAGGTAAGAACTGGTTATCAACTGCTGAATCTGCTTTGATACTCGTTGACGATAAATTAAATCAGATCATTGCTAAACAAGAAGACGCAAAAGATCCTTTGAAGAGTGCTACAAGTCTTCAAAAAGACGTTAAAGCAATTGCAGACGAAATTCAGAGTATTCTTTCGAATACATCAATCAACGGATCGGACGTGCTTGCAAGTGCTAACAGTTCATTTGGCTCAGGCGGTTCTGCATCATCTGTTATTAACATAGGTGCACAAATGAATTTAACAGGAGCTAACCAGACAGCTTTGGATGCTGTAAAAGCTGGTGATGCTGCATCATTAACAACATCTGTAACAAGTTTACAAGCTGATATTAAAACAGCTTTAGGCTACATCGGTAACTATAGCCAAACTTTTGCTTCACGGGAAGAATATCTTACAGCATCAATAGCCAATAACACAGCATTGATTTCAAGTCTTTTCGATGCAGATATGGCAATGGAACAATTGAATGCAACTAAAGGTCAGATAGGAACACAAATTGGAACAGCAATGTTAGGTACGCTTAACGCAGCTCCACAAAGTCTTCTATCATTATTCAGATAAACTTTAAATAAGTAACTGGGTGTTCCCCCCGAGGAAAATTCTTCGGGGGGTATTTTTAAGAAAGAACCGGGAAAAATAAAAAATGTATCAAGCTGCTGTGCTAAATAAAAGTAAAATAAATCCTTATCTATCAAATCAGATTCTTAATGCTTCACCGGAGCAACTTTTTATTAAAGTTTTTGATTTTGCTGTTGTTCACTCTGAAAAAAAAGATATGATTAAAACAAATAATGCAATACAAGAGTTAATAGGATTTTTGAGATTTGATGATGAAAGCTATAAAGATCTTGCGATAAACTTGATAAAACTTTATCAGTTCTGCCAGGATCAGGCACGAAAAGGTAATTTTGAAATAGTAACAACAATCTTAACCGAGCTAAGAAATAGCTGGTTAAAAGCAATTGAAAACAGATAGGCTAAATTATGGCTTATGATCTATTAACAACTTCCGGAATAAATTCATTAGTAAATAGTTATTCGGCAAACGAATCTCAAAAACGCATTTTGCCTCTTAAAACACGTCAAACAAATTTTACAAGAATATCAAGTATCTATTCCGGTTTACTCAGTAAGGTTGATGCGTTAAAAAACAAAATGTCCATTTTAAAATCAACCGGAACTTCATCAGCCTTTGCAGTTAAAAAAGCAACATCAAGCAACACAACTGCGGTAACTGTCAGCGCAAGTTCAACAGCTCAAAAAGGAGCTTTTGCTCTTCGCATTAATCAACTTGCAAAAAATGATTTAGTTGTTTCGTTAGATAAAAACTCTGCAGATTTTTCTTCTATCACAACACCGGGTAATTATACTTTTGCAATTAAAAGCGGCGATGGAGATGGCGGACAGTTTACAAGTAATGTTTCAGTTGAACTTAAAGCTTCTGATTTTATAAATGGAAATATTTCGTTTAAAGATATCTCTTCACTTGTTACAAAAGCTATTAACAATGATAAAGCAGTTGTTACTTCAAACTCGGTTAGCGGAAGCACTTTGTCTTCCGGCTCATTTACGTTTAATGTGAATGGAACTGAAAAAACGATTGATTACTCAGCCGGAACTTATGAAGAAGTGATCGACAGCATCATAACCCAATTGGAAGATGTTTCGGGACTATCGGCTGAAAAAGTTGTTGATGGTTCTAATGTTCAATTAAAATTAACTGTTACTGATTCATCAAAATATATTTCCATTAACGGTGATACCGGTTCACTTGTTTCTGAACTTGGAATTTCTGTTGATAAAGAAAAAGGCGCTTCCGGAATTGTTTCTGCAACTTCATTTTCTCCATCAAACGGATTATCACAAATTTCTTTAACTGCAAAAAACTCCGGTGCCGGATTTAAGATTGAAGATCTTTCGGATTTATCAGGCGGTGTGCTTGGCGAGTTTGGGTTAAATCTTGGAAGCAATCGAACAGCATTCGTCCAAAACGAAAGCGGATTGGATACCGCTGGATATGTTCACGATCTTTCTTTGTTAAATTCTAAAATCTCTTTTAACGGCTTAAACATTGAACGAAACTCAAATAGTATTACAGATGTTGTTGCCGGTGTTACATTAAATTTAAAATCAGTAATGGCAATTGATGATAACGATGTAACAGTTGATGTTGCAAATGATTCCGCTTCTGTAAAAGCAAAGATTGATGAATTTATAACTTCATTTAATGATGTTTACAATTACATCAAAACAAACACAACATCCAGCGATGGAATTAGGGGAGCGTTGTTGGGCGATGCTTCCGGCAGTTCACTTTTAAGTTTACTTAGCTCAACTGCATATTCACCTGTTAGCGGATTAGGTTTCGGAACAATTAATTCGCTTACTGAAATGGGAATTACATTTAACAGCACTACAGGTCTTTCAATTACAAATTCAGATCAACTTAACAGTGCATTAGAAAATAATATTGAAGAAGTTGAACAAACTTTTAATTCTGATTCAGGTATAGCTGCAAATCTTTACAATAAATTATTACCTTACACAGGTTATAAGGGATATCTTACAAATAGAAAAAATTCTATTGATAATAATTTGGAATCTATTGGTGATTCAATAACAAAAATTCAAACTAAAATTGAAAAAGATGCTGAGATTTTAAGGAACAGATACATCCAATTACAAAGCCAGTTAAGTTCTCTGCTATCATCAAGTGGAATTTTTGGTAACGATCTTTATAACTAATAATGATGCAAAACACTCAAAAAAAATACAGCAAAACTACCAATGTTGAAAGCCTGCTTGAGGAGGTTTATAATTATCTTACTGAACTAACCGAAGAAAATTTTCAGGAAAAATTTCCGGCAGCCAGTGCAAAAATGGAATTAGTAAGACAAATAAAGCACGAAAACAGCGTAAATTGGCACAATATTCAAGCATCAAAGAAAATTGTGCAAATGACTAAACTTATTTCTGATAAGTACGATAATGTCATTAAAGATTGGGCAGATAGGCTCAAAGTAGTTCAGAAAGAAATTGAACTCACTCAGAATCAGAAAAAAATAACAATCTACAACAGGTAAGATTATGGAAATAAGAAAAGTGTTATCATCGGTTTATCAAAATGATGACAAGTTAATGAAAGCATCAAGTAAAAAGACTGATGAAACTAAAAAAGATAAAATTGAAATTTCAAAACAAGCAATAGCAATGCAAGGAACAAGCGGAACAAAAAACTTAGCAGAAATCCAAAAGAAGATTGACAGCGGTTTTTATAACTCTGATCAAGTGCTGAACAAAGTTGCAGATTCTATTTTAAAGGAGATCGGTAAGTAAGGGCAACACTACCGATCTACTATTTTCCTCCTCCTATTACTTCTTTTATTAGATTTTATATTTTATATTACCAACAAATAATTTTCGTTTATCAGTTTTAAATCTGTGGATGAGATGAGTAATACGGATATACTCAATAATAAACTTCAATTGCTTGGTAAACTTTCAGCAAGTCTTATACACGAAATTAGAAATCCACTCTTTGCACTAAAACTTAATTTAGATTATCTATCCACAGTGCGCTCTCAAATTTCTGATGATGCGGCTGAAAGTATTCAATCCTGTTCGGAAGCAACAGACAGAATGATGTTTCTTATCCAAAATTTTTCCGACTTTTCTAAAAAACATAGTCTTGAAACTGAATTATGTTCTATCAATGATGTAACCCAGATAGCTGTAAACATTATGCAAAGTAATGCTTGCAGAATTAATATGTACATAGAAACCGAACTTCAACCGCATCTGCCATTTGTATATTTTCAAAAGGATAAATTGTTACAGGTGTTTTTAAATCTTATTACAAATGCCATCGAAGCTGAAAATTCCAGGAACACAATTTTTGTAAGAACTTATATGGATGACAGTAATGGCGAGAAAGTGATTTATTGGGAGGTTGAGGACAATGGTATCGGAATTAAAGACGATCACAAAGAAAAAATATTTGAAGATTTTTATACAAGTAAAAAACAAGGAACAGGGCTTGGTCTTAGCGTTTGTAAAAAACTTTTAAAAGAATTTAATGCTGAAATTGATTTTAAAAGTACTTACGAACAGGGATCAAAGTTCTTTATTAAATTTAACTTAAACGATAAAATGATATGAGCAACAGAATATTAATTATTGATGATGATGAACTCGTTTGCAGAACTCTGCACCGTGTTTTAGTAAAATTTGAATACCAGGTTGAATACTGTTTAGATGGTGAAGCCGCTGTTGATAAAGTAAAAGATTTTGAACCCGATTTAATTTTATTGGATATTTATCTTACTACAGTTAACGGTTTAGATCTGCTTAAAGATTTTCAAAAGCAGTTTTTTAATATTCCTGTTATTATGATTACAGGGTACAGCGATGTAAACATTGCCGTAAAAGCGATGAAACTTGGTGCCTATGATTTTCTACTTAAACCTGTAGATATTGATCAACTTAAAATGATTGTGCAAAAAGCATTTGCAAATATCAATCTTAAAGCTGAGGTGGATAAACTTCAGGCAATGGTTAAGGATGATATTCTTACTAAAGAATTTTTTGGCAAAAGCAGTAAAATCAAAAAAATACTTTCTGCTGTTGAAAAATTAGCAAAAAGTATGGACACCACAATTCTTATTGATGGTGAAAGCGGAACCGGTAAAGAGATGATAGCTAAATTTATTCATCAAAACAGCCCGCGCGCAAACGGACCTTTTATACAAATTAATGTTTCTGCCATACCAAGAGAGCTTGCAGAAAGCGAATTGTTCGGACACGAAAAAGGTGCGTTTACAGGCGCACAGCAAAAAACTAAACTCGGCAAATTTGAACTTGCAAACGGCGGTACAATTTTGCTGGATGAGATTGGCGAGCTTTCGCAGGATTTACAAGTTAAGCTGCTTCGTGTTTTACAGGAAAAGAAATTTTATCGCGTTGGCGGCGAAAGAGAAATTAATGTTGATGTGCGGGTGCTTGCGGCAACAAATAAAAATCTTGAAGAAGAAGTGAAGAAAGGAAATTTTAGAGAAGATCTTTTTTACAGATTGAATGTTGGTAACATAAATATTCCTCCTTTGCGGGAACGAACAGAAGATATTCCCGTTCTTGCATACGCATTTTTAAATGAGTTTGCTCAAAAATTTGATAAAAAAATAAAACGCATAGAGCCTACTGCATTAGAAATTTTACAGGAGTACTACTGGAAAGGAAACATCCGGGAATTAAGAAATGTAATGGAGCGCGTTACTCTTTTATTGGAAGAAGATGAACTTAAAGACAGACATTTTCAATTTTTAGTTCCGCAAGGGCAAACCGGTGTTAAATCCGGTAAAGATGAATTCATTTTAAAAGTCCCATCCAAAGGGATAAAGATTGAACATGTACTTAGAAAATTAATTGAAGATACACTAAGAATTACAAACGGCAATCAAGTTAAAGCCGCCGAAGTTCTTGGTATTTCAAGATCAAAACTCCGATACAGAATGGAGCATCTTGGCATTGAGGTTACAAGAAAAGTTGGACCAACAATTTAGTAAACACCTTTTACGAAATTAATAGATAACAACTTAACGAATATGTTATCTAGTCTAAACTTCCTATCAATTATCAGTAATTAATATATTCTGATTAAATTATTTTATTGAGATAAATTTAATGAAGTCAAAAAGTTGTTTAAGTTTTTTGTATGTATTATTTGTCAATAAACGATCATTTACTAAACTATTTCTATCCTTTTCTTAATAATTAATTCGTAAATAATTGACAATATTTTACGATAATAAGCTTAGATGTTAATTGATGTCAGTTTATCAGGTATTGAAACTATAGCATTATCTATAAATTATTGGATAATTTTGTTTGAGAAACTCCCAAGGTGTTTATGATAGTAGTTGAATTAATTTACAATTTAGCTGTACTTGTTGCCTTAAGTGTATTATCGGGATTTATTAATACAAGATTTAGTAAAACAACATTAACAGGTAAAATTCTTCAAGGTTTATTGTTTGGTCTAACGGCAATTATTGGAATGTTGTATCCATTTAATTTTGCTGAGGGAATTATTTTTGATGGAAGATCAATTGTAATTAGTTTATGCGCTTTATTTTTTGGACCTCTTTCCGGATTGATTGCCGCAATAATGGCAGCCGGTTACAGACTGAGTATTGGGGGCGGCGGTACTATTATGGGTGTTCTTGTTATCCTATCATCTTTTTTAATTGGCTATTTCTTCCATATCTACAGAAGTAAAAAAACAGGTAATAAAATTTATGCGTGGGAATTTTACATAATGGGCATAATTGTTCACATCTTTATGTTATTGTTTATATTAACTCTCCCTTCAAAAAACATTGCCGCAACCTATAAGACTATAGCTTTAACAATTATTGGTATTTATCCTTTAGTTACCGTTTTAATTGGAAGAATACTTCTTGATCAGGAACAGAATTTAGATTTTATTAATACTTTAAGAGAGAGTGAAAAACTTTTTCGTACCACGCTTTACAGTATTGGTGATGGGGTTATTACAACCGATTCTGACGGCAAAATTGTGAATATGAATAATATCGCTTCAGTAATTACTGGATGGAAAGAAATTGAAGTTAAAGAAAAACATCTGAGTGAAGTATTTAATATTGTTAATGAAGAAACAATGCTTCCTGTCGAAAATCCGGTTGAAATTATATTAAGAGAAGGTTATACCATAGGGCTGGCAAATCACACATTACTTATCAGAAAGGATGGAAAGCAAGTTCCGATTTCAGACAGCGGCTCTCCGATAAAAAATGATGATAATAAAATTATTGGTGTTGTTCTTGTATTTCGCGATCAAACAGAAGAGCGTGCTCAGGAAAAAATGATAATTGAAAGCGAAGAAAATTATAAATATCTGTTTGAAAATAATCCGCAGCCCATGTGGGTTTATGATATAGATACACTAGAATATCTTGCCGTAAATGAATATGCGGTAAATAAGTATGGATATACTAAAGAAGAATTTCTTTCTATGACCCTTTTAGACATAAGACCGGAAGATGAACATATAAGATTAAAGAACAATGTTCATAAGAATGATGAAGTATTCAAAAAATTAGGTTATTGGAAACATAGAACTAAAGATGGAAAAATTCTATTTGTAGAAATATTCTCGCATCGATTAGACTTTATGGGCAAAAATGCGCGTTTAGTTATGGCAAATGATGTTACTGAACGCAAGATTTTTGAAGATGCTTTAAAAAAGAGTGAAGAAACATATAGATTAACTGCTGAACAAACAGGGGAAGTAGTTTATGATTATAATATGATCACAAAAGAAACCAAGTGGGCTGGTGCAATTGAAAAGGTTACTGGTTACACTTATGATGAATTTATTAACACAATTGCTGATGATATTTATAAACAAGTGGATCCAGAGGATATGGATCGGGTTATAAGTATTTGTAAATCTGCAATTAAAATCGGCTCTAACTATTGTGTTGAATATCGTTTTAAACATAAAAATGGCAATTACATTTATGTTGAAGATAACGCCGCATTTATTACTGAAAATGACAATACTCCGGTACGTATGCTCGGTACTTTAACAGACATTACAAACCGTAAGATTATAGAAAATAAATTAAGAGACCTTTCACGTGCAGTTGAACAAAGTCCTGTCTCTATTGTGATAACGGATATAAAGGGAAATGTCGAATATGTTAATCCTAAATTTGAAGAAGTATCCGGTTATTCATTTGACGAGGTTATCGGTAAAAATTCAAAAATTCTTTCATCAGGAATAAAATCAAGAGATGACTATAAGGAAATGTGGGAAACGATATTAAATGGTAATGAATGGCGAGGTGAATTCTTCAACAAAAAGAAAAACGGAGAACTTTATTGGGAGGCTGCTACTATTTCACCTATTCTTAATGAAAAAAATGAAATTGAAAAATTTATTGCCGTAAAAGAAGATGTTACCAATCAAAAGAAATTGACTAAGGAATTAATTGAAGCGAAAGAAAAAGCTGAGGAGATGGTAAGGCTTAAGTCATATTTCTTTGCAAATATGAGCCACGAATTGCGTACACCGTTTGTAGGTATTTTAGGCTTTGCAGAAATATTAATAGACAGATTAAATAACCATGTGGAAAGAGAATACGCTGAACAAATATTAAAATCCTCAATGAGATTAACTGATACTTTAAATAAAATATTAAATTTATCCAGAATTGAGTTTGATAAAGTAGAAGTTAAAAACACAAAGGTTGATGTTTCAGAATTGTTAAAGAGTGTTGTAAGTTTTTACACAAGTTCTGCTAAACTTAACAATACAACTATTACATATAGTGTTGAAGATGATAACCTGACAATTTATTCCGATCCTAAATTACTTGATGATATTATGAATAATCTGGTAAATAATGCAATTAAATTTACTGAAAATGGTTCAATCAGTCTTTCAGCAAACAGAATAGTTGATAAAGATAATACGCGACTTTTAATTACCGTAAAGGACACAGGCATTGGTATTCCTAAGGAAAAACAAAGCCTTGTGTGGCAGGAGTTCCGACAGGCGAGCGAAGGTTTTAACAGATCATTTGAAGGTACCGGTCTAGGGCTTACCATTACTAAAAGATACGTTGAATTACTTAGCGGTACCATAGCACTTATAAGTGAAGAACATAATGGTACAAGTTTTATTATTAGTCTGCCAATGACCACGACACATACTGAAATTTTAACTGAGGGAAAAGAAATTGTGCCTATTAAAAAATCTAAAGAAAAAAGACAATCAAATGTAAAACCTAAATTATTATATGTAGAAGATGATGCAGTAGCTCTTGAATTTATAAACATCATTTTAAGTTCTGCTTATGATGTTGATACAGCCATTAATGCAGCAACTGCTTTAGAATGCACCGCAAAAAAAGAATATGATATTCTTATGCTTGATATTAATTTAGGGCGTGGAATGGACGGTATTGAATTGATGCAAAGAATAAGAGAAAAGGATTACTATAAAAAAATTCCAACAGTTGCAGTTACTGCCTTTGCTTCAGATTATGATAAGAATGAATTTCTTTCAAAGGGATTTACGCACTATATATCAAAACCGTTTACACAAAAAGAGCTGAATGTACTTTTAGCTGAGATTGTTTATCAAATATAGTTTTGATTTATAGTTTGCTTGCCATCCGTTATTATTAAAGATATTTTTGCTTAAACAATTTGGTGAGATATGAACACTATTTATCTTGGCGATTGCCTTAATGTTCTACGCGAATCCGTGCCCGATGAAAGCGTTGATTTGGTTTACATTGACCCGCCGTTTAACAGCAAGCGCGACTACAATATATTTTTTGACGACAAAGAAATACAAACACAACGCATTGCTTTTGAGGATACGTGGACGCTTAAGAACATTACCGATTCCCTTGCAGAACTACACACTTTAAAAACAGATAACCTTTATTACCTACTGCTTACTTACCAGAAAGTTGCACCGCACGCTTTTCCTTATTTAACTATGATGTCTTTACGAATACTTGAACTGCACAGAGTTCTTAAACCAACAGGCAGTTTTTATCTCCATTGCGACCCAACTATGAGCCATTATTTAAAAACTGTTTGTGATTTAATATTTAATGTTAAAAATTATCGTAACGAAATTGTATGGAAAAGAAAAACTGGAAGAGGTGAAACTAATCAGAAATCGAATCGATTTGGAGTAGCAACAGATATTATTCTTTACTACGGAAAAACAGATATAGCTGAACTAAATTCTCAATTCAATTTTGAAGCAGATGGTTATCAAGATTATGTCGACAAATTTTTTAAATTCACAGATGAAGAAGGAAGAAAGTTTAGAATTGCTGATTTGTCTAGTCCTTCACCGAGACCAAACCTGACGTATGAATATAAAGGGTATAAACCACCTAAAAATGGTTGGGCTATATCCAAAGAAAAAATGATTGAATGGGACAAAGAAGGAAGACTTTATTTTCCAAAAGATAAAAATGGGAGAATTCAAAGAAAAAGATTTTTAGATGAGTTAAAAGGGAAACCTGTCCAAAGCCTTTGGGACGATATCGAACCAATAGGAGCACAAGCCCTCGAACGTCTCGGCTACCCAACACAAAAACCAAAAGCATTGTTAGAACGCATAATAAAAGCAAGCAGTAACGAAGGCGATACTGTGCTTGATGGTTTTTGCGGATGCGGTACAACAGTAGATGCAGCAGAAGGTCTGCATCGCAACTGGATTGGAATTGATATTTCTCCAATTGCAATTTCACTTATCAAACGCAGGTTAAAAGATACTTACGGTGAAAGCCTGAACAAGTATGAAGTTAGGGGCACACCAACAGATGAACAAAGTGCAATTGCTTTGTGGCAGCAAAACCCAAATGCTTTTCAGGATTGGTGGCTTACTGAGTTTGAAGTTTTCTCTACAACATTCGGAACCAAAGGAGCAGATAAAGGCATAGACGGATTAGCACAATATCTTGCAAACCCAAAAGATCAAAGCGTAGTACGCGCTGCATTTTCTGTTAAAGGCGGAGTAAATATTCAATCCAAAGATATTGATGCTTTACTTGGTGCAATGGATAAACACAAATGCGAACTTGGCGTGTTCTTAACAATTGCAGAACCAACAAAACCAATGCTCGATACAATTGCAGGTGCAGGATTTGTAAAAATACCGGGATTCAACATTCCGCGTTTACAAATACTAACACTAAGCGAATACTTTAAGAACAAAAAACTAAAACTGCCAAGCGTAAACATCACATTCAAAGCCGCACAACTAAAAGGCAA
>JAGOXU010000269.1 GCA_018059515.1 Ignavibacterium sp.
GCATTGAGGGCAAAATTGTATCTTACCGCAAATCGTGCAGCTTTTAATCAACTGGAAAATCTCAAAGTTTCTTTCGCTATGAAATTTTAAGAAATATAACTAGACGCATCAGGTTGCGTAAGGTGAGCTGGTAATTCAGCGACTACTTAAAAAGCTTCTTATCCATAAGATTGAAGATTTAAAAGTACGCTACCAATGGCAGAAGATTTCACTATACCTATCAGTTTTTCTAATAATCATCTCTTTGTCAAATGTTTGGTTGGAGCTTTTCGGTTCGATGGGAACTTTTTTGGGTCTGCTCTCTGCAGGAGTTGCAATTGCTTTAAAAGATCCATTAGTGAACATGGTATCGTGGGCATTTATATTAATTCGTCAGCCATTCAAAGTTGGGGACAGGATACAAGTAGGCAAAATAGCCGGAGATGTAATTGACATACGACTTTTCCAGTTTTCTCTTATGGAAATAGGCAACTGGGTTGATGCAGAACAAAGCACCGGCAGAATAGTTCATATTCCCAATGGTATGGTTTTCACTGAGCCGCAAGCAAACTACACTGCCGGATTTCAGTATATCTGGAATGAAATTCCTGTGCTTGTAACTTTTGAAAGCGATTGGAAAAAAGCAAAGTCAATACTTACCGATGTAGTTAATCATCATGGTGATGTGCTAAGCGATGAGGCTGAAAAACAAATTAAGGAAGCAGCTAAACAATTTCTTATTTTCTATTCAAAACTAACTCCAATAGTTTACACTTCGGTAAAAGACAGCGGTGTTATGTTAACTTTAAGATACATGTGCGATCCAAGAAAACGAAGAATCATTGAAGAAGAAATATGGGAAGACATACTTACTAGATTTTCAAAATATGATGATATAGATTTAGCCTATCCAACGCAAAGATTTTATAATAATTCAATTGAAGGAAAAGTTGGAACGAAACCTAAACTAAAACAGTAGCATCTTACTTTTTGCTTCCGTCAATCTAAAAAATTGATATAGAAATTATTTCAATCTAATAAATGAGTTTCAAGTAGTAGTTCTTATACTTGAAAATAACTAAGTAAGATTAGTATTCGTCAATGAATTTTAATCTTAATAAAGAATTGTACAATCTATTCCCACCAACAAAGAAATTTATAAAAATATATGTCTGAACATTTTTTATTAGCACTATCCAGCATTGTAATTCTCGGGATTGGTGCGCAATGGTTAGCCTGGCGACTTAAACTACCGTCCATTCTTTTATTATTGTTATTTGGATTTATTGCCGGACCTGTATCCGGGTTTTTAAATCCTGATGAACTAATCGGTGATATTTTATTGCCGATTGTGTCTATAGCTGTTGCATTAATACTATATGAGGGCGGACTTAGTTTAAAGATAAAAGAATTACCAAAAATTGGTGGTGCTTTACTGTCCCTTTTAACAATTGGAGTAACAATAACCGGAGTAATAACTGCAATTGCAGCTTACACTATCATAGGACTTAATTGGCAAATTTCTATTCTTCTAGGTGCGATATTAGTTGTTACAGGACCAACTGTTATTGGTCCTCTTCTTAGACATATTAGACCCAAAAGAAAAGTAGCTGATATCTTAAAGTGGGAAGGGATAGTAATAGATCCCATCGGAGCTTTATTTGCCTTGTTGGTTTTTGAAGCTATACTTATCGGAGGTTTTGAAGAAGCAAGTATAACGGGTTTAATTGTTATAGGTAAAACAGTTTTATTTGGCAGTTTAGTTGGTTTTTCATTTGCCTGGTTGTTAATTATTCTTATTAAACGGTTCTGGATACCAGATTTTTTACAAGAAACTGTTACCTTATCCTTAGTGGTTGGCGCGTTTGTCTGCTCAAATTTTTTCCAGCATGAATCCGGTTTATTTGCAACAACGCTTATGGGTATTGCTATGGCAAATCAAAAACAAGTAACAGTCAAGCGAATTCTAGAGTTTAAAGAGAACCTTAGCGTACTAATTATTTCATTTTTGTTTATAATTCTCTCTGCAAGACTTGATCTTACCGTCTTTAAAAATCTTTCTTATACTAGTTTGTTATTTTTGCTGGTTCTTATCTTAATTGCCAGACCGCTTGCAGTTTTTGTTTCAACAATTAAAAGTGAATTTACTTTAAAAGAAAAAATTTTTCTTTCTTGGATGGCGCCTCGTGGAATAGTTGCTGCGGCTGTTGCTTCAATTTTTGCATTACGTTTATCAGAAAAAAATATACCACAGACAGAATTTATCGTTCCAATAACGTTTATCGTTATCGTTGGAACTGTTGCACTTTATGGTCTTACGGCAGCACCTGTGGCTCGTTACTTAAAAGTAGCTCAATCAAATCCACAGGGTGTTTTGATGGTTGGCGCACATCCCTGGGCACTTGAACTTGCAAAAGTGCTAAAGACAAATGGATTTCAAATTGCATTAATTGACACAAACCGGGAAGATATTTATAACGCGCGAATGGCAAATGTTAATGCTTATCATGGCAGTATTTTATCTGAAAGTTTAATTGACCAAATTCATTTAGAGGGTATCGGTAAACTATTAGCGCTTACATCTAATGATGAAGCAAATTCACTTGCTTGTTTGCATTTAAGGGATCTTTTTGATTCAAAGGAATTATTTCAGTTAAAACCCAAAGGAAAATCCAAAGTAAGTGATAAATCTTTTTCACCGCAATATTTAAGAGGCAGATATTTGTTTGGAGAAGAAATTAGTTTTGATTTTTTATCGAAAAAAATCTCCGAAGGTGCAACCATTAAAACGAGTAAATTAACTGAAGAGTTTGATTATGCTGCTTACCTTAATTACTATAATAACGATGTTATCCCCTTATTTGTAATTACAGAGGACAAGGAATTAAATGTTGTGACTTCAGATATGAAAGTAATTCCAAAACCTAATCAAAGTATAATTTCAATTGTTGCAGATAAGGACAACAATAAATAGGAGCAACAACTAATGGTCGTTTGTTATAAAATATTTTTATCAAGGTGTTACTTTTACAAACCTTAATAGTCTATTAATACAGTGAATGAAATAAATTATCACAATCTCAGCGATTTCGAGTTAGTTCAGAGATGCCAGATTGAACTTCCTGATAATGAAAACGCATTTGAGGAGATAGTTGACAGATATAAAAATTTCGTATTCAAAATTTCTTATGATAAACTATCTAATCAAATGGATGCTGAAGATGCAGCGCAAGAAACTTTTATTAGGGTTTATTTTGGATTAAAAAATTTTAGACAGGATTCTGAATTTAAAACCTGGCTAACAAAAATCGTTACTAATGTATGCTTAACTATGCTTTTAACAAGAAAGCGAAAATTTTGGAAGTATCATGTTTCATTAGATGGAGATGTTGATATCAATACTGTTTACTTATCCATTTTTTCTAAGTTCGATGAAAAAAACTTTTGGGATGTAATTGGGCACACACTAAGGAAATTGGTTTTTATTTATAGAAAGGTGTTTATACTAAAGTATTTTAAAGGTCTTAGTTTTATTGAGATCGGAAAAAAAATAAACGCTACAACTCCGGCAGTTAAGATGAAAATTCAGAGGGCTAAAGAACGATTTATAAAAATGATTAAGAGTGAAAATGACTGAGAATAAAGATCAATCAAAATTATCACCTGATTTTAATTCTAAATTGAAAAAAAGTATTAAACGAAATGTTTTATATAAAAATATTTTAACAATAACTCTCATTGGCGCATTAAAATCAGCAATGATAATATTTGATACAATTTTTAGTTTATTTACTTCTAAAAAATAGTACGATAAAATAATTTTAAAAATGATTTTGTGAAATAATAAATTTGGAGAATGTTATGCAAGAAATGAACAATTGGTTAAATATATTTATGCAATCAACACAAGGTGCATTAGAGATGATTATGACTTTTGTACCCAAGTTTTTAGCATCTATAGTTATTTTAC
>JAGOXU010000087.1 GCA_018059515.1 Ignavibacterium sp.
CTGAATATTGTATGATCAGCAAATATAAATCAAAGGTGAAAATATGCAAGTTGCTGTTTGTATCAATTTTGTAAATCGTAGAGAAAAAATTTCAAAATCATTTGCTGAAGCCGACAAATTTTATATTTATAATATGAATACCGGAATGCTTTGGGATAAGATAACTAATCATTTTAAGTACATGATTGATAAAGAAATTTTTTGTGCTCAATTGCTTATTAAACGCGGTGTTTATGCTGTTGCTTGCGGATCGTGTGAAGATAGCGCAAAAGTCCTTTTTAACGAGGCGAATATTAAGGTTATAGAGAACGTTGTTTCAAAACCATCTGTTTTTCTAAATGATCTTCTTTCAGAATCCAAAATCAGTAGTTTAACATCTGAGTTTGTATATAACGGAACTCAGATAGAATAATTCTTTAAGAGCGCAAAGCATACAATTTATATTTTATTGAGATGAATTTGTTGTATTTAATCTAAGAACAATGATTTAAAAAACAAATTATTTTAAAAGGGAGTCATTGTACGGGGGATCCTATTTTCAGATTTACATCAGAATAAAGATTTTAATTTTTTAAAACGAAGCAAAAGCATCATTTAGGTAATTTATGTATAAGGATAAGAAATGAAAGAGATTAAAGCTATAATAAGACCATTCAAGTTGTTAAAAGTAATAGAAGCTCTTCAGCAAATTAAAACATTACCCGGAGTTACTATTTCCGAAATTATTGGATTTGGGAAGGAAGAACCTAAAGATTCAATACTTAACGAAAATGTATTCTACGTTCCAAGAACAAAACTAGAAGTTGTGGTTGAGGATAAGATTGCAGATGAAGTTGTAAATGTAATCCAACAGGCAGCTTTTACAGGAAATCCTGGTGATGGCAAAATATTTATTACAACCGTTGATGATGTAATAAAAATAAGAACAAATGAACACGGTATAGCCGCTGTTTAATATAAGCGACTTTCTATATTCAATTTCAAAAATAAACGACAACTAAGATTTATTATATTAAACCTTAGTTAACTATAAAAATATTTTATCAAACATATAAAAAGGAATTTATGCCTACAGATCAAGAGATAGCCAGTAAAGTAAAATTGACCAATATTAGTAACCTTCTTGATCAATTAGAGATTGAAGAAGATGATTTTGAATTTTATGGTAAATATACCGGAAAAATAAAACTCAATGTGTTAGAAAAATTTGCTTCACGCCCAGATGGAAAATTAATCTTAGTTACTGCAATGAGCCCGACAAATTTTGGTGAAGGAAAAACTTTAACAACAATCGGTTTAGGGCAGGCATTAAATCGAATAGGCAAAAAAGGTATTATCGCAATTCGTGAGCCTTCGGTTGGACCTGTATTTGGAATAAAAGGCGGAGCGGCTGGCGGCGGGCATTCGCAAGTGCTTCCGATGGAAATGATTAATCTGCATTTTAATGGTGACTTAAATGCAATCAGCACTGCTCACAATTTATTAGCAGCTATGATTGATAATCATATTCTTAAAGGAAATGATCTTGGTATTGACGTAACAAATATTCTTTGGAATCGTACAATGGATATGAATGATCGTTCACTACGCCAGATTGTTGTTGGATTAGGTGGAAGAGTGAACGGTATTCCAAGAGAATCCGGATTTGTTATTACCGCAGCTTCCGAAGTTATGGCAATACTTGCTCTTGCCGATTCTCGTGCAGATCTTAAAAGACGTTTGGGTGAGATTGCTATTGGATATTCTTACGATAAAAAACTTATTAAAGCAAAAGATCTTCAAGCGCATAAAGCGATGGCGGTTCTTCTTAACGATGCTATAATGCCAAACCTTGTTCAAACAAGTGAATACACACCTGCTTTAGTTCATGCCGGACCGTTTGCAAATATTGCTCACGGAACCAATAGTATTATTGCAGATAAAATTGCACTTAAGCTTGCTGATTATGTTGTTACTGAGTGCGGCTTTGGTGCAGATTTGGGTGCTGAGAAATTTTTTGATATTGTTTGCCGGAATAGTTCAATGTGGCCCTCGGTTGTGGTGATAGTTGCAACTTGCAGAGCGATTAAATTTCATGGTGGAGTTAGTGCAAAACCCGAGCAATTACTTTATGAAGAAAATCCGGAGGCATTTAAAAAAGGATTAGAAAATCTTGAAGTTCATATAAATAATATGAAAAAATTTGGTGTGCCTGCTGTTGTTGCAATCAATAAATTTCCAAAGGATACTGCTTCTGAAATTAAAATGATCTTTGATCTTTGTAAAAAATTGAATGTGGAGTGTGCAGAACATGAAGCTTTCTTAAAAGGAGGCGAAGGCGCAATCGAACTTGCTAAAAAAACAGTGAGCCTTGCAGATGCAAATAAAAATACTGATAAGAAATTTATATATGAACTCGAAATACCGATAGAAGAAAAAATCAAAAAAATTGCTACCGAGATTTACGGTGCTGATGATGTTCATTTTGAAAAACGTGCAAAATTAAAAATTGAAAAATTCACGCAGATGGGTTATGGAAAAATTCCTATCTGTATTGCTAAAACACAAATGTCTTTGTCTGATAATCCGCGTATGGTTGGGATGCCAAAGGACTGGACATTGACTGTAACTGATGCAAATTTATCTGCCGGTGCTGGTTTTATTGTTATAGTTTGCGGTGATATGATGCTTATGCCCGGGCTTCCTAAAATTCCTGCCGCAGTTAATATGGATGTGGATGAGAATGGAACGATAACAGGGTTGTTTTAATAAAGAGATTAATTATTTACTGCATATGGTGATACAAAATAATTCTCAAGGATAAAACATAGAGTAAATGTATTTCACAATATTCTTATTGAATTTTTTATTACTTGAAGAACGGTAATTAACAAACTTAAAATTTTCAATTCCTTTATGGTTATAAAGGAATTGAAAATTAAACATTAAATATTTTTTATTTAACTTGGAAAAAAAATACTGCTAATCAGCAAGCCCTTCATTCAATCAAACCTCACTGATTTAAAATTCCAATTAATCTAAAATCATTTTGTTCCATTGCAATTTAATCCCAACTAAAAAATTTTAATTGCATTTCTGCAACTATAATTAGTGCATTAAATGAAAAACACTGTTATCTCTATCAAAACCTATTTTAATTAAGTGGTCTGCTAATTGCATTAGAGCAAGTTCAATGAATTTATTATATTTAATAGAAAGGAAACAGAGATGAAAATTGATGTTCGCGAAATGCTTAATAAATTTAATTCCGGAATGAAAGATATAGGGAAAACTAATCCGGAAGTTACCGGTGCCTTTGGTAATTTACTTGCTGCCACCTATACACCAAACAGGCTTGGTACTAAAGAAAAGGAATTGATATCTATAGGAATATCAGTGCACACAAGATGTGAATATTGCATTGTTTATCACGTATATCATGCATTAAAAGCAGGTGCAGACCGAGAAGAAATAATGGAAGCTTCACTTGTTGCTGTTTGTATGGGCGGCGGACCAAGTATGACGTATGTAGTATCATTAGTAAAAGATTCTATTGATGAATTCGAAAAAGATTTTACAAAGTCCGAACCTGAATTAGCAATTAAAGAAGAAATATTAAGTAACTAATATTACCATGAAAGATTAAGGGTTGCAGAGATGACATCTTTATTTAAGATGTCATCTCTCAATTAAAGGCGAGTTAATAATAATTAGTAAAAACAGAAGGAAAGTTTATGGCACTAAAAGAATTATTTCAAAAATTGAGAAGTGAAGAAAATACACCTTGCGTTACCATTTCTCTTAACACAAACCGTACGCATCCCGATAATGAACAGGATAAAATCCTTTTAAAAAACTTGCTTAAAGAAGCAGAGAAAAGATTGGTCGATAAGTTTGATAAGAAATCAGTAGCAAAACTTTTAGGGAAAATCACTGCTGTTCAAGATAAAATTGATGTAAATTATAACCTGGATAGTCTTCATCTGTTTTTGTCTAACGATACAGAAGAGATTGTAAAGTTACCTTGGTCTATACATCAAAATGGTGTTCATATATCTCAAACTTTTGCCATTCGCCCTTTAATAAATGCCTATAATCGCAGCGAGCCTTATTTGATACTGCTGCTTTCGCAAAAAGAAGTCAATTTATACGAGGCGATAAATGATGGAATAATTCAGGAAATAAAAAATGATGATTTCCCGTTTACTGAAAACGTCCATAATATCTTTTTTCCGGAAAGAAAAAGTGATCCGGAATATGTTGATGATTTGATTAGAAAATATTTTAACAGAATTGACAAGGCACTAGTAAAAGTTTGTAATGAAACAGACTTAAATTGCGTTGTTGTGTGTACCGTTGACAATTATAGCCTGCTCATTCAGGTGGCTGATAAACCGAGTGTATATAACGGATTTGTAAACATTGATTATAACAAAAGAGCTCCGCATCAAATTGTACAGCAAACCTGGCGGCTGATTGAAAGTTTACAGGAGCAGCGAAAAGCTAAAGCCATAACAGAAATGAAGGAGGCGGTTGCTCAGGGAAAAGTAGTAACAGATCTGCAGGAAATTTATCAAGCAGCAATTGATGGACGCGGTGATCTTTTAATTGTTCATCAGAATTATTCACAACCCGTATTAATGAAAACCGAAAGAACTTTTGATGTAATTGCAGATCCTAAAACACTGGGCGCTGTTGATGACATCACAAGCAACATAGCTTGGGAAGTGCTTGCCAAAAAAGGCAGGACAATTTTTACAACACAAGACGAGATCAAAGACCTTGGTAAAATTGTTCTGAAAACAAGATACTAATAAAAGTCATTTTCAATGTTGGCTTTGCAAAAACAAGACGGAAATGTTTTATGGAAATATCTGTCAACACTCCCTATCTTTATAAAGACAGATAATATAATTATTAAATGAATCTAACTATTGAAAATATTCTTTTAGTAGGATCCTTATTGCTTTTTGTAAGTGTTGTGGCAGGTAAAACATCTTACAAATATGGCGTACCGACTTTACTGCTATTTCTGGCTATTGGAATGCTTGCGGGTTCTGAAGGACTCGGCGGTATTCGTTTTGACGATCCAAAAATTGCACAATTCATTGGAATAGTATCACTTAACTTTATTTTGTTTTCGGGCGGGCTTGATACAAATTGGACTGAAGTAAAGCCTATTTTTCGGGAAGGGCTGGTTTTATCAACTGTTGGGGTATTACTTACTGCACTATCTCTTGGGGCTTTTGTTTGGTTTGTTACCGACTTTACTATTTATGAAAGCATGTTGTTAGGTTCAATCGTATCTTCAACTGATGCCGCAGCAGTATTTTCCATTTTACGATCAAAAAAACTTGCTTTAAAATCAAACCTCAGATCCACTTTAGAGTTAGAAAGCGGAAGCAACGACCCGATGGCGTATGTGCTTACTATAGTATTTCTAACTTTAGTAATTAATCAGAACCAAGATTTAGTTTCAGTAATACCTTTATTCCTAACACAAATGGTTTTAGGTGGAATAGCAGGGTTTGTTTTTGGCTGGCTCAGTAAGTTAATCATTAATAAAATTCGACTTGATTTTGACGGGCTTTATCCTGTGCTGACGATTGCATTAATGTTTATTACATTTTCTGCAACCGACTTTTTTGGCGGTAACGGTTTTCTTGCAATTTACATCTGTGCAATTTATTTGGGCAATCAGGATCTTATA
Organism: Ignavibacterium sp.; assembly: GCA_018059515.1. Lineage (GTDB taxonomy): Bacteria > Bacteroidota > Ignavibacteria > Ignavibacteriales > Ignavibacteriaceae > IGN3. The sequence goes on from JAGOXU010000087.1 coordinate 5,690, forward strand.
CATAAGAAAACCATTTTAAAAATGTATGACGGTTTAGCCTGGCTGATGCAAATTACTTTATTTCTTACTTTGGGCTTACTTGTGTTTCCAAGTCACATTTTTCCTGTTGTTGGTGTCGGATTGCTGATCTCATTATTTCTGATTATTGTGGCGAGACCAATAAGTGTTTTTATTAGTTTGATTTTTTTCAAAATGAAATTGAGAAGGCGTTTTTATATTTCGTGGGTGGGTTTACGTGGTTCTGTTCCTATCGTATTTGCTACATATCCGTTATTAGCAGGGATAGATAAAGCCGATATGATTTTTAATATTGTGTTTTTTATTTCAATTACATCGGTGCTAATTCAGGGCACAAGCTTGCCCATTGTTGCTAAATGGCTGCATGTGGCATTGCCCGGAAAAGTTAAGCCGATTTCTGAAATCGAGAAGTTTATTTCCAATATTTCAAAAAGGGCTTTAAAAGAAATTAAGCTTGCACCTTACAGTTATGTTGTTAATAAAAAAATTGTGGATATTGGGTTTCCCCAAGATGCCATCATAGCAATGATAAAACGAAACGATAAATACTTAACACCGCATGGGTCAACAGTGTTAGAGGCAAATGATATTTTATTTATTCTATCGGATTCTACTGAAGTACTTAACAAAGTATATGATTGCTTGAACAAATAAATTATATCCTAAGGATCATTATGAAATTGAAGAAACGATTTATTGTACTTATAGACTTTTCAGTTTACTCAAGTAACTTATTGAAATACGCTCATGATTTTAGTAAACAAATAAATGCAGAACTGCTTCTTGTCCATCTGACCACTGTCTTAGCACCTGCTATTGCTAATAATGAAATCAAAAAGAGAATTACACAACTAACTAATTATGAAGCATTACTTAAACTAAAAGAGCTGGTTAAGACTGTTTTACCTCCAAATACTAAAGTTGATTACTCTGTTTCAGAAGTACCATTGCAATGGACACTTTCCTGGCTATTAGATAAGCGGTTTGAGAATTTAATTTTTATTGGATTGAAAGGTACAGGTTTACTTAAAAGATTATTTATTGGAAGTGTAGCAGCAAAATTAATTGAGAACACAAATAATATAATAGTTGCGATGCCAAAGGATATAGCCCATTTTTCGCACGAAAAAATATTTGTGGAAATAACAAATAAACATTATTTGAACATTTTAAAATCAAATGTTTATCTAAACTACATGTTTAAAAACGCAGCAAGCATTACTTTTTTCTATTTAGCTAAACCTTCAGAAAACACGCAGCACATTGAAAAACAGTTCAAAGATTTATCAAAGTCATTTACCGATAAACTTAAAACTTCATTTACCATTTATAATTCTTTTGCAGAAATCAAAAAAGAAATAAATAATAAAATTGAGGAAATATTGATTGTTCAAAAAGGATCACGTTTATTAACAGATCAGCTATTCAGAAAATTTCTAATAAACGAGTTAGTCTTTGAAGGACAAACTCCGCTGATAGTTTTACCATAAATAATTTATTTACAAGAAAATAAATTATTTATTGAGCTATCCTCCTTAAGAGATTTTGTAACTTATAATGCAACTCGCATATCTAAAACTTAGCGGTAATGCCTACAATCGGAGCTATTCCCATATCATATTTCGGGGTGGAAGTTAAGACACCGTTTTGATCAGCTTTAAAGGAATAAGAAATTATATTATCACGATTGTACACATTCCACAAATCGAGGTATATTGAGAATGACCACGAAGCAAAAACAAATTGCTTATCAATGCGAATATCTAATTTGTGAAAATCGGGATACCGTGCAGAATTTTGTTCTCCCTCAAGCACATAGAAAGAATTATTTTTTTCGATTACTCCAATAGCTGGAGTATATGGATTGCCGGAAGCGTATTGAAACTTAGCTCCTATTTGCCAGCCGGAACCCATCTCAATTCCAAATATTAAATTAAGAATATGAGGTCTATCATATTCAAAATCGTAGAGAGCAGTTGATTCATAATCCCGTCTTTTAGACATTGAATATGAATATGAGGCGCTACCTACAAATCCTGCTGTAAATTTCTTCTGAAGTGCAAATTCAATTCCTTGTGCGTATCCACTGCCGGTGTTTAAAAGAAGTTTAGAACTATCCGGATCAACAAAAAGATTTGCAAGTTCTTTATGATAAATTTCAATGCTCACCTTGGTATCATAACCTAAACGCTGCTCAATTCCGGCAATATAATGTGTTGCATAACTGCTTTTTAATAAAAGGTTCCGCGGGTCTGGTGCGACTTGATAACTTGCCGGTGACTGGTAGTATTTTCCCCACGCAAGATTAAAAATAGTTTTATTCGTAAAGTTATATGATAGAGAAATGCGTGGACTAAAATTATTTTCTGAGGTAAGTGCAAAATAATCGTAACGCAGTCCGGCTGTAATAATCAGCGGATCAATAACCCGATAAGATGTCTGTAAAAAAAATGCTGCCTTTGTTGTTGCGTCTGGAGTATATGAAATTGTGTTTGCAGGAATAATTGTACCGCTTCGTGTTGTATCTTCAGGAGTCCACGATTCATTGAATGAATTTATGGATTTAAATTGTCCGCCCATCTTAATATTAAGTCTTGTTGATAACTTATAATTTAATTCTGATTTCAAGCTAAATTCATTCTCACGTATATCCTCTCCCATTAAAGACGGGTCTAATTCGGTACCTTGAAGTGTATTCCAACCATTGCTTGTATATGAAGCAGTTGTTAATGTAAAAGCATTTTCGGAAATGAGCGAACGCCAATTTACTCCGATTGCAGCACCGTAATCATCTCTCGTCAAATAATCGAATCTGTTCCAGTTGGATGTCTCTTCTTTTTCTATTCCGGTACGTTCAATCTGATCCAAATAATAGAATCCTAAAAGACTAATTTTATTTTTATTGTTTAGATCATAAGTTACTTTTCCAACTGCATCGTAGTAACTTGGGGCAACCGGACGGTTAAGAATTGAAGTGACCAAATCGAAAAAACCTCGTCGCAAAGAAAGAGTCATATTACTGTTTTCAACAAAGGGTCCATCTAACATTACGCCAAACCCTGCAATATTCAAATTAACATCAGTATTAAAAACTTCCTTATTACCATCCCGTAAACTCATATCAAAAACAGACGACATTTTATCACCATATCTTGCCGGAAAGCCGCCAGTTAAAAAATCAACTTTTTGAAGAAGTGCTGGATTGACTATGCTTATTACTCCCATTGATTCACCTGTACGCGCAAAATGAATTGGATTATATATTTCTACACCATCAAGCAGGGTAAGATTTTCATCAGGGCTGCCGCCTCTAACAATAAGTTGGGCGCTTTTTGAACCTGCAGTAGCAACGCCTGGCAAAGATTGCATCACTCTAAAAATATCCTCCGCAGAGCCGGGTGATCTTCTGATTTCTTCCGGAGATATTGTTCTAAAACTTACCGGGTTTTCATCGGGTTTATAAAAATAATCTGCAGTTACCTTCACCTCATCGATTTCCATAGCTATGGGATTAAGTTCAAAATTTACTGAGTGATTTCTGTTGGGGTTTATGTTTAACTCTGTTATCACTGAAGATAGGTAACTGATCATTGAAGCTTTTAAGGAGTATCTACCCGGAGCTACATTTTTTATAACAAAATAACCATTCTCATCGCACGCTGAACCCAAATTTGTTCCATCAACTATGATATTTGCACCCGGTAGTGGCTGTTTAGTTACTGCATCTCTCACTTCACCGGAAATTATTCCTGTTTTAATTTGACTAATTAATTCATCAGTAAGAAATAGAAAAAATATTAGCGTAGCTGCAAACAAATAATTGGAGTGGGTTAACGTGATTTTATTCAATAGTAAAATTCCTTTTTTATAAGTAATTATTGAGTACTTAACTGATTTGATCTTATAATACGGCAATACAATTCAAGGAGGATTTTCAATTCATTCTCCAAAAATTTCTATTTTATCAATATTCTTAAACTTAATTTTTTGCTGATGGTTTAGTTGATCTTCAATCTCTTCTATTAAATATTCTGTTTAAAATAAATTCTTAATGCTGAGTTTGAGTCTTGAGTATCAGGATAATATTTATAATCACCATAACGTTCATACAACAAGTACTCCAGTCCCAAATAACTATTTTCAAGTAGTTGATAGTTAATTCCGATATTAAGTAAGCCAACAAATTCCTCTCCTTCGGCTCCGCTTAAAGTATGAATCCAATATCTTTTATAGTTTGAAAAAACTTCCCCAAAATTCTCGAATAAAAATTTTATACCAACACTTCCGCTTCCGCCAGGTCCAAGATTATATTCTTTCCCTTCTTCAACTGCGTACTGTGAATTTGTGCCTCCAATTAATATTGCCGACAAGCTTAGATTATTCTCCATCATTAGTGAATTTGAAAGTGTAATACGATTGATTAATTGCCCCGCAAGACTCGCGGCAGTTAATTTATATACATCATTTATAAAAAAATCGAATTCATTGTACAGACCGATTATGTTATCGGTGTGGTCAAAAAGTTTTAGTTTGCTGTCTGTGAGAACCCCGCTGGCAAATATTGCCACTAAATCATCACCTTCGGCGATATTAACTTCAGTGTGAAGCGAGAAATAGTCAAACGGTTCAGTGTGTTTATCAACATCAAACCGATCACCATAATTAAGATTAGCTCTAAGAGTTAAGTATGTATTCTGGTCATTAATGTTTTTACTGAGAAACATGGAATGAATTCCGGTAGAGACAACCAGTTTGAAATCGGGTCTTTTGTTTGGAGAACCCGATCTCCACATATCCCCTCGTATTAAACGATTAAAACCCTGCATAGGATTAATTATAGTTGATGTAAACTCACGCAGAAATCTTTCAAACCTGATTGAACTTTCATCTATAATTAAATTTGAAACACGATATGATATTTCGCCTAAAGTTATTCCGCTGAAAGATGTTGTAACAAGATCGTTATAAGAAGGAGGCTCGTTTTCCATAAAAAGCTCCCACATTAAACTTCCACCAATTGTATAAGGGGTTGACTCCCAAAAGCTTAGTCCGTTTGAACGTGCGGCATTAAAATAAGCAGCACCATGAAAAGGATGAAGAAATTGATTCATTAAAAAATGATCTTCATCCCAAACAAATCCGGTCTTAAAATTATCTTCAATTGTTCTCCAACTAATTTTAGCAAAATCTTGATCGAAGATATACGTGTTAACTGCACCAAGAGAAAGATTCAACCCGATAACTTCAACAGCGGGAAGCCAATAGCTTTTTTCCATAGTACTTTCTACTTTTAATGTATCTGTAAATTTTGTGCTTGAGTATTTCGCCAAGCCTGTTGGTAATCGTTCATAAAAATTCGATTGGGCAAAAGTTTGTGTGCTAAATCCAACCAAGAAAAGAATTGGTAAAGAAAGAATGAAATATGTATATACAGAGTACAAATTGATTTTCATACCACCTCCATGGCTAACTTATAATAATTATTTTTTTGGAAAAGCCCATCCATCAAGCATGATTGAATTGTATAAATGACCTGGCTTTTCAATTCCCGCTTCTGATAATAAATTTAGTCTCCCGGCTTCGGTAAAAAAGTTTTGCTTAATAGATTGAGTCGATATTTTCGTTACTAATTCTAAAGCTACACCTTCAAGTTTCATAAAATTCATCCATACTATTGAGAGATATTAAAAATGATCTACGCTTGGATCACAGTACAAAAATTAATATAGCGGCACCATCTTCCTCTGATTGTGGTAAGGTATCGATATAACCATGTTGTAGTTTCACTCGATCATTCAATTTATTGTGATTCATTTTTTCTTGAGATATTTTGATCATTTTATGCGCATATTCTTCATAATGCATAGCTTTCTTTGGATCAAAACTTATGTGATTCATTTTTCCCTTTTAGTAAAATTATTTTGATGTCAATCAAATTTGGTTAATAGATTAAAAAGCATGATCAACGTACATTTGAGTAAAAAATCCTTCTTTGCTAAAAGCACCATCAACCCTTAAGATTAAGTTGTTCATAAAAATTCTTATACCGCCGCCTGCACTCCATTTCATATCTGTGTGTAAAGTGGAGATGTTCCATTCGGGTGCAACTCTGCCCAATTCTGCAAATGCTGCTAACTGCAGCCAGTGTACATTTAATTTTTCAGTAACTGACCATAAGTCAAATGGATTCCAGCCAATTATATGCCTGTATTCGGCTCCATAATAAATTGCCGCTCTATCATTAAATCGTCCTTCGTAAAATGCGCGAAGTCTATATCTGCCACCAAGATATGCGCCTGTATAAGGTGGAGGACGATGATATTGTTTGATTTCATTACCCTCCGTATCCTGTCCAACAACATCATAACTGTCCCAAGTTAGAGTGTTAACAGTCCAGAAATCAAATGCTAATACTTTTGGCAGAGAATTTTTATCGAACAATATTTCGTTAAGGGGTAAATACCATTTTAGATCTGTTTCAACAACACTCCAGGGTGCCATAGTATCAAACCAACCAAAGTCTCTTCTAAAAGCAATTTTCTGAACGCTCCCGCGTGTTGGATTTACATAATAATCTGTATTCTCTCTAGTTAACGCAAATTCAATTCCATTTGTAGCGAAGGCAACTCGTTTTCTATAAAATGGTTTTATATCTATAAATGTTCTTCCACTTATAAATGGGTTCCAGTTTGTGCCACCCATCTCACCTGATTTTAAAATTCCGTTTTCTAATGTTGGAGAAAAGTAAACTTCATCTTTGCCATGCCCGATCGGAAGAAGAAATCTTAATTTAAGCTCATACCATTGGTCATTCCCGCTCACTTCCATGTAATCGTTTTTATCTGACTCGTTACTGCCAGCCCGAAGTTTAGGATCATTTTCAATTAAAGTAGTGGGTGGATCTTTATAAACATTTAGCACACCGAAATATCCGCCTAAAATATCAGGTGCGATATAAATCCTCGGATAAAATGGCAAATAGAATTCCCTAATTTGAATGAATCCATATTTTGTTCCATTAGTACTAATTAATCCACCCATGTAAAGTGACATATTTTTTTGAGATAATCCTTGAACTCCAACAAATCCGCCTGCAGCCCAACCAAATATTTCGCTGTATAATGCAAACGGTAGAGCTGA
>JAGOXU010000270.1 GCA_018059515.1 Ignavibacterium sp.
GTTGTAATGTTCAAAACATAAGTTCATTATCAGATGCAAGAGATAAACAAAACATTAAGGAATTAGATTTAGGAATTGATTTCTTAATGAAAATAAAACCGCGCCTTTTCAATTGGGATAAAAGAGAGTGGTATGATGATAACATATCAGACGGAAGTAAAATTAAGGAAGAACCCACAGCAGGCTTCATTGCACAGGAACTAGATGAAGTTCAGACTACAGAAAATGCAGAATGGTTAAACCTTGTACTTAAAGATAATCCCGAAAAACTGGAAGCGACACCGGGCAACCTTCTGCCAATAATTGTAAAAGCAATCCAGGATCTGAAAAAAGAAAATGATGAGTTAAAAGCACAAAATGTTGAGCTGACAAATCAACTGAATAAATTTGAACATTTACAAAATATGCTGGTAGTTGAGATTGAAAAGCTAAAAACAAATGATATTGAATCCATTAAAGTTAGTTTAGGTGACCAATGAAAACAATAATTATGTATCTATCAATAATATTAACTGCATCATTGCTTTATGGGCAGAGTACTGTTGTTTATGATGCAGGCACTTCTCTATATGTGGGAGCTGGTGCAGATCTTTGTGCGGGTACTATTACGGTTAATGGAACATTCAGCGGGGGCGGAACGTTCTGTAATAGTCCCGTTGGCGTTGAGGATGAAAAGGAAGAAAATTTTGCACTCCCCAAAAAATACGATCTAGCACAAAACTACCCAAATCCATTTAACCCGAGCACCAAAATCAGCTGGCAGTCACCAATCAGCGGTCATCAAACATTAAAAGTTTACGATGTGCTTGGAAATGAAGTTGTTACATTAGTTGACGAATTTAGAAACGCTGGGATTTATGAGATTGAATTTAATGCGACAGGATTAAAATCCAGCGTTTATTTCTATAAATTGCAAGCAGGAGGCTTTTTAAGTACAAAAAAAATGATTTTAATCAAATAACGCCAACGTTAAAAATTCAAAAACGCTTTACTCTTAAGATGTAATTCCCTTTATTTGTAAAGCGTTTCTTAATTATTGGAATAGGCATGAAAACTCTTACACCTCTTAAACTTATAATTCTACTCTTAATCATTTCAGTAAACCACATTGTCCCACAGGGTAAAGTATATCTTGTTCTTGGTTCCGACACAGCAATTTGGGATGGAATGAATACTGCTAAATATAATTGTTATTACAATTTAGATTTGTTTACCGCAACAAGCAGCAATACTTCTGTTGTAATGAGTGATGCTTTTCGCAGCCAGATTGTGGACTCTTACGGCAATAAACTTAAAATGACATGGTGGATGATGGCGGGAAATATTTTTCGTTATGCTACTAATAATAATGTGCCGATCAGCAATACAATGACACTATACTTGATGAAAAAATATTTTGGCGATAAAATAGAAACCTGGAGTGACGAACTATCGTTGCATTATCATACTTTCTGGTGGACAGACTATGACGGAGACGGTAAATACTGGTGGAATCAGGCACAAACGTTTTTAGAAACAAAAGATGATTTTGATTTTACTCTTGCTCAATATCTGCTGGAAGAAAATGTTTTTCCCGTTTCATTCAGAAGCGGCTGGCATTATATGGATAATGATTGGCAAAACTATCTAAATGATTTATTACCGTACAGCCTGCACAACGATTATCCAAATAAACGAAATGACATAACAGAACCAATTGATAATGTTTATGATTGGTCTTTGTCGTCACCAGAATTTGTTCCCTTTCACCCGGCAACTGATAATTATCAACTAAGCGGCGATGGAAAAGGTTGGAACGTAAGATCAAAATATATGGGATCTGTAACGCAGCAGTTAATGGATCAGATTTTTCAAAAAGCAAATTTGGGAACTGATCAAGTAATTTGTCTTTGGTCGCATCTTCCTGATCAAAATTTTTTAACAGAAATTCAGCAGGTTAATACCATAGCTCATCAATCTGCAACTAATTATCCTGCGGTTCAGTTTAAATATTGCACAGCTATTGAGGCATACCAACTTTGGCTGCAGGGAAATGATGTGCAGGAACCTATCTTGCAATTAACAGAAGAATTAACAGGAACAGATGTACGGTTTTTAATAAATACAGACGAAACAATTTTTCAATCTCAGCCTTTTGTCGCGGTTAAAGACAGATATGAAAGATACTTTAAAGTTGATTGTGAAAACGTATCACAAAATATGTGGCGAACATTAACCTCTTTTCCGCTGGGTGAAATTGCCAAGGTTGGAGTGGCAGTTACGGACACGGTTGGAAATGTAGCAACATCATTTATTAAATATTTGCCGGATGATAAATTTATAGACAACGGTGATTCTGACTATAGTGAAATTTATGGCAACTGGGTAACATCAACAGTTGCTGCATGGAACATTGATTCAAGGGTTGCAAACCTTAACAACGGCGATTCAACTAAAGCAAAATGGAATTTGGATGTTGAATTATCAGGAGTGTACAATGTGTTTATTCAGTTCCCGGAAATATCAAACCACATTGATACGGTTTATTTTGATTTATATAAAAACGGAATTGTTCAAGACTCTACAGTCATTTCTCTATCTGGGGAGTTTGAAAAATGGCTATATGTTTCAACAATAAATCTTAATACCAGCGAAAATAATTTCATTGAAATGTCAGCAAAAAACAATCAATCATCTGCAAAAACATTAGCGGCAGATGTGTTAAAGATTACAGCTTATGTGCGGGAACGGCAGTTAGTAACAAAGACTGAGTTTATTGATCTGAATGAAGTCAGCATAGAAGATACTGTGTTGTTCAATCTTGAATTAGGTAATATCGGTATTAATAATTTAACAATTAACAGTATCAGTTCGACTGGTGGAAATATTGAATTAACCTCCTCTTTTCCAATTATTATTTCCGGTATGAACAATCTGAATATTCCTCTGAGATTTATTGCAAATGAAATCGGAGCGCTTGAAGACACTATAATTGTTGATAGTGACGATCCAATAAATCCAATTAAAAAAATTCCTTTTGCTGTTTTAGTAGAAAACTATTTTAAAATTGTTGATAATGATGATTTTGGTTCTTACTCCGAAACAGGTTCGTGGTTTACAAGTGTAGCACAAAGCTATGGGTTATCAAGTAGATATGCCTTCATTCAATCGAGTCTAAACGGTCCAACAGCAACATTTACATTCGAGTTAAACAAAAGTGGGGTTTATGATATTTTTGAAACACTACCTATAACCGTAAATTCTGCAAACAATGCATTGTATTTAATCATCAAAAATGGTGTTGTGATTGACTCTATTTATTTAAATCAAAACGAAGGAAGCGGCGGATGGAAAAATATTGGGCGATATTTTCTGCCCGCACAAACCACAGTTGCTATAAAAGTAATTGATTCGGGTGAAAGCTCATCGGGACCAGTAATAAGAGCAGATGCTTTTAAAATATCATTGTTTGAAGAGACAACAGACATCGCGGATGATGATGAAAGATCAATACCAACTGAGTTTACACTATCTCAGAATTATCCAAATCCCTTCAACCCAAGTACAAAAATCAGTTGGCAGTCTCCAGTCGGTAGTTATCAAACTTTAAAAGTTTATGATGTACTTGGTAATGAGGTTGTTACATTAGTTGACGAATTTAGAAACGCTGGGATTTATGAGATTGAATTCAAGTCTTCAGTCGGCAGTCATCAGTTGGCAAGTGGAGTTTACTATTATCAACTGAGAGCTGTTGATCCTTCGACAAGCCTGCCCGCCGGTAGGCAAGGCTCAGGACAGAGTTTTGTTGAGACTAAAAAAATGATCCTGATAAAATAGTTTCAAATGTCTTGATAGTTACTATCAAAAAGTTGTTCTACAATGGCTGTCTAAAAATAATAATTTTTGGACAGTCATTTTTATTTATGTTTTCTTATTGATAAAGCTGCGCCTTTGCTTTTT
>JAGOXU010000089.1 GCA_018059515.1 Ignavibacterium sp.
GTTCCTTTGAGGAACTGGGTTTGTAATTTTCGGTGAAGCTAACATCCGCAAAATGGCAGCATTAAAAAAATCTTTGTACCCAAATCTTATTCTTGGGATAGGTAATATTTTTGATGAAATGTTCTTAGAACCTAAATAGATTGACATCGTATTATTTTTTTGATTTATATAATTTTAATTTTAAAGAAGTTCAGGATAATTATCCCTATGAATGAAATTGAAATTATAATGGTTATAACATAAAGACCAATCCAAATAATGATTAAAAATTTTGTGAGATTGGAAATACCTTCCGCTTTAAATTTTGTTGTCCAATACTTTATATATCCAATAAAATTTAATCGACTTGGAATTTCAGCAATTCCAAATAACTTAATTGAAAATTTTTTAATTAGAATAATTTCGATTAGATAATAAATTACAAGAATAGATAAAACTACATATATGCCGAAATTAGAAAAACCCATAGTTTATTGTTCCTCTTTATAATGTAATCAAAGATTCAATGTTTGAGATATTTTTCTATTTCCCAATCTTATAACTCGTTCCTTCTTTACTATCCTGTAAAACAACACCAAGCTCTTTTAGTCTATCACGAATCGTATCCGAAAGCTGGTAGTTTTTATTTTGTTTAGCTTCGGTTCTAAGAGTGATAAGCAATTCAATCAAATCATTTACAAGTTTATCATCGCCGGAAGTTGTTTTGTTAAAATCTACAATGCCAAGAACATTTTCTGCTGTTTTTGTTAGAAATGTTTTTACATAATTATAAAAACTTACATCAATATTTTCTGAGGAAGCAATTATCCTGTTTACTTCTTTTACAAAATCAAAAATAACTGCAACTGCTTGCGAGGTATTTAAATCTTCATCCATTGCTTCTTCAAATCTTTGATAATAAGATTTGAAATCAAATTCAGGTTTTATTCCGGAATTATTTTTCTTTATCTCATCATTAACTTTATCTACAAGGTTCGTAATCTTCTCCAGACCTTTTTCTGCTCCGGTTAAAAGCTCATCTGTAAAGTTCAATGGTCGGCGGTAATATGCTTGTGCAAAAAACATTCTTATCGCTTCCGCAGAATATCTTTTTAACACATCTCTTGCTGTAAAAAAGTTACCGAGCGATTTAGACATTTTTTCTTCGTTGATATTTAGAAAACCGAAATGAAGCCAGTATTTTACAAATGGTTTTCCCGTTGCGGCTTCACTCTGTGCAATTTCATTTTCGTGGTGAGGAAAAATTAAATCATTTCCGCCTGCGTGAATATCAAATGTTTCTCCAAGATGCTTGCAGCTCATTGCAGAGCATTCAATATGCCAGCCAGGTCTTCCCTTGCCCCACGGACTTTCCCAATAAGGCTCTCCGGGTTTTGCTTTTTTCCACAAAGAAAAATCTAATGGATTAGATTTATCTTCATTTATTTCTATTCGTGCACCGGATTCAAGATCTTCAATATTTTTTCCACTTAGTTTTCCGTATTCACTAAAATGTTTAACATCATAAAAAACATTTCCATCTTTGTTGTAAGCAAATTTTTTATCTAAAAGTTTTTTGATTAGATCAATAATCTCACTTATATGCTCAGTAGCTTTAGGATAAACATCTGCCTTTTTAATCTTTAGCTTTTTTATGTCATCAAAAAAAGCACTTATATAATCTTCTGTAACTTCATTCGGTTTTCGTTTTTCTTCAATAGCTTTTTTAATGATCTTATCGTCAACATCGGTAAGATTCATAACAAATTTTACTTTGTAACCTTTGTACTCCAGATATTTACGCACAATATCAGCCATTACGAATGAGCGCGCATTACCGATATGAAAGTAATCATACACAGTCGGTCCGCACATATAAATTCTAACTTCATTTGGGACGAGAGGAATAAACTCTTCAACCTTTTTAGTAAGTGTGTTATAAAGTTTTAACATAGTTTTCGTTTTTTGTTTGATTATTGTTGATACAAATATAAGAAATTGATTGGTGTATGTCATTGCGAGAGTTTAGTACTATCAATATAATTGTCACATTGAGCCTGTCGAAGTGTGACAAAATATTAAAATGTCAGTCTTCGACAAGCTCAGACTGACATACTATACTTAAGAAATTAATAGATTGCTTCGCTTTCCCAAAGGGATGCCTATGGCAGCATACTCGCTCGCAATAATGCTTGTCTTGGCATAATCTCCAAAAAATTTATGACTATCATTTCTATGAAAATTCAATTATGAAGTTATTGAGGAAATTTTATAGAAATTAATTCTTGCTTCTAATAATTAATTTTATTAAAATGCTTACAGGAAAATTACAAGACCTATTTTTATTCTCTTTCTTTAACAAAAAAATGAGGAGGGAAAAATGAACTCATCTTAAACTAATCCAATCCCACTTACATAATTATTTTATTTCATAACAATCTTAAAAGGAGTTAAATATATGAAAAAGAATTTATTAAACTTTGTGTTAACATTTACTATAGCATTAATTTTCAGTTCTTGTAAAGATGAGATATTTGTTACCCCCCCCCCGCACCAATGATGTAAATAAAAATTTGGCCATGTCTTCAAATTTATCCAATCTATCATTTTTTGTAACCGAATCAGAAGAACCACTTGCTAATCAAATTAAAAACAAATTGACTACATCAGAAAAGTTTTTTGTGCAATCAAATATATCTTCAAAATCTGGAAATGGCTCACTAACATTCACTTCAGAATCAGGAGAAAATAATTCTTTTTTACCTGAAAATATAGAAGTTAATTCGGGTATAATTACATACAGATTTGACAGTAAGGAGAAAAGTTCGCCTTTAGACCAAAAATTTATTGATTTAATTAAAAAAGTAAAGGACGATAGAGGGGAAAGAGAAAATAAACTTAATAGTCCAAAAATAAATTGGTCTTCATTAACCTCTGAAGAAGTCAATAGTAAATTTAAAGAAAAGGGATATCAAGTTATTTCGTTAGGAAATGATAGATACGAAATTTCCAGACAGTTTAAACCAAATGAGGACATAAATAATATCTTACAGATAAAAATGATTTTTAATTCTAAAACTGGGATGTCAGAAAGTTCAGAATTGTATAAGGATGGGAAAAAAGTATCAGAGAATATATTAGAAAAAAAAGATGGAAAAACTCTTATTCATAAAAAATTCTATGGAATAAATAGTACTAGAAAAGAAAAAAATTTAATAATTACAAATGGATTTTAATTATTAATTAGAAGAGGAAATTTAATTATGAAAAATATCTCGTTTCTAAAAATCGCTTTAACCATTCTTGTAATAGTAAATACAACGCAAGTTTTTTCACAAACCCCAATAATAAATTCCTTTACACCACAAAGCGGACCTGTAGGAACTATTGTAAAAATTTACGGTTCTTATTTTAGTTTAGCTGATCCTTTTGTTAAACCCTTCAATCCAATTAATAAACCACCTGCTGATTGGACAAGTGTTAGATTCGGTGATATTACTGCGATTCCAATAATTGTTACATCAACATATATTGAAGTTCCTGTACCACCTATTCAAGTTGGGCAATATAGAATATGGGTAATAAATGCTAATGGCGGTACGCAAACTTCTACTTATTTTACTGTAACTTCACCACCTCCTCCTCCAATTAGCAATATTGCTTACTTACATGGATTCGGAGCTAGTACTAATAATTCAGCTTGGCAGTATGCGCAAGGATTATTTAATCAAGTATATATAACTTCACATTCAACTAATATATCATATAATGGCTTAGCTTCAATAAATCCAACAGCAACTTCTATGGCTTCTTCATTAGTACCATACAATAATACGGTTGTTGTTGCACATAGCATGGGTGGTGATTTAGCAAGAGAAATAAAAAGACAACAAGCTTCAAACAGTAATATTAGAGCATTAATCACTATAGGAACACCACATACTGGGGCACCTATTATAACAAGAACACAAAATAATTTAGGCACGGTAACAGCATGGTGGTTGGGCGATCTTGCACAAGGTTGGGTTGCATATGGTTATAGCTGGGACTATGCTATATATAATATTGCTTTACCTTTTTTAGCTGATTTAATTGATATTTTAAATTTATTTTTTGATCCATTTGATTTAAATTCACCAGCCGCGCAAGATTTAAGGCCAACGAGTAATTTTATTAATACACTAAATTCTAACCCAAATGCTACTTTACCGCCGGCAACATATGCAGTATATGGACAAGAGGATTGGTATTCTCATTGGAGATTATCAGATGCACAAATAAATGGTGTAGAAACAGGGAATGGTCTTAATAGTGCGCTAAATTTAATAAGCTATTATTCATATTATTCTTATACGTGTTATGATGAAGCTGATTTTTATTGGCAGGAATATCTATTATACGGCGACCCTAATGATTTGGATCTTTATTATTATTGGCATTATGTGGGTGATGGTTTTTTATATGGTTCTTATGCTTTAAATATGTTGCACCAACAGGATTGGAACACATATTTTGTTGGTGAAACAATCCCTGCTCAACAAGTTTATGAACGTAATCCAATTAATGATGCTTTTATCCCTACATTTTCTCAGGCACCAAGTTTTATTGCAAACGATAAAAAACTAAAAGCTTTACATACAAATCATCTAGAAGAAACAACGAATAGTGAATCCTTAAATCAAATTAGAACTGCACTACAAAGAAATGATATAAATCTTCCAAGAAGATAAAGTACAAAGTAAGCCGTTCAACTAATAATTGAACGGCTTTTAATATTAGGACATAAAATGTATGAAAATTAAAATATTTATAACTCTTATCCCATTTATATTATTATTTACATCTTTTGAATGTGAACAACCTATTGAACCAATAGCAAAATATGAAGCAAAAGTTATTTGGTCATACTCGGTACCAAATAAAGGCTTTTCTGATTTGGTAATGCCTGTGATAGAAAATGGGTTAGTATACATAGCCGCTGACTCAACTTTAAAATGTATAGAATTAGAGAGCGGCAATATCGAATGGGAAATACTTTTGGGTATTAGTGGAAATAGAGTTTTACAATCTCAAAAATTATTACATTCAGGCAATCTTTTATTTTTAAACCATTCAAACTGGATCAAAGCTTATGATAAATCAAATGGCAATTTAGTTTGGGAAACAATTATTAATGATCTTATTCCAATTGATTTATCAATTATGTCTCAAAATGCAAATTCAATTGTGCTTGGCGGGCAAGGCAAAGTAATTAAAATATCTAAGTTGACGGGGAATATTGAATTACGTATAAATCTTGCAGAACTTATTCCTTCAGGTTATGATCAAGGAGCATTTAACCCCGTAATATCAGAAGATGGTTTTATATATGTACCAACAGGTTGGAATTCCTGGCAGGGATTAAAAGGAAATATGTTGTGTTATAACTCTGAAACGGGTAACTATTTATGGGGATTTGAATCTCCGCATAATTTTGATATTCAGTCTTGTGGTATTAAAGATAGTATCTTAACATTTGCATCATCATCTACAATGTTTGCTTTGAATCGATTCAATGGAAGGAAAATTTGGCAAACTACTATAAATGATGATTCGTTTTGGCAATCATTAACAATTAAAGATGAAACTGTTTATATGGGTTCTAACAATCTTGCAAAAATGTATGCCTTTGATTTGAGAAGTGGCAAGTTAAAATGGAAAAGTGTTGCAACTGAAAGTTCAATTATTACAATTATCACTGTACAAAATGGACGAGTGTATTTTTGTAATTTTGCTTATATATATGTTCTTGATGCTTCAACTGGTTCAGTAATTTGGAAAGGATTACCTCCAGAATATGCAAACGATAAAAGTTATCGGTATTCCTCACCAGTGGCTGTAGGTGAAGGATACATGGTTAGTATTGGCAACAAAAAAGTTTATTGTTTAACAGATCCATAATAAATCATCATAAAGGGAGAGAATATTTATGAAACACTTTACTCTTTTGGGTATAATCATTTTGTTGTTTTTGTTTAGCTCAATTTCATTTTCTCAGTATGCGTTAAATACGGGCAATTACAGTTTGTCAGGTTCAGTATTATATTCACATTCTAAGAACACAAGTAGTAATCAAGTATCTGATTATGAATCAAAAATGGATAATTTTTTATTCTCACCCGATTTTGGAATTTTTATTATAGACAATCTTTTAATAAGTGGAAATGTATCATTCAGCTATAATGAAATTAATACTCAATCCACTTATCGTGATTTTACCGGCAACCCTGTAATACTTAAAAATAAAAACATTCGCAGATATTTAACTTTAGGACCGACTATAAGATATTATTTTGATAACTTAAAAATTCTACCTTTTGTAGAAACTGCATATAATTATTCCAAAGCACTTGGTTCCGATCAATATGGACACATATTTAGCTTTGCAGGTGGAATAAATTACTTTATTTCGACAAGTGTGGCATTAGAGCCTTTCATTGGATATTCAATTAGCACCTATAAAAATCCAAATCAAGATTCAAATACTTTTTCAGTTGGAATTAGAGTTAATTATTTTATTGTTAAAAATCAGTGAATGTATATTTTATAATCTATAAAGTGAGTTGTATGTCATTGCTTCATCCCGATTCATCGGGATGAAGCAATCTGTAGTGTGCGCTGGTGAATTAAAATAGATTGCTTCGCTCGAAGATTCGTTCGCAATGACGTACTTATGCGCGCAGTTTTTCTAAAAGAAGTTTAAAATCCTCAGGCAAATCAGAATCAAATCTGACAAGTTCTTTTGTGTGAGGATGGATGAAGCCCAATGTTTTTGCGTGCAATGCTTGTCTTGGCATTAATTCCAAAAGATTTGTAATTCTGCTTTTTAGTTTCGGTGATTCATAACCTGAATGAATTTTATCTCCGCCATAGGTTTTATCACCAAAAATTGGTTTACCCATTCCGGAAAGATGAACTCTTATTTGGTGTGTTCTGCCTGTTTTAAGATTAAGTTTTAGATATGATGCGAATTCAAATTCTTCAATCACCTTATAAAAAGTAGTTGCATCTTTTCCTTCTTTATCACTGATAGTAAATTTTTTTCTATCACTTTTACTGCGTGCAATTTTTTTGTTTATCTCGCCTTCTTCTTGCTTAAACTTTCCCCAGCAAATTGCGTGGTATTCTCTTTCAATCGTATGCTTTGAAAACTGAGCAGCTAACTTTGCGTGTGTGTAATCATCCTTTGCAACAACAAGCAATCCACTCGTATCTTTATCAATACGGTGAACAATCCCTGGTCTTCCAACTTCATTTACAGAGCTTAAAGATTTGGTATGATGAAGAAGAGCATTAACAAGAGTTCCGGTGTAATTTGCATAAGCAGGATGAGCAACCATTCCCGCGGCTTTATTTACAATTATGAAATACTCGTCTTCATAAATTATATCAAGCGGAATTTCCTCCGCCTCAACATCTTCAGGTCTTGGAGAGATAAGTTGAATTGCTTCAACTTTATCAAATGGTTTTACACTGTAATTTGATTTGACAACAACGCCGTTTACTGTAACAAGTCCGGCATCAATAGCTTTTTGTACTTTAGAGCGAGTTGTGTTTTCGATGTGATGAGTAAGAAATGTATCTATGCGTTCTTTTCTTTTTCCTTCGGGAACATCAATCAGAAATTTCTTTTTGGATATCAGTTTGCTCATTATTTGTGTTTTCTTTTGTTATATCCGAACTGTTGTCGTTATCATTATTTGAAATTACAACAGCATTACTATCCAAAATCGTTTCAGTTGATGCAGGAGAAGTTTCTAATTTGCTTTCAACCTTTTCATCTTCATCCTGATGTTTTTTGTAGAAAAAGACTAAAATCAAAACACCAACTGTAACAGCGGCATCAGCAACATTAAACACAGGCCATCGATCATAGCTTCTTCCAAACAAAGTAAAATCAAAAAAATCTACATCAAAAAAATCAACAACTTTTCCGTAAAACATTGGGGCGTAATCAAAAAACACTCCATAAAAAGTTCTATCGATCAAGTTGCCAATAGCTCCACCAAGAATAAGAGCAATAGCAATTTTTAAACTCCAGCTTTTATCACGTATAACATAAAGATAAAATATCAAACCAATGCTTGCTACAAGAGAAAAAATTGAAATGATTAATTTGAAGTTGCTTCCGGGATCGTAGCCAAATGCCATTCCCGGATTTTCAACAAATGTAAATCTAAAAAAATCACCAAACACCGGAATCACTTGTCCAAGATACATTCCTTCATAATTAATATTCAGAAATGGAATCGAGAAACCCTTAACCATTAATTTCGTTACCTGATCAATAATGACAACAGCAAATGATAAATACAACGCTTTCAACTAATACAAACTCCTTGATAAAGTGGATGAGGTTTGACTAAGAATTTCAGTTTCAGATGTCATTCCCGTGAACCTGTCTGCGGTAGGCAGGTTCATTGGAATTACACTCCAGTAAATCTAACTTTTGAACCGGTTTCATCTTACAAATTTTATTTCTTCTCTTGTTTCTGTTTCATAGGTAAACACAATTGACTATGCGGAACGGCTGCTAATCTTTCTTTTGGAATAAGCGGGCAAGTCGGGCATTGATGCTGCGGTTCTTCAATACATTCAACGCAAATACCGTAAGTGCCGCTATCAATTCTCTTAAGTGCATCTTCAAGATATCCTAAAAACTTATTTTCACGCTGTGCATAAAGAAAAGTTTTTTCTCTTTCCATCGCATCAGTTCCCTGCTCAGCCATGTGCAATGAGTAAGGAGAATTTTCATTTATATATTCACCTGTTGTAGGATCGAGCATTTGCTCTCTTAAATTCTGGAGCTGTTCAAGAATCTCATCACGTTTTTCAAGAATTATATCTCTAAAATGATCTAGTTCTTTTTTACTGTAACCTTTAATTTTCTTTAATGCCGTAGCACGATTAGCGGCTGTCATTTCGGGCGTAATATATTCTTCCTCTTTTTTCTTATAGATTTTTGGTTTTACTTTTTTTTCAATTTGTTGTTTTTCAACAACTTTTTTAACTGCTGGTGTTTTCTTCGGAGCAGCTTTCGCTTTAGCCGTTTTAGTTTTAGCTATTTTAGTCTTCGTTACTTTTTTTGCCGTCACTTTTTTCACTTCCTTTTTCTTGGGTTCTGCTTTTTTTATAGTTTTCTTCGGTGCTGCAACTTTAACAGGTTTTTTCTTTTTCAGTTCTTTTTTAGCAACAGTTTTTGTTGTTTTGGCTGAACTCTTTTTTACGCTTTTCTTTATAGTTTTTTTTACTGCCATAACGAGATCCTCCTCTATTTAGGAATTTACCTTTGCGATATTAATTGAACAATCAAACTCACCAATTTTAAACTCTTGTGTAAATCCGTTTTCGCTGATCTTTTCCACAGAAAGTTTCTCTGCAAGAGTTTCAGTTGAAATATATTGATTAAAATTGTTAATAGCTTTAACAAATCTTTCAGAACCAATAAAATTAACAATAATTTTATCAGTAACATCAAATCCCGCATCTTTTCTCATGTTTTGGATTCGATTTACAAATTCACGTGCTAAACCTTCTTCAATTAAAGCGTCATTAAGCTCAACATCGATTGCAACCGTTATTCCGGCTTCCGCTTCCACAACCCAGCCTGTAATTTCCGAGCTAATTATCTCAACATCATCTTTTGAAATTATTAGATTTTCATCTTCAATGTTGAGTGTAATTTCTAAACCTTTTTCAATTTTAGATATATCTTCTTTGGAGAAGTTTTTGATTGCTTCTGCAACAGCTTTTACTTTTTTACCAAATTTAGGTCCGATTGTTTTAAAGTTAGCTTTGGCAGATTTGGTTACAATCTCAGAATCATCCGTTAAGATAAGCAGATCTTTAATATTTACTTCTTCTAAAATTACATCTTTCATTTTAGAAAGAGCTTCCTGTTTGCTCTTATCAAGTGCAACCATAATTTTCTTTAGAGGCTGCCTAACCTTTAAATTATTTTTTGCACGGATTGCTCTGGTTAGATAAACTACATTCTGAGCAACTTCCATTTTATCTTCTAAAGTCTGGTCGCGATATGTTGTTTTAGGAAACTCTGCAAGATGAACTGATTCAAATTTTTCGCGCTTAGTTTCGTTGTTCAAATCAAGATAAATTGCTTCTGAAATAAACGGTGCAAACGGTGCTGTAAGTTTACAGATGGTTGATAAACATTCATACAAAGTTTGATAAGCAGAAAGTTTTTCTTTATTCATTTCAGATTTCCAGAAACGTCTTCTGCTTCTTCTTACATACCAGTTTGAAAGCTGATCAATCGTGTAACTTGAAACGGCACGAGCAGCTTTTGTAACATCGTAATCGTTCATCAACTGTTCGTACTCTTCAACAAGCGCATTTAGTTTGGATATAATCCAACGGTCTATTTCAGGTCTTTCTTCATACGGAATCATTGCATCTTTAAAATTAAAACCATCTATGTTTGCATAAAGCGCAAAGAAAGAATATGTGTTTACCAATGTTCCAAAAAATTTTCGCTGAACTTCAATCAAACCATCTTCATCAAATAAAGTTGGACGCCAGGGCGGTGAATTTGTAACCAAATACCAGCGAGTTGCATCCGCACCGTATTTATCAAAAAGTAAAAACGGATCAACGGTGTTTCCGATTGATTTAGACATTTTTCTTCCTGCTTTGTCCAAAATCAATTCATTAACAATCACATTTTTAAATGCAACACTATCAAACAACATTGTAGCTATTGCGTGCAATGTGTAAAACCATCCGCGTGTTTGATCAATTCCTTCACATATAAATTGTGCTGGAAAATAATTCTTTTCAAACTCTTCTTTATTTTCAAATGGATAATGATATTGAGCAAAAGGCATTGCACCGGAATCAAACCAAACATCGATTACTTCCGGAGTGCGTTTGTATATTTTGCCATTTTTTTCAAAAAGTATTTTATCAACAAATGGTTTGTGAAGATCAATTTCATTCAGATCTTTTAATGAAATCCTTTTTCCATCTTCTTCAATAAAACCTTCTTTAACTTCTTCAATACTTCCAACTGCAAAAACATCGCCGTCTTCACTTACCCAAAGCGGTAATGGTGTAGCCCAAAATCTATCCCGCGATAATGCCCAATCTTTATTATCTTCAAGCCAGTTTCCGAATCTACCGCTGCCAACTTCAGGCGGCTGCCAGTTGATTTGTTTATTAAGTTCAATCATTCTACTTGCAACTGATGTTGTACGGATAAACCAACTTTCGCGTGCATAATAAATTACAGGTACTTCCGGATGTCTCCAGCAAAATGGATATGTGTGAAGTATAGTTTCTTTTCTATAAAGCTTGCCTTCTTTTTTTAGCTTGATAATAATTCCTGCGTCAGCATCTTTAACAAACTGTCCTGCAAAATCAATTACTTCTTCAGTAAATAATCCGCCGCGAGTAACCGGCTGAAGCATCGGCAAATTATATTTTTTAGAAACCTCATAATCATCCGCACCAAACGCGGGTGCAATGTGTACGATACCTGAACCATCTTCCGTACTTACAAAATTTCCTTCAACTACATAAAAAGCTTTTTTATCAACATCACAGTAATCCATTAACTGTTCGTATTCAATTCCTGCAAGTGCGCTGCCTTTCATCTCTTCAAGAATTTGATATTCTTTATCAACAACAGATAATCTTTCCTTTGCAAGAATCATTATTGTTTGTTCAGTTTTAATTTTTACATAATCTATATCAGAACCAACAGCGAGTGCAACGTTTGATATCAGTGTCCAAGGTGTTGTTGTCCACACAAGAAAATGTTCATCGGTGTTAACAAGTTTGAATAGTACATACACAGATGGATCTTTTGTTTCGCGGTAACCAAGCGCAAGTTCGTGAGATGATAAAACCGTTTCGGATTTTGGATCTTGCGGAACGATTTTATAATCTTTATAAAGAAGTCCTTTATCAAATAAAGTTTTAAGCGCCCACCAAACAGATTCAATATAATTATTATCAAGAGTTATGTATGCAGATTTTAAATCAATCCAGTAACCCATGCGGGTTGTCATCTTTTCCCAAAGATCAAGATAAGTAAAAACTGATTCGCGGCATTTTTGATTATATTTTTCAACTCCGTAATCAAGTACTTCACTTTTTTGTTTTATACCAAGAGCTTTTTCAACCTCAATTTCAACGGGTAAACCGTGTGTATCCCAGCCGGCTTTTCTGTTTACGCGATACCCTTGTAAAGTTTTATATCGGCAAACCAAATCTTTTAAAGTTCTTGCCATTACATGATGAATGCCTGGTTTGCCGTTTGCAGTTGGCGGTCCTTCGTAAAACGTCCACGATTTATTTTCATCGCGAGTGGAAATACTTTTTTCAAAAATATTATTTGACTGCCAGAACTTTAAAACTTCTTGTTCTAACTGGGGATAACCTATTTTTTCTAAATTCTGCTTAAACATTGTAAATTGTTGTAGTGTGTAAGTGGACTATAATTCTTCGTACTTTTTAATTAGTTCTCGTTCTGTATGTATAAACTCTTTAAGTTCTTTTTCAATTCTTTCTTTTTTCAAAATTGTATTTTTTGCATGCAGCTCAGCATCGTTAATTAGCTTTTCAGCTTTTACTTTTGCTTCGCGAAGAGTTAACTCTGCTTCTTTTTTTGCATCGAACATTGTCTGTTCATAAACTTTTATTTTTTCTTTTAGCACAACACTTTCACGCTCACTGCCAAGAACTTCCTGCAAAGCCATTCCAAAAAATCCCATTGCGCGAAGGGTAATATTTCTTAAGCTGTAAAGAATAATATTCTCGGTAAGTAACTGCGCTGCGGCAAA
>JAGOXU010000088.1 GCA_018059515.1 Ignavibacterium sp.
TACACAGCTAAATCAAATTCCAATCTTCCGAAACTTCTGCACTATACTCTAAGCCCTTAGTCCTCCGCTTTCTTTCATTATTCAATATTCATGTACGCTATTCGATATTCAAAAAAAGGTTCAAAGATTTCATCACTCCATTAATTCAAATCTTCAGCGCTATGCACTTAGCTCTATGCCCTCTGCTTCACCTCAAAATCTATCACTCCAAAACTCCAGATCTCTTATTTAACCAACTTACCACCCACAACCAACTAACTACCAACTAAAACCCCTTCAACAAAACATTTCCATTAACCGATTCCAAATAAATAGTACCGCTGCCCGTTCCAATAATTCCTGTAATCTGTTTAGATGTTTGTACCAAATTGTGAATGTTAAGATTTGAAAAAGAAACAGTTCCATTTGTAGTTTTAATAACGATACTACCCGAACTTCCAATAGGAACTTGAACAGTAATGTTTCCATCCACAGAATAGCTTTTGCAATAACCGCTGTCCGGAATCAAAACCATAACCTCAATGTTACCGGATTGTGTAGTTGCTTCAACCGATCCGCCGTGTCCTTCAACAACACATTCACCTTTTGCAGTTTCGATATGCAGATTGTTTTCTAACTGATATGTTTGAACTCCAAAATTATTTTTCTTTACAAAAATATCTTTTCCTGTTGGTATGTTGATATTTAATGAACATTTATAATTATCAAATACAACCGAAGGGGAGTTGATGTTGCAATTTATGCTGTCTGAATTTGTAGAATAATCAAATAAGATGTTATCAAACTCAGTCTGTGCAAGTGATGATTCTTTAACCTTTACAGTTTTATTTAAAACATAACTTGCGTTTAGTGAATCAGATGATCCATTAAGAAAAATATAACCAATAGAATTTTCTAAAGTGATTTTATTAATATTTACATCAACTTGTAAACTTCCGTTAACATCTTGTTTATATTCAAATAACGGATCAGGAGCAGTTGATTCCGAACAAGATATGATTATAAACAATCCGGCTAACAAAATGATATAAAAAAACTTAAACATTTCTAATTGTTCCTTATAATTAAAGGTTTATTAAAAATCACTCTCATCCAAACTTTATAAACTCCAATATTCCAAAACTCCAAATATAATTTCCATTACCATAATCTGTTCTGCCTCTTTCCATCCTCCCTCAACCATACTCCATATATCGCTCTGCTCTCCGCGCTTAGCTCTATGCTCTTAGCATGGCTTCGCCAATAACAGTCACATCCGAACTGAAAAAAGTGAAAATTATGCACAAACTCCAAACCTAAAAAATCATAAGTCGGTGCTTAAATAATAGTGAACTAAGAAAATATTTATAAAATAGAATCGGTACATACTTGCCTTTAATATTAGCTGTCAGGATTAAGTATCACGACAAAGAAAATTAAACTCCGCCAACAAGTTCCCCCCTCCGGCAGTAGATAAGAAAAAATGGAGGGTATAATCAAAAAATCATAAAATTAAAAACCTTTTTACAGGAAAAAACGATTGCCAATCGAATCAAATTATGTTTACCCGATCTTATGTATTTAATAGCAATCAATACTTTTTTCTAATGCAAATATCGATATTGAATATTAAAAAACCAACCTAAAATTTGTACACATTTTACAATTAGCAATAATTAAACAGCATAAAATAAATTTTGTAATTCTACCAGTTTCGTAATTTCAAACACTCCGTCATTTCGATTGTTCCGTCATTTCGACCAAATGGAACCTGCCTGCCGATAGGCGGGGAATCTTTCCTGTTGTTATGAAGTTAATTTCATTCCTAAACGATCTAAGAGTTTTTAGAGTATGGTTTTGCGAAAGTTACAAATGATAAATAAGGAGATGCAAAAAATGTTTGGAAGTATTAAATAAAGTTGTAATGTTAAAAGAATTTTACAAGTTCTCTATCAAAATGTGTTTGAATATCTTTTAGTGATACTTTATACTTGGGACTTAAATGTGTAATGTTTTCATCCTCGATATCTTCAATAAATGTTAATTGCATGGCAAAAACTTTTTTTGTAATGCCAGGTAAATAAAATGAAGCATAATTATATATATCTTTAATAGTAAATTTTTCTTTACTCATTACATAAAGATCATAATAGTCCCTAAACTTTGCACGTAATGATAAAGCGTTTATTTTCATCGCACAAAGTAATTTAAGATCTGCTGCAAAAATATTACCTTTAATACATTTTCTATCCTTTTGTAAAATATCCCAATCGTTTGCAAAAAAAGTTAGCTTGATTTCATCAACTATCAAATCAAGATATTGATTAGACTGATTGGCAATAATAATAGAATGAGTCTTGGATAGATCTTTTATTAGATGTCTAATATTTTCGGGTAAGTTTTTATGCCATGTAAAAAAATCTAAATCTTCTGATAAACGATGATTTAGATAATAAGCAACGGCACTTCCACCAACAAATGTAAACTCGCTTAGAATATCATAATCAGCAAGCAAATTAAAAACGGATTCTGTTTTATCTGTTAAAAATTTCATTGATTCTATCTGCTCTGGTAATGTTATGTATATTAAAATACTTGTTTATTTCATCATCATCCAAAGAAATATTAAAAATAAACTTTGCAAGAAAAAAATTTAATTTCCGCATTCGCTTATCAGGAATCATAGTTTTTTCCCAAACCGTTTTACACTTATCAATTCCAAATTTTTCAATTAAACTTTTAATTTCATCAACATCAGAATATTTAAGAGTATGTTCAATAATTACATTCTCATTTAAAGGTAAGTTTTGATAACTAAAATATTTAGATTTTTCTTGCATAAGGATTTTAAAAAATGATTTTTACTTTAACAAAATATTATTCTTAATACAATTTAATCAATAAAAATAATTTCATTCTTCTATTCGCTCTGCTCTATGCGCTAAGCACTTTGCGCATCTACATTTCCATCTCAGCAGTTAAAAATTTACCTTTAACAAATTGCCCTTGATCAACATGCTCTTGAGTGATGTAAACGATTCCATCTTCATCGTGTGATTCGCCAAAAGTGCTGTGGCAGGATTTCAATCCGCCAAGTATCTTTCTTGCATCCGAAATATAAACAAGATCGCCGGGTTCAGCAGCCATTTTTAACATATCATTCTTTGAAAACTTCATCACATCATCTTCGTAATCTTTTAGCACCCATTTAACTTTTATTGTTTCACCATCACGCTCGTTAACTTTACTGCCTTTAAATGTTTCTTTTGCCTTTGCAATGCCCCAAACGGTTAAACCTTCAGTATGCGTTTCTTCAGAATATTTTGAGTAATAGTTGGATGATATAACAACGATAACCAGCATTATTGCAGTTAAAACTAATAGTACCGGAAGTGAAGCAACATTCAAAGCTATCAACATAAATATTGCACCCGAAACAAAAGTAATACCTGGCATAAAGGATTTATGATTTGGATTCGTTTTTATTTTTTCAACAATTTTCTTTTGCTGATTTCTTGTAAGCGTTGTAATTACTCCAACAAAAACACATACAAATAAATTGTAAAGCGCCCCAATGTATGTATATGGATGTTTTGCATCATACTCGGTACCGTGTGCAAAAATTTGAATAAGCGGTTTTGGATAATACATTCCAAGAACCATCAATGCAACACCAACTACAAAGGTTGCAATTACCGATGCGTTCGTAAACTTCTTCCAGAACACTCCAAGAAATATTGCTACTACAAGCGGGGGAGTAAGTGTAGAATGAAAAAATCCGTGTGCTTCATATACTGTGGGAAAAGCACTAAATGGTATTACTGCAAGTACACCCAAAATTGTAAATAGTGCTGTTGCAATTCTTGCTGCGCCTAATTCCTGTTTATCTTTTTCTTTCACTGTTTGAATTTTTTTGCTTAACCATTTCTTTGCCGGGCGATGAATATCATTTATGTAAACCGCCGCCGTTGCATTTAGTAATGTATCAACTGTGGACATCAATGCTGCTGTTAGGGCTGCCATTATAAATCCAAAAACACCCGGATGTGAAATAATATTTGCAACAACTACAAACACCGCATCCGGATTTGTATTTGGTGGAATTACATCAGGCGATGTTACAGAAATGGCTTTAGCAATCCAGCCGGCATTACCTACAACAATGGCTGAAAGCGGAAGCATAAATAAAATGTTAAACGCTGCGGCTTTACGTCCTTCATCAACACTTTTTGTTGCCATAAAACGCATTACCAAACCCATGTTCATAAATAAAAACCCTACAGAACCGGCAATTCCATCCTGCCAGAAAATTCCAACAAAGTTAAAACCCGGTGGACTGTTAAAATCTGCTAATGGTAATTTCCAGGTTGTTGGAAGAAGATTCCAAAAAATACCAAACCCGCCTAAGTAATCGATACCGAGAAAGAAAACTAATGCTCCTGCAAAGATTAAAACAAAACCCTGTGCAAGATCGGTAAAGATAACTGCGGTTTGTCCACCGTAAGTAATATAAATTCCAACTATCAATGCTATTACAACTACTAACCCCATCAATGTACTTTGAAAATGAATTCCAAGTATCGTAAAATCTTGCGGCAGTAATGGTAAGATTGCTTTTCCCATCGTCAAAAATCCGATACCAACGTATCCAATCATATAAAGCAAAATTAAAATGGTTGCAAGAAATCTTGTTCCCGGTGAAAATCTTCTTTCAAAATATTCCGGTATAGATCTAATCCTTGTGTAAACGATTATCGGAAGCCATCCAAAAATAAAAAATGGAACAAAAAACCAATCGTTCATGTAAGTCATTGTGGATGCAAAACCATCGGTAAACCCTTTTGCAGAATATTTTATAAAACTATGGCTTCCAACACCAGTAGCAACGATTGACATTGCGATCAACCACCATGCAAAACGTCTTCCGCCAAAAAAGAAATCTGTTGTTGTTCGATTGTATTTGCTGAAATAAGCACCGAAAGCCATAATTGCAATAAAATATACAACCATTACAATCCAATCGGTTGATGTGCCTAAACTGTGATGTACTTCCATAAAAATTTAATTCTGATTTATTAAAAAAATTCTGTGTAATTCAAATTTGAAATCTGTTTTTAACATCAATGTTGTTCCGTCATTCCGAACCTGCCTTTGCTGGTTGTAGATCCTTATTGGGGCAGAAAGGCAAAGACAAGTAATATTAAAGTATTCTCAAACACTATTTTTATCATCATAAATACAACGCTGCCAATATCATTATAACATGTAAAGCCATATAATAAAAAAAACCAAAGATGGTAATTTTCCACCAGTAGCGATGTCGTTTTTTGCTAAAGTTAACTGCTCCGGATTTTTTAACGATAAAGAGACCGCTGACAAAAAATATTCCACCAACACCGTATAAGTATATAAAAGGTAACCACGTATGTGAAAATGAAGGCATAACATAATCCTAAAAAAAATCGGTTAATAATATTGTTTACTAATTAATTGATTCAAAGTGATAAAGCAGTATGTTATTAGCTATAGGTATAGAGCCGCGATAATTAGAAAAGCATGCAAACTCATAAAAAAGAAATATCCGCCGAATAAAACTCTCAGCCAAAATCGATGGTGTTTCCGTTTAATATTTAAAGATCCGCTTTTAGTTATAATGTACATTCCTGCAAAGAAAAATATTCCTCCAACACCATACAAATAGATAAATGGCAGCCAGGTATTAAAAAAATCGGGCACTGTAATCCTTATTTATTTTTCATTTAATCTTCACATCAAACTTAAATATTATCTATCAAAATCGTAAATTAAATTTGCGGATTAATTTGATAAAAACAGGCAAAATCAAAGATTTCAAAAAGATTTAACATTAATTTTACATCGAATTAATATCGCCTTAACATTGAACTGATTCATTTTACATATCTTTCTGCACTTGATAAAATATTTCTACATAAAAACAAGGATACAAAAATGAGAAGAGAGAATCCTTTAGGCTATCTGTTTATTCTGCTTGCAATAATTCCAATGTTAGTAATTGGATGTAAACGGAATACAAATAAAGTTGAACAAACTGTTATAACAATTAAAGGCTCCGATACGATGGTAAACCTTTCTCAAAAATGGGCTGAAGAATATATGAAACTTAATCCTGATGTTTCAATTCAGGTTACAGGCGGCGGATCAGGAACGGGAATTGCGGCGCTGCTAAATAAAACTACACAAATCGCAAACGCATCAAGAGAAATGAAATCTTCCGAATTGGATGATGCTAAATCTAAAGAGTTAAGTCCATTTGAGTACAAAGTTGCACTTGATGGTATTGCTGTAATCGTTCATCCTGAAAGTAAAGTAGATAATTTAACTATTAAACAAGTCAGTGATATTTATTCCGGTAAAATTACTAACTGGAAACAGGTTGGCGGTGCAGATTTACCTATTACACTTTACGGACGTGAAAATAGCAGCGGCACTTACGAGTTTTTTAAAGATCACGTTCTTGGAAAAGTTGATGGAAGACAAGTTGATTTTTCACCATCAACACAAGTTTTACAAGGTACAGCAGCACTTGGCGAAGCTGTTGCTCGTGATAAAAAAGGAATTGGTTACGGCGGTGTTGGTTATTTTGCAGAAAGAAATGATGTTAAAATCCTACATATTAAAAAAGATGAAAATGCACCAGCCTATTCACCTGCAGAAAACAAAAAAGTAAATTACGATTTAATTTGGAGTGGTGATTACTCAATTTCCCGTTACCTTTATTGCTATACTGATGGTGAAGTCTCAGGCAAACTTAAAGACTTTATCGATTATATTGTTTCGCAGAATGGACAAAATATAGTAAGAACAATGGAATATATTCCGTTGCCGCCTAAAAAATAGTTTTGGTTTTTATGAAAGATTCTTTGGAGAGAGAAGCTTTCAATATTGTTTTTTAAGTCGAAAAAACAGAGAAGAAATATGAACAAAAAAATATTTATTGTAGTGTTGGTTTCGCTGTTTTCATCAAGTGGTTTTGCACAAGATGATAATTGGGGAAAAATCTCCGGGCAGGTTTTTGTGGATTATTTTTACAACGTTGCCCGCGATGGAAATTTTTCGAATTTTGATAATACCGCTGTTGAAGGTGCAAAAGATTTAAATGGATTTTTATTAAGACGTGCATCCTTAAACTATGATAAAAATATTTCAGATAAATTTTCCGCACGATTTAGATTGGAAGCAGATTCCAAGGCAAACACTTCAAATAATAAAATTGGTGTTTTTGTAAAAGATGCATCATTAAAATGGAAAAATATTTTTGAAGGTTCCGATTTGATTTTTGGTATTCAGCCAACTCCTTCTTTTGATGTTTCAGAAAGATATTGGGGCTATCGTTGTTTGGAAAAAACTATTCAGGATTTAAGAGGTTTTGTACCTTCACGCGATTTTGGAATTGCCTTGCGTGGTAAAATTTCAGAATCCAACAATATTAATTACACTTTAATGTTTGGAAATAACAGCGCTAACAGCCTTGAAACAGATAAGTATAAAAGATATTACGCTGCCGTGGATTTTAGTCCGATAAATAATTTTACAATTGCATTAACAGGAGATTTTAAATCAAAAGCTGCACTCATCAATCCAGAGAATGAAAATGAAACTCTTTCCAATAATTCAATTCTTAGTTCATTATTTTTAGGGTACGCTGAAAAGGATAAATTTAGTTTTGGAGTTGAAGGTGTTTTTCAGATAAATCAGAATAGTAGCACTTATATTGAAGAGGGCAATATTAAAATCAATAATGTAAATGCACTCGGAGTTTCTGCTTTTGCTTCGTATTGGTTTTCTGAAACCATAGGCGCTTTGTTAAGATATGATTATTTCGATCCCTATTTGAATGAGGATCCGCTGATAATAAGTGATTCAAGAAACTATATTATTGCTGGTGTAGATTTTAAGGTGGATAAAAATATTTCAATTATACCAAACGTGATCTATGAATCATATGAAAAAGATTCAATCGTAGGATTATCATTTGATCCATCTGTAACAGCACGAGTAACTTTATACTATAATTTTTAATAACCACGTAGAGCAGAATTTATTCTGCTTATGTAAAAAAAACACCAGACTAAAGTCTGTTTTACGAGACTATGTATTAATGAGCGAACAAGAAAAAGAGTTTTATTCTCAATCAGCAGATTCCAAATACGGTAAACGAATAAAAAAATTTACACGTGCAAAAGAATCAATAATAAAGATTTTCTTTACCTTAAATGGTATTGCCGCTTTAATATTTATAATCCTGATTTTTGTTTTTCTATTTAAAGAAGGATTTGGAGCATTAGAGCATATTGGTCTTTTAGATTTTCTTTACACAACCAGAACAGGCGTTGATGGAACCGTTGAAACAGTATATCAATGGTATCCAACATCAACAGAACCAAGGTATTCACTCATCCCATTAATATTGGGTACGTTGTTGACTGCAATTCCTGCGACAATACTTTCAACAATACTTGGTGTAGCTGTCGGAATTTATCTTTCTGAAATTGCAAATCCCAAATGGAAAGAATTCCTAAAACCATTTATAGAAATATTTGCAGGCATTCCAACTGTTGTAATTGGATTTGTAATGTTAGTTATCGGAGCATCATTTTTTAATGATCTGCTTCATCCTGATAATAGATTGAATGCCTTTGTTGCTTCCATCGGATTATCATTTGTTATCATTCCTGTCATAGCATCTCTAACAGAAGATGCACTTCATTCAATTCCAAATGATCTGCGAATGGCTTCCTATGGATTAGGCGCAACTAAATGGCAAACAATAAGTAAAGTAATTTTACCCGCTGCGTTTAGCGGAGTTTCTGCAAGCATCATTTTAGGTTTTGGTCGTGCTGTTGGTGAAACGATGATTGTGCTTATGGCTGCCGGTAATGCTGCAAATATTACATCAAACATTTTTCTTAGTGTTAGAACCATGACGGCAACTATTGCCGCAGAAATGGGTGAAGTTTCACAAGGCTCAGATCATTACTACTCATTATTTTTTATCGGAATAGTTTTATTTACAATTACTTTTTTTCTAAATCTTATTGCAGAAATTATTATCAACAAAATGAGAAAGAAAAATAATTTTTGATGGAAACTAAATGTTAGAACTGCGTAAAAAGAAAAAAGATATTCTTGGAAACTTATTCATCTGGGCTGTTAGGCTTATGTTCTTTTCCCTTGTGATTGTTCTAATAGCATTTCTTGGAAAAATAATTGCGCAAGGTATCGGAAGCATTTCAGTTGAATTTATTTTTGATGATCCAAAAAATAATATGACTGAAGGCGGAATATTCCCTGCGATATTTGGTACAATTGCAGTTACACTTATAATGATTTTAATGGCAGTACCGCTTGGTGTTTGTGCCGCAATTTATTTAAACGAATATGCAAAGGATACCATTTTTACCCGCATTATCAGAACATCAATAAATAATCTTGCAGGTGTTCCGTCAATTGTGTTTGGATTATTTGGTTTGGGATTTTTTATCCTTTTTGTCGGGCGTGGAATGGATGAGGTGCTTGAAACAGGATTATTATTCGGGCAGCCGGCATTAATTTGGGCGTCAGCAACATTGGCTGTTCTCGTATTACCTATTGTAATTGTATCTACTTTAGAAGCACTAAATTCAGTACCAAAATCTCATCGAGATGCTTCTTACGGATTAGGCGCAACTAAATGGCAAACTATTAAAAATGTAGTATTGCCACAGGCACGACCGGGAATTTTAACCGGAACAATATTAGCGATCAGCAGAGGAGCAGGGGAGACAGCTCCAATTTTATTTCTGGGTGCTGCATTCTTTTTGCCGCATTTACCGGTATCGGATTTATGTATAGGAGATTATTGCATCCCAATGATAAATCCCGCAAAACAGTTTATGTTTTTAGCTTATCATATTTTTATATTGGCTACGCAATCATCAAATCCAACTAAAACATTGCCGATACAATATGGCTCAACTTTGGTATTAATTACGTTAACATTTTTATTAAATATAACTGCCATTATTTTTAGATATAGATTTAGAAAAGCGATTGGCAGACTTTAAAAATAAATTTCAAATAAAGAAATGAAAGAAATTAAAATAATAATAAGGAACCTGAATTTTTACTATGGTCAGAAACAGGCTCTAAAAAATATCACACTAAACATTCCTGATAAAAAAGTAACTGCATTTATCGGTCCTTCGGGCTGTGGTAAATCCACTTTTTTAAGAGTATTAAATCGTATGAATGATTTAATTGATAATGTTAAAATTGATGGCGAAGTTTCCGTTGATGGTGTAAATATTTATGATAAAAATATTGATGTTGTAAATCTTAGAAAAAATATTGGGATGGTTTTTCAAAAATCTAATCTGTTTCCTAAAACTATTTATGAAAACATCGTTTATGGACCAAAAATAAATGGAATAAAAAATAAAAAGACTCTTGATGAAATTGTTGAAAGAACTTGTCAGCAATCCGCAATATGGGATGAAGTAAAAGATAGATTGAATGAAAATGCATTAAGTTTATCAGGTGGTCAGCAGCAAAGATTATGTATTGCACGTGCACTTGCAGTAGAACCTGAAATTATTTTGATGGATGAACCGGCAAGCGCACTTGATCCCATCTCCACTGCAAAGATTGAAGAATTAATATACCAGTTGAAGCAGAAATATACGATTGTTATTGTAACACATAATATGCAGCAAGCTGCACGGGTTAGCGATATGACAGCGTTTTTTTATATTGGAGAATTAATTGAATTTGATCGAACAACTAAAATTTTTACTAATCCATCTATAAAACAAACTGAGGATTATATTTCGGGTAGATTTGGTTGATGTTAATTTAATACGAGAATTTAAAAATTGTTTCAAAAGAAATATTTCATTCATTGTCCTTCCCAAAAATGAGGTTGTGTGAATCGATTTTAGGGTTAATATTTTATGGATTCCCGTATTCACGGGAATGACATTCCAATATGAGTGATCATAAGACGTGATAGAATAAAGGAGAAAAAATGCAAAGATTATTAGACGAACATCTTGAAAAATTAAAAACACGTGTTTTAAAAATGTGCAGCCTCGTTGATGAGCAGGTTCAGTTTGCAATTAAAGCCGTTGAAGATGATAATTTAGAGTTGGCGCAATCTGTAATAGATCGTGATAAAAAAGTAAATAAGTACGATGTAAAGATTGACAAAATTTGTCAAAAGATTTTTGCATTGGCTCAGCCGGTTGCAATGGATTTAAGATATATTATGTCTTCACTTACCATCAACAGTAACCTTGAACGTATTGGTGATATCGCTGTTAACATTGCAGAAAATATTATTCTAATCAAAAAGAAACCCGAGTTTTATGCTAATACTAAACTTGAAGAAATGTTTAACCTGACAAAGCATATGTTGAAAAATTCTATCGATGCTTTTATTGGAAGTAATCCAGTACTTGCAAAGGAAGTAATACTGGCAGATGATATTATTGATAAGTTAAATGGAGAAAATTATCAGATCTTAAAATCAATTATGAAACAAAATCCTGATAACATAGAAGGGGCAGTTGCATTGTTAGTTATATCAAGAGAATTAGAAAGATTAGCAGATCACTCAACAAACATTGCTGAAGACGTTTTCTTTATTGTTGAAGCTCAAATGATTAAACATAAATATGAAAAATATATTTTTGGTGATGATGATAATGATAGTGAAGATGATAAAGTTGAAACTGAATCTTAACTTAAAATAGTTTCTAACGATTCAATATAAAGTAATTTTGTTTCTTCAGATTTTGATGGTTCTATAAGTGAATTTAGTTTGTTCGCAAAAAACATTCCCCAGCTATTTATAACTATAAAATTTGGAAAAGTTGAACTTGTCTTTTTTATCCGGTGCGTATAATGTTTTGTTAAAAATTTTTTGATTAGATCAGCTTCCTGTGTTAACAGCCAAATAATTATTTCCTTTTCATTATCAAAAGATTTATCATTAAAAAAAGTAAGTATTGCTTCGTTTATTAATTTATTGTTTTCAGATACAATTTCTTTCTGTCCAAAATAGCCTTTTAGTTTTTCAGTAAGTGAATCAGAATCCTTTTCTAAAATCGTTTTAACTTGAGCAATAAAATTCTCACACTCCCATTTTAGTGTTGCAAAATAAAGATCATCTTTTGAAGTAAAGTAATGGTAAATCGTTGCTTTCCCGATTCTTATGTCACGTGCAACTTCATCCAGAGTTGTTTTATTTAATCCATGTCTTGCAAATCTCTTTGCAGCAGCTTTTATTATTTGGAGTTTTCTTTCGTTAGACATAACAAATTCAATTACTAAGTTAAAAAATAGTGATAAGTCCCTTAAAATAGAATTATCCATCCTCAGTATTATTTTGATTGCTCTAAAAAACTGGAACCTGAGATTTGTATCTGACTTTTAATTGTACAACCATCAATAATGTATTCATTAAGACACATATTTTTTATATTTTCACAGGTAATTAAAGAAAAAATCCTATGTCAATAAAATTAAACCAAATTGTTCTAGGCGATAACAAACCATTTGTGCTAATTGCCGGACCTTGCGTTGTTGAAAATGAAAAAATGATTTTTGAAACAGCCCAAGCAATTCAAAAAATTACTTCCGAACTTCGCATTCCATTTATCTTCAAATCAAGTTTTAAAAAAGCTAATCGCACAAATTTAAAATCTTTTACAGGATTAGGTGATGAAGAATCAATAGCAATTCTCAAAAAATTAAAAGATGAACTAAACTTATCTATCGTTACGGATATTCATACAGAATCCGATGTAAAGTTAGTTGGTGAT
>JAGOXU010000271.1 GCA_018059515.1 Ignavibacterium sp.
TAACAGAATCTGTATTTGCAATTAAATTCGATTGAGACTTTGAAGTGTCTTCAATTATTAATTGATCGTTCTGTAAAACTTCAATCTCAAATTCTGTTGTTGTTTCATTTGGCGGTAAGCAGGAATTGTCATTACAAGCCTGATACTCAAGTGTAACAATAATTTTACTTTTTCCAACTGCAGCATCATTATTTGCTTTGAATGTTAATTTTGCTGTTTCAATTCCCTCGTAAACAGAAACAAGTTCTTCTGAGAAAGATAATTTAATATCTTTTGCTTTTGGATATTTAATCTCTACTAATTTTAAAGTATTTGATTTTGCGGTTATAATACTTGGAATTAAAAATTCATCATTCGGTTTGTTCGAATTCATATGCCAGCCTGAGTTAACCGTGATTAATAAATCAACAGAAACTTGTTCACCCTGCTTAACTTTTACCGATTTATCTTTTACAGAAATTGTTGCAACATCCTGATCCTGGGCAAAGTTAATTTGAGTAAACAATAAAACTATAAATAGAATTAAAACAAAAGGAACACTTTTTAATCTAAGCAGTAATGGCATTTTATTATCCTAAATAATTTTTGAGAATACTGAACTAAAAAATTAAACACGTAATTAAGTCACAAGAGGTTTTCTCAAAAGCTGTAAATTGTCATGTCATTCCCGTGAAAGCGGGAATCCATAATGCGACAATTTATTTGAATGTGATTTTTTAGAAAACCTTTATATTTGAAACACAATAACTAATTAATAACCTTGTTTCCATCTTTATCCAAAAGTATTGGATCACCAAAGCCGAGTTGTTTTAGATTATCCATTTGTGTGGCTTTATCACCAACAATTAAATAAATCATTTTATCAGGATGCAAATATTTTTGTGCAAGATTCTTTAATTCATTTTGATTCATATCTTCAATTTGTTTTTCCTGATCTTTAATATAATCGTAAGGCAGATTATACTTTGCTATTTGCCCTAACATTCCACGTAATGCTCCAATTGTTTCAAAGCGTAAGGCGTTCGATTTTATCAAAGCATCTTTTGTGAACTGCAAATCTTCTAATGAAATTCCTTCACGATACTTTGTGATTTCATCTTTAAATATTTGAACTGATTCTAATGTAGCATTTGATTGAACACCAGCCGATGCAACAAAGTAACCGGGATATTCTGAGCCTGAAAATCCACTTCTTGCACCGTATGTGTAACCTTTTTCTTCACGCAAAATTAGATTTACAATTCCGTTAAAGCTTCCGCCAAGTTTGTAATTCATCACAGTTGCTTTAAAGAAATCAGGATCAGTAAACGCTAAACTTAAATTTCCGATTCTTATTTCAGATTGTTTAGCGCCCGGAAAATCTACAAAGTAAACTTTGGAATCGACAACATCATTAAATTTATTTGGTGTCGGAATTGTTACTTCAGTTTTATTCCATTTGCTTTCTAAGTTTTTAAAAGCATCAACAACATCACTTTCACTTACATTGCCCGCGATTGTAATATTAGTGTTTTGCGGTGCAAAACTTTTTTTGTAATAGTTTTTAAGATCATCCATTGTTAATGCATTAACTGATTCTTCAGTTCCTGCTGTATTTTTAGAGATGATATTATCATCACCATAAACAAGTTTTGAAAATACTAATGACGCTGTAGAACTAGCAGAAGTTTTATTTCGTTTTATACCTTCAATAGTTTCATCTTTTAATCTTGAAAACTCTTTTTCATCCCAGCGCGGTTCAAACATTATTTCTTCAACAAGTTTTACAGTTTCTGCAAATTTATTTGATAAACAATTTCCTCTAACTGAAATATCATCATCGGTTGTGTATAAATAAATATTTGATCCTAAATCTTCAATCGCCTGTTCTAATTCAAGCGGAGTTTTATTCTTAGTACCCTGCATCAACATTTTGCTTACAAGATTTGCAGCACCAACTTTATTAATATCATCTAAAAGCAAACCACCGCCAATTGATATTTGAAAATCAACAAGAGGTAATTCTCTTTGTTCAATTCCATAAATCTTAATTCCATTTGATAAATCTGCACTCCAAATATTTTGTTCTTTAAGTAATGGATCAGCGCCATTTATAGGTTGTTTTGAACGATCAAACTTAGATTCAATTTTATCAACCTTAACCAAATTTTCAGGTTTGTTTCTTATTGCCTCTTTTTCTTCATCTGAATATGTCTTTACATTATCACCGGAAATTTCAAACAGCGGAGAGTTTTCTGCTGCAAGCTCCAACTTGCCTTTCGGTACAAAACTTACCAAAACATATTTTTGATCTTTGATGTACTTGTTATAAACGCGCCAAACATCCTCCGAAGTTACTGCAAGACTATTATTTAAATCTGTATTCAGAAAATCCGGTGAACCTGCAAAAACATTATAGCTGGCAAGCTGGCGAGATTTACCAAGTACGCTTGAGATTCCGTTATAAAAATTAGTTTCGATTCCCGCCTTGGTTCTTGCAAGATCTTTTTCAGTAAAACCATCTTTCTCAAATTTTGCAAACGATTCTTTAATTGCATTTTCTACATCGGTTAAATTTTTATTTGGAAAAGTTCTGATACGAATCATAAACTCACCGGCAACTTCTTTGCTGCTATTATAACTCATAACTGATGGTGCAAGTTTTTTTTCTTCTACAACAATTTTGTACAGCGGAGATTTTTTTCCTCTTCCTAAAAGATCGGACAAGACATCTAAAGCGTAACTATCCTTTGTAAATTGTTCAACCACAGGAAAGATCATTGTAAGTTCCGGTGATTGTGCAAAGTTATCTTCATACGATGCACGCTTAAAATCATTTAATTTTACAAGCTGTGGTTTTAATAGCTCAACAGGTTTGGATGGTTTTATCTCACCAAAATATTTTTCAATCCACTGTTTTGTTTGATCAACATCAAAATCACCTGCAACTACAATTGTTGCATTGTTTGGACCGTACCATTTTGTATAAAAATCGTGAACATCTTTTAATGAAGCATTTTGCAAATCTTCAAGTGAGCCAATTGTTGTCCAGTTATAAGGATGACCATCCGGGTAAAGTAATTTGCCAACAATATAGCTTGTTTGTCCGTATGGTCTATTGTCGTAATTCTGTCGCTTCTCGTTCTGCACAACTTGCTGTTGATTTAGGAATGCATCATAAGTAACTGTCGGCAGCATAAATCCCATTCTATCAGATTCAAGCCAAAGCGCTAACTCAAGAGCGCTGTTTGGTACGATCTCAAAATACATTGTTCCATCCTGCCAGGTTCCGCCGTTTAATGTTCCGCCATTGCCCTGTATAAGCTTAAAGAACTGATCTTGAGGAACGTGCTGCGATTCCTGAAACATAATGTGTTCAAACAAATGAGCAAATCCCGTTTTACCAGGCATTTCTCTATTAGATCCTACATGAAATTGAATAGAAACTGCGGCTATAGGATCTGATTTGTCTTGATGTAAAATTACCTGAAGTCCATTTGGCAAAACATACTTTTCATAATCTAATTTAAAATTAGATTGAGCGTTTATTACTGTAATGCAAATAAAAAATAAAAGAAAAAATGATTTTCTAAAAACATTTAATTTCATTTAAGCACTCCGGAAGATTATTAAAAATTGATGTCCAAATATACAAATGAATATCAGAAAATGATTTAAGATTTTCAGCAAATCTTAAAGTGATGTTAAAATAAATGGGCTACATTTTGGAGGCAAGGCATAAAGATAAATCGATGAATCTTCTAAATTAATTTGTATCAGTAAAACAATAAAACAGGCAATGAAAAAATTAACTGCGTTTTATTTTTATTGTAAAGATGGTAACTAATTCTTCCTCAGAAACAAATAAAACCTTTATATCAAAATTTGAAAAATTTATTTTACAGACTCTGATTTTAGTGAGGTGTTTATAATTCCTAACA
>JAGOXU010000272.1 GCA_018059515.1 Ignavibacterium sp.
TGATTTACTGATAAGTGAAATCGGTAAAGTAATTGTTGGGCAAAAAGTTATGGTTGAAAGATTAATAATTGGTTTGCTCGGTAACGGACATGTGCTGCTTGAAGGTGTACCCGGACTTGCAAAAACATTAGCCATTAAAACTTTAGCGGCGGCTATGCAAGCAAAATTTCAGAGAATACAATTTACACCCGATTTACTTCCTGCTGATTTAATTGGAACACAAATCTATAACCAGAAGGATGGAAATTTTCATATCCGTAAAGGTCCAATCTTTTCAAATTTTATTCTTGCAGATGAAATAAATCGTGCACCTGCAAAAGTACAAAGTGCTTTGTTAGAGGCAATGCAGGAACGACAAATTACAATTGGTGAATCAACTTTTAAACTTGAAGAACCATTTTTAGTTCTTGCAACCCAAAATCCAATTGAACAGGAAGGAACTTATCCTTTGCCCGAAGCACAAGTTGATAGATTTATGCTTAAAGTTGTTATCACTTATCCGGAGAGAGCTGAGGAGTTATCCATAATGCGACAGAATATGAGTTTGATTGAAACTAAAATTAATCCTGTTGTTTCTTCAGATCAAATATTAAAAGCGCGCCATTTGCTAAACGAAGTTTACATTGATGAAAAAATTGAGAAATATATTCTTGATATAGTATTTGCTACTCGTAATCCAAAGCAGTTTGGAATTAATAATCTTGCAGAACTTATTAATTATGGCGCTTCTCCAAGAGCAACAATAAATCTTGCAATCGGTGCAAAAGCTATGGCGTTTATAAAACGAAGAGGTTATGTAATTCCCGAAGATGTTAGAGCAATTTGTCTTGATGTTTTGCGTCATCGTGTTGCCGTTACTTATGAGGCAGAGGCTGAAGAAATTACAAGTGAAAATGTAATTCAGGAAATATTGAACAAGGTTGTTGTTCCATAAATATTGCCCATCCCCCAACCCCTTCTCTAAAGGAAGGGGAGTTAAGAAGATAACTTAAGTTAGAGTTGTTATAATTTTGAAATTATTATTTAATGTTAACAAAAGAATTATTAAAACAAGTTAGACAAATTGAAATTCGTACTAAAGGACTTGTTAATCAGGTTTTTTCGGGCGAGTATCATTCCGTTTTTAAAGGACGCGGAATGGAATTTTCCGAAGTGCGCGAATATCAATTTGGTGATGACATACGAAACATTGATTGGAATGTTACTGCGCGATTCGGACATCCATACATAAAAGTATTTGAAGAAGAACGTGAGTTAACTGTAATGCTTATGATTGATCTAAGCGGTTCATTAATGTTTGGGTCTGTTTCAAAAACCAAGCAAAGAATTGCGGCTGAGTTAAGTGCGATACTCGCTTTTTCTGCTTTAAAAAATAATGATAAAGTTGGTTTGATTTTATTTACAGATAAAATTGAAAAATTTGTTCCGCCAAGAAAAGGGAAGAAACACGTTTTAAGAATCATTCGTGAAGTTCTATCATTCGAACCTGAAGGAAAAGCTACAAATCTTAAAGGCGCATTAGAATACATGAATAATGCAATCAAGAAAAAATCAATTGCATTTTTAATTTCTGATTTTATGGATGAAGGATATGAAAAGATTTTAAGAATCGTTGGCAGAAAGCATGATTTAATTGGAATTGTTTTGGATGATAGACGGGAAAAAGAAATTCCAAATATTGGATTGGTGAAACTTGTTGATTCCGAAACCGGTGCTGAAAGATGGATTGATACTGGCAGTAAACGAGTGCGCTCACAGATGATTTCAGACCGTAAAGCGAGTGAAAAAATTCGTAATTCTATTTTTGTTAAAAGCCGATTGGATAAGATTGAGGTAACAACAGGCTCAAACTACATTCAACCTTTAGTGCAATTTTTTAGAAGACGTGAGAAGCGATGGTAAAGAGATTTTTCTTCATTCTGTTTTTTACTTTTGGTTTCAATCTTTTTGCACAGCAGATTACTGC
The DNA here is from genome assembly GCA_018059515.1 of Ignavibacterium sp. Lineage (GTDB taxonomy): Bacteria > Bacteroidota > Ignavibacteria > Ignavibacteriales > Ignavibacteriaceae > IGN3. Next base: position 1,967 of record JAGOXU010000272.1, read on the forward strand.
AACTGCTTTTACCGATACAACTGATTACATGATTGGTGATCAAATCAAATACTCACTATCGTTAGAAATGGATAAAAATGTTTACATCATAAATCCATTCTTTAAAGATTCATTAAAAAATATTGATGTACTTGCGTATTCAGATCCAATAGCGCAGGAAAGTGAAAACGGAAAAACTGTAAAATATATTTGTGTGTTATCTCGTTTTGATTCTGCTGAAGTTACAATTCCGCCTATAAAGATAGAATATAGAACAAAGGGAGATTCAACTTTAAAATACGTTTTATCAAACAGCGTTTCCTTCAATGTTCATAGGGTTAATGTAGATGTTAAGGAAGAAATAAAAGATATAAAACCGCCAATCAGACCATTTGATTTTACTTTTTTAATCTACATCCTGATTGCATTTACAATTATTTCTGTGCTTGTATATTATTTTATTTACAGAAAATATTTAAAACGTAAACAGGAATTAGTTATCAAAAAGAAAGAAGAAAAACTTCTCTCTCATCAAATAGCTTTGCGTAAACTTGCTCAACTTGAAAAAGAAGAATTGTGGCAAAAAGGATTTGTAAAAGATTATCATTCAAAAATTACTGAGATCATTCGGGAATATTTTGAAAAACAATTTGGCTTGCCTGCATTAGAACGCACAACAACAGAATCATTAAAACTATTGAGCAAACATCCACAAGGAATTAAAGTAATTGATATTACTTCACAATTTTTTAGTAATGCTGATTTAGTGAAGTTCGCAAAATTCACTCCGATTGAAAGTGTAAATTTTGAAATGATGAATCAGGCAAAAGAGATTGTAAAGAAAACAATGACTATCCAAAAGGAAAGTGAAGTTGATGAACAGTTAAAAGAGGCTGCAAATGTTTAAAGATATTACATTTGCATATCCGTGGATACTTTACTTTTTATTGCTCATACCATTATTAATTATGTGGCATGTTTGGAAAGGCAAAAAGAAACAGGCTGCGATAAATTATTCATCTCTAAAAATGTTTGAAAAAATTCCTGCAACTTTAAGAGAAAGATTAAGATATTTACCTTTTGCATTAAGAATGCTTGCATTGATTTTCTTAATTATTGCACTCGCACGTCCGCAAAATTTTTCTGCAGGACAAAGCATAAATGCTGAAGGAATTGATATTTCAATGGTGCTTGACATTTCCGGCAGTATGCTTGCTGAAGATTTTAAACCCAATCGTTTGGAAGCTGCCAAAGATGTAATCGATAAATTTATAAGTGCACGAACAACAGATAGAATCGGGTTGGTAATTTTTTCACGCGAAGCTTTTACACAGTGCCCGCTTACGATTGATTACTCTGTGTTAAGAAATCTTTTAGCGGATATAAAAACCGGAATGATTGAAGATGGAACTGCAATTGGTAATGGAATTGCAAACGGAATTAATAGATTAAAAGACAGCGATGCAAAGAGCCGAGTTATAATATTATTAACTGATGGCGTAAACAACGCAGGCGAGGTTGATCCAATTTCAGCGGCTGAAATTGCATCTACTTTTGGAATTAGAATTTATACAATTGGTGTTGGAACTCGCGGTGAAGCACCTTATCCTGTGCAAACTCCTTTTGGTATAAGATATCAAATGGTTCCCGTTGAAATTGATGAAGGGATTTTGAAAAAGATTGCTGAGCTAACCGGCGGTGAGTATTTTCGCGCAACAAATAATCGTGCATTAGAAGATATCTACAATAAAATTGATAAGATGGAAAAAACTAAAATAGAAATTACATCATACCGAAATGCAAAAGAACTTTTTGCAGGCTGGCTCGGAATAGGTTTTGTTTTGCTTTTGTTGGAGCTGTTAGCATCTAAAACAATATTAAGGAAACTGCCGTAATGTTCAAGTTTGCTAATCCGGAATATTTAATAGCTCTATGGTTGATTCCTGCATTGATAGTTCTATTTATATTGTTC
>JAGOXU010000273.1 GCA_018059515.1 Ignavibacterium sp.
CTGTTATATTATCTGAAATTAATAGCTCATCTCTGAAATTATTGTTTTTCAGAATTTCGATTATTTTCATCACTCCAAATGCCGAAACATACGAAAGGAACGGAACAACAAAACTTAGGTTTCTAAAATCTGCACTATACTTAAATATCCACAAAATAAGCGGCGGAATAACAAAAATGATAGTTATTAGTTTTATTTTTTTTTCAAACAAACTGAAGCCGACAGTAAGAATAAAGAACACTAAAACCGGAAGTCCAAAATTATAATACAATAAACTAACCGCATTTTTAACAATACTAATATAGTCTGGTTGTAGCCACTCAGGCTGATGCAAACCGCTTATCATAGTTTGGGGTTTAAATAAATACCAGAACATGTTTGAGGCAAGAATTACAGTTACAGAAAGAGCTAAAGTTATTGTTTCTTTTTTACTAAATGTTTTAAAATTAATAATTAGTTGATAAAGACAGAAAATCGATAGGAAGAAAAAAATATAAAATCCAGCCAGTTTTGTTCCTGCGGCAGTTGCTGCAAAAAGAAAAATCATTATGTGTTCTTTTAAATTAAAAGTTTTTACATTTCGCTTTTGATAAGCGTAAAAAGCTAAAAAGGTAAAGAACGAAACCGGTAAATCCCCATTGCCATCAGCAATGAAAACTACGTTATAAATTATAGGAGCGAAAAGCCCATAAATAATTAGCGCAATTAAATAAACATATTTTTTTTTATCTATAGCTAAATCGAAGAACATTAGAAGATTTGCAAAGAAGAATAACGGCATAAAACTTTTAGGGAAAAAGTGAACATTCGTCTTGTCGATTAATAAATAGCTTATTGACCAGTTGGCAGGAATCAACTGTGGGAAATGTGAAGACTGCTGTGGGAAAATGTTATTCGCAAAATCCAGTGCCCAAGTATTCCAATGGATATTGTAAACGGTATCAACAAAATAAAAAATTGTTCCGATGTTTGAGATAAATAATGAAACGTAAAAAAGAACAACTATTAAGGAACTAAATATTAAAATTTTTACAGTAGTAGTGTTTTGTTTTATTAGGTTGGATAAAAAATAAAACAGTTCAGTAAAATTATTATTAAATGAAAATGTAATTCGTTTTTTGATAAACAAAAACACAAGCAATAAAAATTCAAATACAATAATTAATAGAACTACATTTTTTAAATAGATTTTTAACAAAACTAATGCGGTTACAACAGTGTAATTTGCAAACAGACTTAACGCAAAAATGTAAACATATTTTTGAATTGTACTTTGTGTTTTGATTTTTGCAAAATGAAGAATCAAAACTCCAGGTAGAAAAATAGTTTGAATTAATCCTAATAAACCGAGTAAAAGCATAATAATTATATCAAATAAATTTAATTTATTTAAAAATACTAAGAATTTGATTGCCCTCAATCATTTATTTATTTTTAGCCCTCAATTTCAATTAGGAGTTATTTAGAGTTTATGCAATTTAAAAGAAGAACACATACTTGCGGCGAACTACGCGAAAAAAATATTAATGAAAATGTTGTGCTTAACGGCTGGGTTGATAGAAGACGCGATTTAGGCGGCGTAATCTTTATTGAAGTACGTGATAGACACGGAATAACTCAAGTTGTTTTTGAACCTACATTTAATGAACAAGCACATCAGGCAGCAAAAAATTTAAGAAGTGAGTTTGTTATTTCTGTTGAAGGCGTTGTTAGAAAACGTCCTGCAGATACTGACAACCCCGAATTACCAACCGGACACATTGATGTGATGGTTAGTAATCTTATAATTTTAAATGAAGCTGAAACTCCACCGTTTGCAATTAAAGATGAAATTGAAACTCACGAAGATCTAAGATTAAAATATAGATATCTTGATTTACGAAGACCAAAGTTACAGAAGAGCTTGATTCTACGGCACAAAATGGCTCAATTAACACGCAAGTATTTTGATGAAAACGGTTTTGTTGAAGTTGAAACTCCGGTGTTAATGAAAAGTACTCCGGAAGGCGCAAGAGATTTTCTCGTTCCCAGCAGAATGCATAAAGGAAAATTTTATGCACTGCCGCAATCCCCGCAAACATACAAGCAGTTGCTTATGGTTGCGGGAATGGATAGATATTTTCAAATAGTAAAATGTTTTAGAGATGAAGATTTGCGCGCAGATAGACAACTGGAGTTTACTCAGATAGATGTTGAAATGTCATTTGTTGATCAGGAAGATATTATTACAATGGTTGAAGGATTGATGAAACAATTCTTTAAAGAAGTATGGAGTCGTGAATTGCAAATTCCGCTTCAAAGATTATCATTTGATGAAGCAATGGAAAAGTACGGCAGCGATAAGCCTGATGTTCGCTTTAATCTTGAAATGAAAACACTTAATAACATTTTTACTAATACTGGATTCAAAGTATTTAAAGATGCAATTGATAATAAGGGTATTATTACCGGATTATTGGCACCTGGCTGCGGCGATTATACCCGCAATCAACTTGATGTGCTTACGGATTTTGTAAAAGGGCACGGCGCAAAAGGACTAATTTGGATTCGAGTTAAAGACTCCGCCACAGGCGGAGAACTCGAATCTCCAACAATGAAATTTTTTACTGATGAAGAAAAGAAAAATCTTACAGAATCTTTAAATGCAAAAGCAGGGGATTTGATTTTTATCCTTTCCGGACCAAAACTTAAAACACTTAGTACAATGGGTGCGTTAAGATTGGAAATGGCAAAGCGTTTAAATCTTATAAAAGAAGATTCCGAACCAAAATTACTTTGGGTAACTGATTTTCCTTTATTCGAATGGGATGAGGAAACAGGTAGATTTTACGCAATGCATCACCCTTTTACCTCCCCAAGAATAGAAGATATACCATTAATGGAATCTGATCCGGGTAAAGTTAAAGCGCGTGCATACGATTTGGTGCTAAATGGAAATGAAATCGCAGGTGGAAGTATTAGAATTCATAATTCCGATTTACAAGCAAAAATGTTCAAATCACTTGGGATTTCTGAAGAAGAAGCACAGTATAAATTTGGTTTCTTAATGAATGCTTTCAAATTCGGCGCGCCGCCGCACGGGGGAATTGCATTTGGATTTGATAGAATGGCAATGATTTTTGCAGGAGAGCATTCAATCCGTGATGTAATTGCATTCCCTAAAACAGCAAGCGCAGTTTCTTTAATGGATGATTCACCATCGTTAGTTGATGAAAACCAGTTGAAGGAGCTGCATATAAAGGTTAGGTAATTTTTTTTAAAGGGCTGGGATTAAAAATCATTCAGCCAACTCTTTATTTTCAAACCACAAATCCGCAATATTTACCGATAGGTTTTACATAACGGAAATAATTACCCGTCAAAATTATGCCCATAATTTGTATCCATTTTTATTATCTTCAGTTTGGCATAGTATTTTATACTTATGAGTGCACTGGCATTATAAATTTTATGTTTTTTTGATATTTTGACAAGTATATTCAAACTCGTAAGAAGATTTTACAAATATGGCAATATTTACGTGTATTTTTTACCTTTTCTAATATTTTGCCACTAACTAGTTATGTATAGCTTGTTGAAATAAAAGAGTTTAAGCTCGACATATTTTAAATAATTTTTAAGGTTTTACAATGGGTCAACAACAATTACTTTTAATAGTCCTCGGCGTTATTATAGTAGGAATTGCTGTTTTGCTAGGAATTATGCTTTTTCAACAAAATTCTGTTGATGAAAAGAGAGATCTTGTTATAAACGAAAGCTTACATATTGCTCAATTGGCTCAGCAGTATTACTTAAAACCTTCTTCACTTGCCGGCGGAAATCACAGTTTTACTGGCTGGGACATTCCAGTACAATTTAAATCTGGAGCAAATGGCTCATTCACTGCAGATGTAAATGCAACTTATGTTGAAA
>JAGOXU010000005.1 GCA_018059515.1 Ignavibacterium sp.
CCGCAGGATTTAAAAATGTTAAAATTATAACTGCAAGTATAGATGAAAAACCACACGGTAAATATCCTGTATTTTTACTAACGGGTAATAAGTAATTTAATCAAGCTGATCGCTTGTTATTATAAACCGTTTAAACGGTTTGCAAATTTTACTTTTTCTGATTAATCCACTACTTAAGTCGTGGGTTAATAGAACGAAAGCCAATTATAATAGCCGTTTAAACGGTTTTTTTAATCCAGAATAATTTAAGGCATACTTAAATATAAAAATAGGAATAGGAATTATTAATGAAATAAGCAGTGATTAATTTTTGACAAATAAATTCGCCTAACTCCTTTATATTGCAAGCCGTAAATAAAAACACTCATTAAAAAATCATTAATAGTATTTGCCGGTCAGAACATTGAACATATTCAGTAAACTTCAGATAACTATAATCATAGCAGTATTTATTACAATAGTTTTAACTGGATATTTTACTTTTTTCACTCCAAATCATTTTGAAAAGAAAGCCCCATTTACATTTGAGATCAAAGACGGTGAGTCATTTACAAGTGTAACAGAAAGACTTTACGAACAATCTATAATTCCGAGTAAGTTTAATTTTAAAGTTGCAGCATTTATTTACGGTGCTGAAAGGAATATTAAAGCCGCACGTTTTTACATTCCTAATGATTTAAGTTATTTAGATTTATTGGATTTATTTGTTAATGGTCCCGCAGATTATTTAAAGCCATTCAAAATAAACGATGGTCAGACACTAAAGTGGCTTGGCGCAAAAGTAAAACGAGATGTTAAGATTGATTCTGCTGCATTTGTAAATCTTGCAACTGATAAAGAATTTATAAAATCTTTAGGATTAAATGTTTCAAGTTTAGAAGGATACTTGTTTAGCAAGAAATATAAAGTGTATGAAAAATCATCTCCCGAAGAAGCCATAAAAATATTTTATAAAGGTTTTACAGATTTTTTTAATGACTCTTTAAAACAACGTGCAAAACAAATTGGATTAACAGTTCACCAAGTGATAACGCTTGCATCGATTATAAAAGGTGAAACAAATCTTGTTTCCGAAATGCCGACGATCTCAGCAGTTTATCATAATCGTTTGAAAATTGGAATGAGACTTCAAGCTGATCCAACAATACAATTTTTATTTCCAGACGGATGGCGAAGAATAACTTATGATGATTTAAAGATTGAATCAAAATACAACACGTATAAATATTCAGGTTTACCGCCGGGACCAATAAACAATCCGGGTGCTAATGCAATTATGGCAGCACTTTATCCGGATAAGAATAATTATTTGTATTTTGTAGCTAATGGAAAAGGCGGACATAATTTTGCCAAATCATATTCAGATCATTTAAAGAATGTTGCACAATATAGAAAATGGTTAAAAGAACAAAACAAGTGATTGAAAAAGTTTATAAAATTTATTTAAGTATCGATGAATGTCATTTCGACCGAAGGGAGAAATCTGTTTCTGTTTTTAGTTTAAGATTTCTCATCCCGAAGGCTTTCGGGATCCTTCGAAATGACAACTCAGAATCTAAAAACATTCTGATTGTTGCAAAAAATTATTTGATCCTACTCTTATTCTTATTTGCAATTTTAATTTTAGCTGGTTGTGCAAATCAGTTGCCACCGGGTGGAGGAGAGATTGATAAAATTCCACCTGAAATTATTTATTCCTATCCGGAAAATGAAACAATAAATTTTAAAGATGATTATATAGAATTAGAATTTTCTGAATACGTTGATAAAAGATCATTTAAAGATGCATTATTTATTTCTCCTGCTATTGATGAACAGCTTGAAATTAGCTGGACTGGAAAATCTGTTGAGATTGTTTTTCCAAAAGGATTAAAGGATAGTTTAACTTATGTTGTTACAATCGGAACAGATGTGGTTGATGTGAACAGTAAAAATAGGATGGAAAACGCTTATTCGTTTTCGTTTGCAACCGGAGATAAAATTGATAAACGAAGTATCAATGGAAAAGTTTTCGGAAACTCTGTTGAAGGTACTTTAATTTTCGCATATAAGTTTACTGATGATACAACAAAATATCTTTCTAAAAAATCAGATTATGTTTCTCAGATTGGTAAAGATGGCAGTTACAAACTTAGCGGCTTAGCTGAATCAACTTACCGAGTATTTGCGGTTAAGGATCAGTTTAGAGATTTTTTGTATCAAGCAGATCAGGATTTGATTGGAATACCAAGTAAAGATATTCCATTGTTAGGAGTTGATTCATCTTATTCAGGTTTAGATTTTTTCTTGATGAAAGTTGATACAATTAAACCACGCATGCTTACAACTGTAATGACGGATCAAAATCATTTTGTAGTTACTTTAAGTGAAGAGTGTGATTCGGCAACTTATCGAGCGGATAATTTTCAAATAATTGATTCAACAACTAATCAAACTTTACCTATTGAATATCTTTATCATACAAAGGCAAAGAGAGAAGAATTTATACTCATAAATAAAAATAAATTAAATCCGGAAAACAATTATTATTTGCTTGCAAAAATATTACACGATTTAGAAGGAAATATTTTTGAGAACGAGCTTAGCAGTTTTACTGTTTCTGATAAACAGGATACAACTGCACCAAAACTTTTAAGAACAAACCCAAATAGAAATGGTTCAATTGATTTTAAGAATCCCGATGTACAATTGTTTTTTGATGATGCTATCGATAACAACGATTTAAAATCTGCAATTGAGTTTAATGATACTTCAAAAAATAATGTTGCATTTAATTTAATGCGAATTGATGATGCAACTATATCTCTAAAGCCGGAAATAGATCTAAAACCTGAAAAGGATTATGAAATAAAAATCAATTTGAATTATTTTAATGATGCAGCAGGTAATAAAGTCGATTCAATTTTTACATTAAAGTTTCAGACAATTAGCGGCATTGAGTTTACAGGAATTTCCGGTAAAGTAACTTCATCAAAAAATAATATCGTTGTTGTACTTCAAGATTCAAAAGATCTTAAAACGTTTTATACTGCGGTACCGGATAAAACTTCGTTCTATTCTTTTGAGCGCATAAATTCCGGCACATATTCAATGTGGATATATTCTGATAGTGATAGCAGTAAAACTTTTGATTACGGTTATCCCGAACCATTTAGAAAATCTGAAGAGTTTTATGTTGTTCCCGATACAATAAAACTCCGCCCACGCTGGAGTGTAACTGATTATGATGTTGTGTTTTAGTAAGATGATTTTAAAAACATTGCTTATTTGATTTGTGGTGTTATGTCAAAAAACAAAAATAATCTGCCACAAAAACACCAAATCACAAATTCCATAAATTAATATTTTTAGTTAGCGTATTCATTAAATAAAAACTGGATGTTAAAAATATGAATGAGTTTTTGGTGAGCTTTTGTGTCTTAGTGTTTTTGTGGCAAAAATGTTTTAAATAATTACGAAGGTTCACAAAATTATTTTTGAAAGACTATTTCACCACTTTTAATTGTGTGAGATAATAAATTTCTTCCAACATTGTAAATAATATCTGAATAATCTTCTGTATTAAAGACAGCAAAATCTGCGTTTTTACCAATCTCAATACTTCCAACTATTAGTTCCCGATTAAGAGCCTTTGCTGAGTTGATTGTAACTGCGTTAATTATCTCTTCAATCTTCATCTTCATTTTTATTGCGGCAAGACTCATAATTAAATGTAAATTTAAAATGTGTGCTGAACCGGGATTGTAGTCTGTTGCCAGAGCGATGATTGCATTATTCTCAATTAACTTTCTTGCAGGTGCAAATTGATAATCAAGAAAAAGAGAAACCCCAGGTAAAAGAACTGCAACAGTTTCAGTGGTAGAAAAATTTAAAAAATCTTTTTCAGATAAAACTTCTAAATGATCCACGCTGGTTGCATTATGTTTTAAAGCAACATCCAATCCGCTGACATTATTAAATTGTTCTGTGTGTAATTTTAATTTTAATCCGGCATTTGCAGCAGCCGTAAAAATCCTATCAATTTGTTTGGATGTAAATGCAGTCGATTCACAAAATCCATCACAAAACTCTGCAAGATTATTTTTTGTGATATGCGGAATCATCTTATTAATTAATAAATCTACATAAGCTGAATGATCCTCTTTAAACTCAACAGGAAAAGTATGTGCGCCCAGAAAAGTAGAAACAATATCAATCGGAAAAATTTCATTAATGATTTTTATAGCGTGCAGTAATTTAATTTCATTTTCAAAATCTAAACCGTAGCCGCTTTTAATTTCTAAAGTTGTAACACCCTGTGCAATAAATTCCTGAACTCTCGGCTTCATTAATTCAACAAGTTCAGTTAATGAAGAATTTCTAACAGCAGTAACAGTTGTATTTATTCCGCCGCCGCGTTTTGCAATTTCTTCGTAATGCACCCCAGCAATTTTTTCTCTAAACTCATTTGCACGTGAGCCTGCAAAGGCTGTATGAGTGTGGCAATCAATCAATCCTGGTAAAATCACTTTTCCGGATAAATTTATTTTCTTATCAATTTGAATTTTTGAAGTTGAGTAATATGGAAGTATATCTTTTATAATTCCATCTTCAACAAGGATAGAATGGTTTTCTAAAACAAATATCTCAGATAAATCTTTACCACGTTTAAGATTTTTACCATTTGAATTGCAAGTAACAATCTGTGCGGCATTCGTAAAAAGTGTTTTCATCACTTGTAAATATTTATTTTATCCTTAATCACTTTAGCTTCTTTATGACCGAGCTGATTCAATTTAAATCGTAAATCATCCGCAGATTTTTGCGAATCGAAATCTCCAGCTTTTACTTTATAAAACGGAGGTTCAAAATCAATATAGACTTCATAAAAAGTCTGGCTAAAATAAACATCGGCTTTAACCTGATTTGCTTCTTCAATATTATCAGTTGTTAAAACTAAAACTCGATAACCATCCGCTGTACCAACAAGTGATTTTGTTTTTGTTTCAATTTCTGGCGAGCCATAATCAAACCAAACATTTTGATTGCCGCTTTTTGTGGATATTTTTTTTTCTGGAACTACTATTTTTGTTTTGTACGGAGTAATATCAAAATCTTCTTTGAGCGTTACAGGATTTGTTATCTCTTTAGTAATATCGGAATTATCTTTCGAGTTATCTTTTTCATTCTTATCATACCTGCTGCCGGTTGATGCGGAACAACCGTCAAATATTAAAATAGATATGATCAGCAGGATTAAATTTTTTATCGTAAATAATAAATTTTGCATAACAATTCTCTCATTTTGAACTATCTCAAATATAACCTTTTTTGATAAAGCTAAGAAATAAGATTAAATCACCTTAATCAGTTGCAATCATCTCGAATATTATATCGCTCATATTTTTGAGAACTAGCGCAATTTTTCGTATTTTTGCAACATCATAAAAAAAAGAATAATCAAAATGGCTGCAAAAAAACTTAAAATATTATTTGTAACATCCGAAATAGTACCGTTTGTAAAAACTGGAGGTCTTGCCGATGTTTCATCTGCCTTACCACAAATGTTATCCGAATTAGGTCACGAAGTTAGAATAGTAATTCCAAAATACGGCGCTGTTGATGATAGAAAATTTAAAATTCACGAAATTGTTAGATTAAAAGATTTAGTTGTTAAGATAGGCGATAAAGATGTAATGTTCTCTCTCAAATCATGCTTCCTACCAGGTCCAAGAGTAAGAGTTCAAATTTACTTTTTGGATAATCAGGAATATTTTGGTAGCCGTAACGGTTTATATGTTGATCCAAAGACTGGTAAAGACTATCCCGATAACGATGAGAGATTTATATTGCTAAGTCGTTCAGTTATGGAATTAATTATTAAGCTTGGCTGGATTCCGGATGTAATTCATCTTAATGATTGGCAGTGTGGATTGATACCTGCATATATTAAAACTTTATATAAAGATCAGGAATCGTTTGATAAGTTTAAAACATTATTTACGATACACAACTTAGCATATCAAGGCGAGTTTCCTGCATCTACTTTTAAGAAAACAGAATTGCCAAAAGAATTGGAATCCGTTTCAAAAGGAATAATGCATAATGGCAAAGTTAATTTTATGAAAAGCGGTTTGATGTTTGCTGATGTTATAAATACAGTAAGTCAAACTTATGCAAATGAAATCAGAACTAAAGAAGAATTTGGCGAAGGGCTTAAAGATGTTCTTGCAAAAAGAAAAGACTCGCTTTACGGAATCGTAAACGGAATAGATAAAAATGTATGGAATCCTGAAAAAGATAAACAGATACCCAAAACATTTTCTGCAAAAAACATTGAAGATAAATTAGTTAATAAAAAAGAACTTGCTGAAAGATTCGGATTAGCTTATGATGAAAAAATTCCGATCATTGGATTGATATCCAGACTTTTTGATTCAAAAGGATTTGACCTGATACAAAAAGCATTTAATGATTTAATGAAATTAAATGTTCAAATAATTTTACTTGGTACCGGCGAACAAAAACATCATGCATTTTTTGATAAGATGTCAATGAAGTATCCCAAAAAATTTGCAAGCTATCTTGGCTTTAATGATGAACTTGCCCACCTAATAGAAGCCGGAGCTGATATGTTTCTAATGCCTTCAAAATATGAACCTTGCGGATTGAATCAGATGTACAGCCTTGTTTACGGAACAGTTCCTATCGTTAGAGAAACAGGCGGATTAGCTGACACAGTGATAAAGTATAACGATAAAACTGAAGAAGGCAACGGATTTGTATTTAAAAAATACGATGCGGCTGAAATGCTTAAAGAAATAAAAAGAGCAGTTAAGATTTTTGATGATAACAAAACCTGGCAAAAAATTATGCGCGCCGGTATGAAATCAGATTTTAGCTGGGATTCATCAGCTAAAAAATATATTGAACTTTACAAAACGCTTTTATCATCTGATTAATTGATGTTGAACAAAGCAGTATTTTTGGATCGTGATGGTACGCTGAACCATGATTCCGGGTACCTTGGCAATCCCAACGATTTAAAATTATTCCCTGACACTGGCAGAGTGCTTTCAGATCTTAAGAATAAATTTCATTTTAAACTTATTGTAATATCAAATCAATCCGGAATTGCAAGAGGATTGATAACAGAAGAACAAGTAAAATCCGTAAATGCAGAGTTGAACAAAAAGCTATTAAATTTTGATGTACAAATTGATGCATTTTTTTATTGCCCTTTTCATCCCGATTTTAGCAGTGCAGATGAATGTAACTGCAGAAAACCATCACCAAAAATGATTTTAGATTCCGCAAAATTATTTACTATCGATCCAACAAAATCATATTTTATTGGCGATTCTGTTTCGGATATTCAAGCGGGAATAGCAGCTAAACTTAAAACAATTTTAGTAAAGACTGGATATGGCGCAGAAAGCATTTCTATCTTGCAAAAACGCAATTATTTTCCAAGCTTTGTAGCCGAAAATTTAACTGACGCGTATAATTTTATAATTAATGATTCTACGGAGTAACACTTAGTGATAAATAAGATTTTTCTCTCATTCATTTCTGCTATTACAATTCTTTTATTAATTAGCTGTAATGATTCACCGACCGATTTAGGTGTTGATTATTTAAAGCAGGATGGTATTGGGGTTTATAAAATAGATTCTTCTGTTGATTCAATTCCACAGCAATCAAACTACTTTAAACATGTTATTAGTCTGGGTTCTTCAGATCAATTATTAATTGGTAGAGCAGAAAATGTAACCGCAAAAACACTTTTAAGATTTGGGTTGATAATTCCGGATTCTATAAAGACTGAGTTTGTTGCACAAAATTTAACTGTAATTGATGCTTATATCGAACTAACAAAAGAATATTCATTTGGTGATTCAAACGCTGTGTTTGATTACGAAGTTTATAAAATTAATAATAGCTGGTCTTCATCAACTTACACTGCGGATTCTTTATTGACTTTTGATCCTGTTGATTTAAGCTCGAACAAAACAATTGAAAATGATTCAATTTATACTTTCCATTTTACTACATCCCTTGCAACGAACTGGCTGCAAAATTTTGTTGATACAGCTACCGCTGCAAACAATGGAGTTTTACTAAACCCAACAGCAAACACTCAAAAAGTTGTTGGTTTTACGGCATTTAATATAAATGGCATAAATGATCCACGACTTAGAATCGTTGTTCAAAAACCAGGCGCTTATACAGATACGCTAGTTGGAATTATTTCCGCAGATATTAGTGCAGTATTTGGCGATATAAAAAACACAGTAAGCGAAGATTTATACATTCAATCAAGTTTAACTTCAGAAGCAAAATTATATTTTGATTTATCGGTTCTACCACGGGATGCTGAAATCAGTTCTGCTAATCTTACGTTAACAATTGATACACTCGAGACTAAAACCGGCAGCAGCTTTGTTAATTCACTTAGAGTTTATATGCTTACAGATTCTGCAAAAAAAGAAGTTAGTAAAGATTATCTTTACACACTAAGTAGAAGCGGTAATACGTTTTCAGGTAGAGTAACTGAAATGTTCAGAGCCTATAGTAAAAATAGTAGTCTTAACCAGGGATTGCTAATTAAATCATCGGGTGAACTTAGAGGTGTTGAAATATTCGCGGTAAAGGGAAGTAATGCTGCAAATCTTTTGGAACGACCAAAATTAGAAATTGTTTATACAAGGAAGAAGTAAATATTTAATGAAAAATAATCTCTTATTAAGTTTAATTTTACTTTTTAGCGTTTATAATTTAAGTGCTCAGAGTAGTTCTGTTTATTCAAGATATGGTATTGGTGATCTTGAATTCGGTTACTCAGCTAAAATGTTAAGCATTGGTGAAATTGGAACTACGCAGCTTGACCCGGATCATTTAGTGGTTTCAAATCCCGCAAGCTGGTCTGCATTAAATAAAACCAGAATTGAATTTAGTTTTGGCTATAGAGGAGTTTTGATATCGGACGCAAATCAATCTAACTATACAAGTGAAACTGATTTTAAAGGATTTACATTTGGTTTTCCAGTTAGCAGAGAGTACGGTGTTGGAGTTGTTACAGGTTTAGTACCTTATTCAAGAGTAAGCTACAAAGCTGTTGAAAATAATAAATCATCGGATGAATTGTTTCCATCTTATGATATTTTGTACGAGGGCAAAGGTGGATTATCCAAAATATTTCTTGGCTCATCAGTTAGTTTACCACTTGGTTTTTCTGCAGGCGCAACTTTAGATTATTATTTTGGAAATCAAAATTATCTTTCAACAGTTATGTTTGAAAATTCAAAGTTAAATACCAATACGATTTATGAAAACAATAGAAGAACAACCGGCTTTGGAACAACAGTTGGTTTAATATCTTCAAACCTTGCAAATGATTTTAAGTTGGATGTTTTTAGTGATTTAAGATTTGGTCTATCCTTTAATTACCTTGGAAACTTAAATACAGACAGTATTTATACATCAACTGCGCAGTTTATATTAGACACTATTTCAATTGCTGAGGCAGAAATGAAGATCCCTGCAAGATTAAACGCCGGCATAAGTTTTGCGTTTTCTGGAGAGTACAATGTTAGTTTTGATTATATGTTACAGCCGATGAGTAAATTTAGTTTTAATAATAAGCCTGATGAGAATTTAAGAGATGCAAATAAATTTAGTGCAGCATTTGAGTTTAAACCAATGCGAAAAATTGGAATGACAAACTGGGAACAAATTGTTTGGCGTTTTGGTTTAAGCTATGAACAAACTCAATACATATTTAATGGACAGGGAATAAATCAGTATTCTATTTTTGGCGGATTATCTTATCCGCTTGGTGTTGATAACTCAATAGATTTAGCGGTACAATATTTAACTAAGGGTACAACAGAAAATAATTTAATTAATGAAAATGCAATTAGGGTTTACTTAGGTGTTAGTTTTGGTGAACTCTGGTTTTTAAATTTTGAAAAATAGTTCTCGATTAATTATTAAAGGTTAAAAAAGTGAAAACATTATTACAAACAATTGTTATAGCGTTAGTTCTGTTTGCATCTTCAAACTTTGCTCAAACAGTCGATTCAATGAAAGTACTGACAGATTATAGTTTGTTTTCAGAATATCATAAAAACAAAGACTTTGTAAGCGCTTTGCCTTATGGATGGAAAGTAATTGAAGCTCAGCCAGAAAGGTTTAGCAAATGGATTTACTACAAAATGGAAGAATGTTTTTGGTCGCTTCACGATTCTGCAAGTACTGCACCTGAAATGGTAAAATCTGTTGAAGATACAATTATTTATTTTTATGATCTTGCCATTAAATATAGAGCAGAGGACAAAGGATATTTTGAAGCAAGAAAAGCTTATGTATCCGAGATCTGGTTAAGATTACCTGCAGATCAAACAATTCCTCTGTATGAGCAAGCAATAGCCTGGCAGCCGGAACTATCCTCATTCTATTACAATAGATTAGGTCAATTGTATATCAATAATGATGATGGAACTAATGGATTTAAAGATAAAGCTATCGAACTCTATACAGTTTTAGAAACACGTGAAACGGAAAATCCTGTTTGGGGTGAGATAATTACCAACTTGTTTGGAAATGTTGACGATCGATTGGCTTATTTAAAAGAAGCATGGGAAAAAGATCTTCAAAATGAAAAAAAGGCTAAGGCATTTGCTTTAACAGCAATTCAAGCCAGTGAATGGGCTCAATCAATTGCACCTTTAGAATTTTTAATCAGTAAAGATCCTGAAAATGTTGGATACCTGACTCAACTTGGTAATGCTTATAACAAGTTAAATAATACAACAAAATCTGAAGAAGTATTTTCAAGATTAATAAAATTAGAACCAGATAATAAAGATCATTACTTCTATTTTGGTAAAGCTTTGATGGAAGCAGGAAAATATTCTCAAGCAAGAACTCAATTTTTAAAAGCGAGTGATGTTGGCAATGGTTGGGCACTGCCGATATTTTATGAGGGATTCTTATACGAGCAATCTGCAGGAGGCTGTACAGATTTTGACAGGAAGGTTGTTTATCTCTTAGCTCAAAATACCTATAGAAAAGCCTTGAGTATGGACTCAAATCTAAGTGAAGCAAGAGATAGAATTAACGCGTTATCCGGTGCAGTTCCAACAAAAGAAGATTACTTTTTTAGAGGAATAAAATCTGGTCAATCAATGCCAATAACATGTGTTGGCTGGATAGGCAAAAGTGTTACTGCTCCTTAACTCAAATTCATAATTTTTTAATTTGGAAAGGTTTCTTGAGATTTCAGGAAACCTTTTCTAATTTTACTTCATTCATTCACCAAAATAAGCGGTTAATATGGAATCATACCTAAAAAAAGATGCTGAAATTTTTAATGTACTTCAATCTGAAATTGGAAGACAAACAAATAAGTTAGAATTAATTGCAAGTGAAAATTTTGTTAGTCCCGCTGTTTTAGAAGCAGCAGGAACAGTATTAACAAATAAATATGCAGAAGGTTATCCGGGCAAAAGATATTACGGCGGTTGCGAATTTGTAGATCAAGCCGAAAATATTGCTAGGGATAGACTTAAAAAATTATTCGGTGCTGAACATGTAAACGTACAGCCGCACAGTGGTTCACAAGCTAATATGGCTGTATTAATGACTTTCTTAAAACCCGGTGATAAATTTTTAGGATTAAGTTTAGCGCACGGCGGACATTTAACTCACGGTTCACCTGTAAACTTTTCCGGTAAACTTTATGATGCAGTTGGATATGAATTAAACGAAGAAACAGGATTGCTTGATTACGATAAGATATCAGACCTTGCTAAAAAAGAACAGCCAAAATTAATTATTTCCGGCGCAAGTGCATATTCTCGTGATTGGGATTATAAAAAATTTAGAGAGATTGCTGATTCTGTTGGCGCATTTTTAATGTGCGATATGGCGCATCCTGCCGGTTTGATTGCAAAAGGTTTGTTAAATAATCCACTTGAACATTGTGATATCGTTACATCAACTACACATAAAACTTTGCGCGGTCCACGCGGAGGAATTATTCTTATCGGAAAGGATAAAGAAAATCCGTGGGGATTAACAACTCCAAAAGGTGATCGTGTTAAAATGTTATCCGAATTAATTGATAGTACGGTTATGCCAGGAATTCAAGGCGGACCTTTAATGCACATAATTATGGCAAAAGCTGTTGCGTTTGGCGAAAGTTTAACGGATTCATTTAAAGATTATGTTTTACAAGTTAGAACAAATGCTCAAACGCTTTCCGCAAAATTGATGGGGCACGGTTTTAATGTTGTTTCAGGCGGTACTGATAATCATCTGATGTTAATAGACTTATCAAATAAAAACATAACGGGTAAACAAGCTGAAATCGCTTTAGAGCAAGCAGGAATAACTGTAAACAAAAATATGGTTCCGTTTGATAAACGCAGTCCGTTTGTTACAAGCGGAATTAGAATCGGAACATCAGCACTTACAACACGAGGAATGAAAGAAAAAGAAATGGAAACAATTGCGGAGATTATCAATAAAGCAATTAGGAACTTTGAAAATGAAAAAGTATTAAAAGATTTGTTAGAAGAAGTTAAAAAATTCACGGTTTCATTTCCTTTATTTGCAGGAAAGCAGTTGTAAAAATTATCGTGGCTGAAGAAATTATAAAAGACAATTTAGATGACGATGGAATTGAACTTGAAAGAGAAATGACATTTCTCGAGCATCTTGAGGAATTAAGATGGAGAATCATTTATTCAATTATCGGTATTGTTGTCGGAACAATTATCGCATGGATATTTATTGATTTTCTTGTTGACGTTGTTCTACTTAAACCCGCAAAAGATTCCGGTGCAGTACTTCAAAACTTACGACCTTTTGGACAGTTATTTCTTTTTATGCAGATTGCCATTATGGTAGGAATGATTATTAGCATTCCAAATATATTTTATCAATTCTGGCAATTCATCTCTCCCGCGTTAAGAAAAAAAGAAAGACGATATATTTTTTGGATTGTTGTTTTTTCATCAGTTTGTTTCTTAGGTGGAATTGCATTTGCCTATTTTGCAATGCTTCCTTTAACCTTACAGTTTGCTACTCAGTTTGGATCAGAATCTATTAAGAATGAATTTGCAATTGATGAGTATATGTCAATCATAATAAGTGTTATGCTTGCAGCGGGATTGGTTTTTGAACTTCCAATGATTTCATTTTTCTTATCAAAACTTGGTATTCTTAAACCAAGTTTTATGAAAAAATATAGAAGACACTCCATTGTAATAATTATGATTCTTGCTGCGTTTTTAACTCCTGGTGCTGATCCGGTTTCGCAACTCGTATTAGCTGTTCCTTTGGTGGTCCTGTATGAGATAAGTATTATAATTTCTAAAATATCACAGAAAAAATCGTGAGTAAACTTTCTCTAAAGGAAATAAGCAATCCAATTAAATCTGAACTTGAAAAGTTTGAAGATATATTTAAAGTTTCATTACGCTCGAATGTTGGATTAGTAGATCTTGTTGCACGATATATAATTCGTCAAAAGGGAAAAAAGATTCGTCCGCTTTTAGTATTGCTATCTGCAAAAATATCTGGCGGAGTTACAGAAAGAACCTATCGCGGTGCTACTTTAGTGGAACTTTTACACACCGCAACTTTAATTCACGATGATGTTGTTGATGATGCAGATAAACGAAGAGGAATGTGGTCTATCAACGCACTTTTTAAAAACAAAGTAGCTGTTTTAATGGGCGATTATTTACTGTCGCGCGGATTGATGATTTCTGTTGATGGAAAAGATTATGATTTTCTTGGTGTTACAACTAATGCGGTAAAGCGTATGTCCGAAGGCGAACTTCTTCAAATCCAAAAAACAAGAAAGTTAGATATTGATGAAGAAACTTATTTTAAAGTTATTTCCGATAAAACTGCTTCGCTTTTAGAAACTTGCTGCTCGATTGGTGCAATGAGTACAACTGATAACAAAGAACATATTGAAGCGCTGAAAAATTATGGACATTCACTCGGAATGTCTTTTCAAATTCGTGATGATATTCTGGATTATGAAGGCAAATCCAACCTTATTGGTAAACCAATTGGTGCTGATATAAAAGAAAAGAAAATTACTTTGCCGCTTATTTATTCACTTAATAATGTTTCAAAAACTGAAGCTGCACGAATTAGAAAATTATTAAAGAATGGTAAAGACGATAAAAAAGTTAAAGAGGTAATGAAGTTTGTTAAAGATAATAATGGAATCGATTACGCTTTAAAAGTTGCACAAAAATTTTCTGATGAAGCTAAAGAATCACTAAATATTTTTCCGGATTCACAAATCAAAAACTCAATGCTAGCTTTAGTTGATTTTGTTACTGATCGAAAAACTTAAAAAATAAATAATATTTGCTTTACATTTTCTATTTCATTACTTACGTTTGTAATAGACAAAGGGAATAAAAAATGAAAATATTTAGTTCACTTCTGTTTGCAGTTTTAATCTTCCACTCAATTTACCCACAAGAATTTAATTCCCGAATAAATGATGATAGTATAGTTGTAAAACCAAACTACCACAGAAACGACAACACCTTCTTACATAGCTACAACCCTAACGACAAAGAAAAATATTTCCCGCTAAATTCTTTTAACACAGGTACTGGAATTTGGACAGAACTAAACCCCAATGTTCCTAGGGTAGATTATATCGGAGTTGACTTTATAAATTCCGATACAGGTTGGGCTGTGGGATTATATGGAGCTGTTATAAAAACGACAAATGGTGGAATCAATTGGCAAACTATTGAATCGTCAACTGGTGAGATATTATTAAAAGTACACAGCTTCAATGGACAGGTTGTTATAGCAGTAGGGCATAACGGAACAATAATCCGATCAACAGATGGAGGAGATAGTTTTACGTTATTAACTGGAATAACAACACAGGAACTTTGGGGTGTTAAAATGTTAAACGATACACTTGGGTGGATTTGTGGAAGAAATCAAACTTTGCTCAAGACTACTGATGCAGGATTAACCTGGCAGCCGGTTACAACAGGATTTAATTATCATTACTGGTCGTTTGATTTTCTCGACAATAATCATTTTATGATAGCTTGCAGCCTAGGAAAGATTTTGAAAACAACTAATGGCGGAACAAGTTGGACATTATCTCAAGCAGGAAACACTGAAGATTTATATACAATAGATGTAATAGATACATTACATATTGCGGCTGCAGGTAGTTTTGGAAAGAATGTTTACAGCAGTGATGGTGGAAATACCTGGACAGAAAATCAATACACATCTCTATCAATTAACTGGATACAATATATTAACAAGGATACTGGATATATAACAATAGGTACAGTACATTTGCACAAAACAACAAATAGAGGGCAAAGCTGGTTTAATCCCGGATTTGGTGCAACAGGGGAGTGGCAGTTTGAATTGCTTGATGAAAACCTTGGATATGGAGTAGGCGCCGGATTGACGGTTACAAAAACAGAAGATGGATTTTATACTGGTGAAAATCTTTTTCTTAACGATAATTGGAATGATGTTTTTTTTATAACAGAAACAACTGGTTTTGCATTGAGTGGTGCTTTTTATAAGACAATTGATGGTGGTATAAATTGGGGGAAAATCAGTAATGTACCAGGTGGATATGATATTTTATTCTTAGATAGTTTAACAGGTTTCTTAGGTAGTAATTCAATTTACAAAACAACTAATGGCGGCGAAATTTGGTATCAAACAATAGGAACTGGACAAACTAGCAAGATGTTCTTTACAAACACTTTACTCGGTTGGGCAGTTGGAGGAAGAAATATATATAAGTCTACAGATGGTGGTGAAACTTGGGAAATAAAATTCACTCACGTTTCTTCAAGTTTTAATGGTATCAGCTTTTCTGACAGTCTTAATGGATGGGTTTCGGGAGGAAGACCACAGAAAACTACTAATGGAGGTATTACTTGGATTGAACAAACAAATACATTATTGTGGAATTCAGATGATGTTTATTTTTCAAATCAAGATACTTGTTGGTTTGCAAAATATTCTACAATTAATAATTCTTTTTTTAAGACTACCGATAGCGGTTTGAATTGGATAGCAATTCCAGAAGTTATAGGTGCACGTAAGTTTTACTTTTTTCCTGACCCAGTTCATTGGGTTATTATCGGCTTTTCTCAATACTATATAACAAATGATTATGGTAATAATTGGTTTGAATTCACTGAAGATGTACCTACAGGTTTAATTAGTTTCTATGCACCAACTAATAATCTTGGCTACGCGGTTGGTAATAATGGCTTAATACTAAAGTACGATGATACCACATATATCCCTGTGGAACTGATTTCGTTTGAAGGGAAATTAGGAAGTAATGAAATAATTTTATCATGGATAACAGTCAGCGAACTAAATAATCAAGGCTATTACATTGAAAAGTCATTTGACAAAATAAATTGGCAAACCTTAACGTTTATTTATGGAAAAGGGACTACTACAGAAATTAATTACTATAGTTTCAAGGATAACCAGCCTATAAATGGTAAAAACTACTATCGGCTTAAGCAAGTAGATTTTAATGGTACATTTTCGTATTCAGAAATTATTGCAGTTCGTTATGAAAATTTCCCATTAACTTTGGAGCTATTTCAAAACTATCCCAACCCTTTTAATCCAAATACAAGTATTAAATACTCAATCTCTAAAACAGAGTTTGTTAACATTTCTTTATACACAATTTTAGGTGATAAAGTAACTGAATTGATAAACGAAGAAAAACAACCTGGTAGTTATACAGTAACTTTAAATGCCAACAATCTTTCGTCAGGAATTTATTTTTATAAAATGTTAACCAGCAGCGGTTTCACTGCTGTTAATAAACTAATAATTGTAAAATAAACCCATAGAAAGGGGAAACATATGAAAAATTTCTTTTTTTTATTATTATTATGCTTACTCCTCTGTTATAACTTAGTAGAAGCACAGCAAACACCAACTTTCGCTGACCCTCCAGGGCCCGAACACGTGCTCGTGGTTTATAATTCACTAGACCAAACTTCAATTGATATAAAAGATTATTATATCAATGCCAGAAATATTCCAGCCTATAATGTTGTTTATTTAGAAAGTCTGATAAATGATGATATTTACGATTCAATATCGAACACAACGCACAGAATCATATTAGACCAGCAAGGTGAAATTATACGAGATAGTATTAACCAGAATTCCTTAACTCCCACAATACATGCATGGCTCTACTTTAATGAAAAAATAGCAAAACCAATTGCAAACTATTTACAAACAACCAATGTAAACGGCACACCTCTGAAAGATATTATCAGGTTCGTCGTGCTCGTTAAAGGCGTTCCATTTAGAATTGATGCAAGGCAAGAAGACGCAGACAGCAGAGGAACAAATGTTATTTGTGCCAATTTATTAACACATTTGAGTGAAACATTTGAAAATCCAGAAGCACTATTATTATATTATAATAACACACCTAGCATACCAAATCCTTATTTCAATGCTGATGGTAATTTTACATCTGATTATCACTTTATCCCGAATCATTTTCAAACGAGTGCATTTGTCAATGGACAATTAAGAAATATTCCACTCTCTTATTTGGTAACTCATCTTTCAGCACCAAGATATAGTGATGTTACCGGAATGATAGATCGATCTAAGAATGCTATTTATACTAAAAACTATGTTTGGTTCACTGACCTAGACCCAACACCCTGTAGAAGTGTGCCTACAGGTAATCCCGAACCAGTTTTTAATAGTTTAAATATTCATAATTATTTTTTTGATCATGATGAATATATCTATCATTCTTATCCTGACTCAATAATGTCATATTGTTCTAATGGGATATGGACAACTGACGGAAACCCTGATACGTGTTATGCTTGGGATTATTTTCCTGAAGATTATATTCAATCTCAATTAAGTTTTGATTATGCGTCAGGTGCTTTTTTCAGCAGTGTTGAAAGTCACAATGGTTTGAGTATTGGAACAAATCCTGTTATTAGAACAAGAGGACAAGGTCTGATTGCTGACTTTACTCTTAAAGGTGGTACAGTCGCAGTCGGTCAAGCTTTTCATTCAACTGGTTCACATGTTATTCAAAATAATATTTTCTTTCCGAGTTATGCAACAGGATATACTTTTATAGAAGCTGCTTATTTAGGGTTAGAAAAATTAGATGCAACAAATGTTGTTGTCGGTGATCCACTCACAAGAATAACCTATCCTTGTGAACCCATGATTCTTACGCATAATACATCAATTTCTTCTGAGGATATTGATTGCGGTATTATTGTCCCTGAAGGAATAATATTAACAATAGAACAAGGTTCAGGTGTTAACCTTAACAGTAATACAAGCATAAAGGTTTATGGAAACCTGGTTATTAATAATCAAGCAATATTAAATCTGAATAATTATTCGGTTCTAAAAATATTTGAAGGAGGAACATTAACAGCAGAAACAGGCTCAAATTTAATTTTTAATAATAAATCGATTTTAGATAATCAAGGCATATTAATTATTAACCCAAACTCATCTTTAACATTAAATGATAATTCGCAATTTAATTCTGCAGGTAAATTAAAATTATTAGCTGGAGCAAATATTTTGGATAATAGCACTGGTAGTATCAATATAACTGGCAGTATTATCGCTGAAGGTACTTTAAACAATCCAGTAAATTTTAATTTTACAAATCAAACAGATCAATTAGCTTTTGCTTCCGGTGATAGTTTAAAATTAGACTATACCAATTTTAATAACGGCGGATTAAATATTTCAAGTAATACAAATGATACAAAGCTATTATTAATTGAGAACGGCATTTTTGCTAATTCTGTCAACGCTGTTTCTTTTGATATCGATGTGCAACTTGCGGATAACGTGGATGCCAAACTTCATAATGTTCAATTCTTAAACTTTAACGGCGGCGGCATCGGTGCTAATGGTTTACGTAACTTTGAACTTAATGGATGTAATTTTACTTCTGGGTATCAAAATAGTAGTGGCATTGAAATAAAAGCTATCAAGAATTTAGTAGTTAATAATTCATACTTTTCCTGTTCGTATGGCGTAGTTAGAGGCAGTAGAACGGATGAAAATAATTTCTTAGTAAATTCTGAAAATATTAGAATTTATAATTGCATTTTTAACCTAAATACATTTTTTGAAACCGGTATTTCTACCGCCATTTCTGTTTTAAATAACGATAGATTAGAAAGTTTATCTGTTGAATCTTGCAGCATATCTGGATTTAACACTGCAATAAGTCTAAACAATTTAAATGATTTAGTACCGCTGATAATTACTAATACCATAACAAATTTTAAATCGTTTGGTATTTCTGCAACAAATGGTATCAGTATTAAATTATTCGATAATAATATCAGCTCCTCTGATGCTATTTCATCAGAATATAAAACTGGTGTTTTTATTTCTAATATTTCCAATCCAATATTAATTAGAAATACAATTCATTTATTATCAGCTAATATAGTTGAGGGTTCTGGTATTGTTCTTGTTTCTTCAAATGGCGAAATAAGAGCCAACAATATCAATGGATTTAAAAACGGCGTTGAACTTGGCAGTTCTTCTCCTAACATCGGCTCCAACTCAATTATTAGCAATAAAAACTATGGTATTTATATTGGTCCAGATTCCTATCCGGATCTCTCAGCAACGATAATTAGTGACGAAAGATATCCAGTTACAGGATTTAACACAATAAAAGAAAATGGATTATGCAGTTTTTATCCTGGTTATAGTGAAATCTATTTAAGCAGTTCTTATGCTTTGTTAAAAGGCGGTTGCAATATAATCGCAGATGACAGGTATGATCCTTCATTGCAGTGTAATCATAATTATTTAATAGATGGTGACCATGTAGCTGAAACAATTAACGCTGGTGAAAATTATTGGGGCGAAATTAACAATCATAATCCAGAAGGAAGATTTGGGCAAAATATTTCCGTCGATTATGGAGGATATCTTATGAGCCCGTGCTTATTTGAAAGTGGTACTGAACTATTTATTTTTAAGGATTTAAAAGGTGATGTATATGATAGTCTTTATTCAACTGCCTCAACTCCAACTAATTTAACAGAAATTGAAATTAAGTATGCAGAAGGCAATGAATATTATTATTCAAATGATTTCATTCAGGCTAAACAAAAATTTTTAGAAATAATTCAACTGAGTGGGAATGACAGATTAAGTTTGCAGGCATATACAAAATTGTTCGAAATTGCCAATTCAAACACTTACACATCAGAACAATTTCTCCAATTAAAGGATTTTTATTTCCAAAAAGCAAATGCTCAGACAGATAGTTTAATCAGTAGTTCTCTACTTCATTTGGGTAATTTGTGTCTTGTATCCGCAAAAGAATATATTTCGGCGATAAATAGCTTTGAAGAAAGTGTTCAGCAAAATCCAAACACTGATTTAGCATTGTACAGACAGATAGACGCTTTAACAACTTCATCACTACTTACGTCAGATAGCACACTTGGCAAAATGGTTCCATCTAAATACAAAGTTGAGAATATTTTAGGCTACTCAAAAATGATAAGTGAATTGTTAAGGAGCAGAGGCAAAGAAGGATTGGCAATGGATAATCAAGTTATTCCTAAAGATTTTAAGTTGTATCAAAACTACCCCAATCCCTTCAATCCAACAACTACAATAAAATTCGATCTACCAAAAGATGGTTTAGTTAACTTGGAGATATATGATATTCTTGGAAGAAGAATTGCAACACTAATAAATGAAAATAAAATTGCTGGAAGCTACGAACAAGTATTCAATTCCGCGTCTTTTGCAAGTGGTGTTTACATTTACAAAATTCAAGCAGGGGATTTTTTAAGTGCGAAAAAAATGATCCTGCTCAAGTGATGAAATAATTACATTAAAGATGACATTTCTATAAAAAGAAATGTCATCTTTTTTTATTTAAAACTTAATCTAACTTTTTTTATTTCCTTCTTTATAATCAAACCCTTTTATTGGCTCACGTAAAGTTAGAACGGGGCAGGGAGCTTTTCTTACAACTTTTTCTGCAGTGCTTCCGAATAATATATATTCAACTCCGCTGTGTCCGTGTGTTGCGATAATTATTAAATCAATATCTTCTTCCTTTGCTGTTTCAATAATCTCAGCAAATGGCTTACCCGTTTTAATTATGGTTTTAACCTTGCCATTACTGGTTATTTCATTCTTTGCAAGTTTGTCTAACTCTTCTTTTGCACGAGTATCCCAATCGGTATTTATAGTGGGCATAGCAATTTGCCCCATACTAAAATCAGGCGGATAAATAATTGGCTCAACAACATAAATCAGTATTATTTCTGCATTAAAAGATCTTGCAAAACTAACTGCGTACCTTAGTGCACTTTTGGAGTAATCAGAAAAATCAATAGGCACAAGCACTTTTTTAATTGTCGTTTCCATCTTGTTTTCCTTTCTCTTCTTGTAAATTGAATTGAAGATTAAAAAAATCTTCATTTAATTGTCTTAATCGTAAAGCAATAATTGTTGATATACCTGTTAAAATTTTAATTCCTTTTCTGGGATATTTTTCTATAAATTCATCAAGATCGGGTTTAAAGAAAACAGAAACCTTACACTCAGTTTTAGCAATTGCTGCGGCTGACCTTTTTTCTCCATCAACTAACGCAAGCTCACCAAAAAAATCACCTTTAGAAAAAGTAGCTAAAACTTTTTTTTCTGTATGATCCAAACGTCTTTCTATTTCTACTTCGCCTTCTCTGATAATGTACAATCCAATTCCCGGATCACCCTGACTAAAAATCATTTCTCCGGCAACAAAAGTTCGGTTATGAATGATTTTTATTAAAGAAGATAAATCTCTTTTGGTTAAATCCTTAAAAAGTGGAATTGTTTTAAGTGAATTTTTCAAATCAGTTTCTTCAGTAGGAGAATTAAAAAAATTAACCCAAAAACTGCTATGTACAACTTTTTCATTTTCCATAAATTCCTCTAATTAAATAAACCTGATTCCGCAACTCGCCAAAGTTTTTGACAGGGGAATCTGTTTTCGTAAAATGCTCTGCCGATAATCACAGAATCAACACCAATTGGAATTAAATTCTGCAAATCAAAAAGCTCATCTTTATTTCGCACTCCGCCGGAATGAGTTACTTTAATTTTACTTTGTTCAGCAATCTCCTTGGAAAGCGCTAAGTTAGGTCCCTTCATAACACCGTTGCGGCTAACATCGGTAACGATACATCTATCAACACCAATTTCTGCCATTTCTTTTACATACAAAATATAATTCATATCAGATTTTTTTTGTCTGCCGCGAGTAACAAGTTTTCCATCAAGTATGTCAATCGAAAGTACAATTTTTGATGGACCAAATTTTTCAAACAGTTTTATAAATTCCGAACGATTTTCTAAAGCCATTGTATTGATTGCAATTCTATAAACACCGAGATCAAAAGCTGCCTCAGCATCTTTAATACTTCGCACACCACCAGTAAACACAACTGGAATAATTACAGATGAGCAAATATTTTTTATAATATCAAAATTTTTTTGTGAATGATCAAAAGCACCGTCAAAATCTACAATGTGCAGCATCTTTGCGTTTTCTGCCCGCCAAATCATCGCCATTTCAACAGGATCATTACCGTATTCTTTACAATCAAGTTCCGGAATTCCCTGCACAACGCGCACAGTTTTGCGGTTCTGAATATCAATTGATGGAATTACTAATAGATGCTTTTTTATCGGATTCATAACATTAAAAATAAAGATGTTTATTCCTCTTAAAAAATAACCAAATAGAGCGAGAAAGTAAAAGAGGAAATACTGCTTGAATTAACTTTTAGTTTTAGATACGTTTGTAATAACAATTATGGAGTTCTTTATGAGATTGGACCATACAAAACTTCAAAGACTAATTAAACTTTCATTTTTATTACTTTTATTTCAAACGATACTACTAGCTCAACATAATAATTACGAAGTAGTTAAATCCTCATCTACTCTAGAGAAAGTAATACTGAACTTTAAAACAACAAAGCTATCTGATTCTACAAATATCCTTTTTGATAATGGGCAACTTGTTAACCTTCCTTCAAACGGTTGTAATGGTCTAGATGCGAGTATTGTTGATCAAAATCTCGGTCTAAATATTTACGGTATTCGTGCACAAAGAGATTTGATTTCTATCGCGGATGATTTTTATTGTTATGCTGACTGGCATATTGATTCCATAAAGTTCTTTGTTTTTCAAACCATGGCTTCTGTTCCAACAATTAATGGTGTTTTCGTACGAATTTATGATGGTGATCCAATTTATGGTGGAAATGTCATATATGGAGATTTATTAACGAACGTATTAGCAAGAATTGGATTTACAGATATTTACAGGGCATTGAATACAACCCCCACAAATTGTGATAGAAGACTACAAGAAATTATTGTTAATTTCAATTTAGATTTATCCCCTGGACATTATTGGATTGAATATACTTTTACTGGGGATACTAATTTAACAGGACCTTGGGTGCCACCCATAACTATAGATGGAGTTCAAACAACTGGGGATGCAATATATTATACAAATGGTTATTGGTACTATTTTTCATCAGGGGCTTATCAACAAGGAATTCCTTTTATTATTTATGGATTGTCCGAAGATTGCAATATTCAAAATGCAGCTAATCCTTTTCCACCTGATGGGGCAACAAACATTTCAAAATATAATGTAACACTTAATTGGAGTAATAGCCAAGGGACTACTCTTGTTGATGTTTATTTTGGATCTAATGGAGATTTATTCAATGTTTATAGCGGAGCAACAATCTCTCAATATTCAGCACCAATTTTAGATTATAACACTAATTATGTTTGGAAAGTTGTCTGCAGAAATGATTCTTGTATAAATTCGACAAGTGAAATCTGGCATTTTAAGACTGAACCAGATCCAACAATACAAGTGGACACAGTTTATCCGAATTTTGCACAATATTGGACGGGTTATTCAGATGGAGTAACAAAAAATGATGGCGAGGTGAGGGGATATGGTAATGAAGATGGATGGATGATCTTCGATTTAAGTATGGTACCTTCCGAATTTCAATGTGTATATTCTGTAACTTTTGGAGGTTATGTTAATTCAACATATTGGCCATACTGGAGTATTACACCATTACCAGACTTGAATCCCCTTATAGCAAACGCTTCTGATATTAAAGCAAGTATAGAATTTAATTCCGGCCAGTGGACTGCATATTTATATCAAACGGAAAGCTCAAACTTTTCAACAGGATGGAAGGAATATGAACTTGGAGGAAATATATTATCGGACATTCATGATGCTTTAGTGCAAGGTTGGATCGCTCTTGGGATAGATTCGAGGGACAATAACCAAAGTTTTTATATTAACTTTGATGGTTGGTCACAACAGAATCCACCATATCTTATTCTTGAATTTTGCTGGATCCCAGTAGAATTAACTTCTTTTACCTTCGAAGTGAACGATAATAGTGTAGTGCTAAATTGGACAACTGCAACTGAAACAAATAATCAAGGTTTTGAGATTGAAAGAAGAACATTAAACAGTGATTGGAAAAAAATAGGATTTGTGAATGGAGCCGGGACGACTACAGAACCTCATACTTATCAGTTTACGGAATTGAATTTAACGCCTGATAATTATCTTTTCCGATTGAAACAAATAGATTTTGATGGTTCTTTTAATTATTCAAAAGTTATTGAAGCTAATGTAAATCGATCTTTAAGCTTTTCTTTAACTCAAAATTTTCCAAATCCATTCAATCCTATTACCAAAATTGATTATGAAGTGCCCCAAGAGTGTTTACACTCATTAAAAGTATTTGATGTACTTGGAAATGTGGTTGCAAATTTGATTAGTGAATACAGAAGTGCAGGTAGTTATTCGATTGAATTTAATGCTTCAGAATTATCAAGTGGAATATATTATTATCAATTAAAGGCAGGGGATTTTGTTGAAACAAAAAAAATGATCTTAATGAAATAATTTTGTAGCGCACGAATCCTTTCGTGCGTTTTTATTTTAAATGCTGCTGTGCAGGAAAGGATTCCTGCACAAAATAATTTTACTCGTCCACCTTCCACTTGCCATTATCTTTTATTGCGTATCTGCCGATAATCATTTTTTGTATTTCGTTTGTTCCCTCAAATATTTTTAATATTCGTGCATCACGGTAATATCTTTCTAACGGCAATTCACGACTAAATCCCATTCCGCCGTGTATTTGTAAAGCTTTGTCTGCAATTTCTGCCATAGACTCAGAGCAGAACAGTTTAACAATTGCTGCTTCGTTTGCAATATCTTTTTTAAGATCATAATTATTCGCGGTGCGGTAAACAATGCTTTCCATGGGATAAATTTTTGCGGCAATTTCTGCAAGCATAAACTGTACAGCCTGAAACTTTGAAATTGATGATCCAAATTGTTTACGTTGTTTTGCATAAACTGTAGAAAGTTCAAACAATTCTTTTGAAGCACCAAGACACCCCGCACCAAGTCCAATTCTACCTGCATCAAGAGTTTGCATCGCAATTAAAAATCCTTTTCCATCCTGCCCGAGCAAGTTTTCTTTTGGTATCTCAACATCTTCAAAAGTTATTGTATTCGTTACACTACCTCTAATTCCGAGTTTTTTCTCTTTTGGTCCAACTGTAATTCCTGGTGTATCAGCATCAACAACAAAACCACTAATTCCTTTTTCAGTTCTTGCAAAAACTGAAAACACATTTGCAATGCCTGCGTTTGTAATCCAGACTTTATTGCCGTTTAAAATCCATTTATCGCCCTTAAGTTCAGCTTTGGTAGTAAGATTAAAAGTATCCGAACCTGCACCTGCTTCAGTTAAAGCAAATGCCGCTATTTTTTCACCCGAAGTAAGTTGAGGAAGATATTTTCTTTTTATTGATTCAGATCCGCCAAGATAAATTGCATTTGTTCCTATCGATTGATGTGCACCTATAAAAGTTGCAGTTGAATTGCAGGCTCTTGTCATTTCTTCCTGCAAAAGGCAATAACCAAATTCGCCAAAACCACCGCCGCCATATTCTTCAGGAAAAGCAACACCAAGAAAACCCATTTCTGCAATTTTTTTGATAAGAACTTTTGGAATTTCTTCATCCTCATCTATTTTTTGAGCTAACGGTCTTACTTCACCATCTACAAATTCCTTTACCAAACCACGCAGCATTTTCTGTTCATCCGTTAAATTGAAGTTCATTTAAGCCTCTAAATTTGAATTTTCTAATAAATTTTAATTGCTAAATGTGAAAATACGTTAAAAATCAAACAATATTTGGATTAAAATTATTTTTCTGCAAAATCTTCAAAAATATTGACTTTTCTAACATAATTGCTCATATTTCAAACCAATGAACAAAGAATTTAGGCTAAAAACCAAAGAAGGGGATTTTCTTAATATCACCGCCTATGGTTTTGAAAATATTGATTCAGCACCATGCTTAATATTTGTTCATGGTTTCAAAGGTTTTATGGATTGGGGCTTCTTTCCACACGCTGCAAAACACTTTGCAGACAAAGGTTATTTCGTTCTTTCATTTAATTTTTCGCATAATGGAATTGGTGAACTAAAAACTGAGTTTACTGAGTTAGATAAATTTGCTAAAAATACAGTTTCATTAGAAATATCAGAGTTAGTGCAAGTTATTAACGCTTATCAAAATGGATTTTTTAATAAAAACATTTTTGGTAAGATTTGCTTGATAGGGCACAGTCGTGGCGGTGGAGTTGTGATTTTAAGCAGTTTGATTGAAAAGGTTGATGCTTATGTTATTTGGTCATCGGTTGCTAATTTTGATAGATACACAGAACATCAAAAAAACGAATGGCGGAAGATTGGATATTTTGAAGCGTTAAATTCTCGCACAAATCAAATGATGCGAATGAATGTTGAGGCGCTTGAAGATGTCGAGTCAAATAAAAATAGCTCACTAAGTATTGAAAAAGCAGTTAAAGGATTAGATAAACCTTTGCTCATTGTTCATGGTGAGCAGGATTTAACCGTTCCGGTTGCTGAAGGCGAAAAGATTTTTGATTGGAGCGATAAAGTAATATCCAAATTTGAAATGATTCCTGCCGCAGGACATACATTTGATATTGTTCATCCGTTTGCCGGAAGTAATAAAAAGTTTGATTTAGTACTTTCAAAAACAGAAGATTTTTTAAATAAAGTATTATTGAAATTATAAAGAAATAATTGCCACGACCTTTAGGTCGTGGAAAAAGGTAAAACAAAATACACGGCTTTAGCCAAAAGAAAAGATGCCCTTTACTAAAATTTGGATACATGTAATCTGGTCTACTAAGAACAGAGAAAAGATAATATCTCAAGAATTAAAACCATTACTTCTTGAACATATTGTTGAAAACGCAAAACATAAAGGGATATTTATCAAAGTCATAAATTGTATGAGTGATCATATCCATTTATTGATTTCACTTGGGCGAGAGCAATCAATTAGTACAGTTGTTATGTTGATAAAAGGTGAATCTTCGCATTGGGTAAATAAGGAGAAATTGCTCAAGTGTAAATTTGAATGGCAAGATGAATATATTGCTATTTCTGTAAGTGAATCATTGGTTGAAAAAGTGTTCGATTATATTAAAAATCAGGACGAGCATCATAAAGTTAAAAGTTTTGAAGAAGAATATAATCTATTCGTAAAAAAGTATAATTTTGGCTAAAGCCAAGTATTGTTAATACTAATCATCCACGACCTAAAGGTCGTGGCAATTATAAAATTAAATAGTTTTTTATGGAATTAAAAAACATAATTTTTATCATAGTTTTTTTAGCTACGTTTGGATTTTTTGCTTACAGTGTAAATAATCTGATTAAATATATTAAAGTTGCCAAAAAGAAGGATGATAGATTTGATAACATCCCAACAAGGTTAAAGAATGTTTGGAATATTGCATTTGCACAAACCAAACTTTTACGAGAACCTGTTGCGGGTACGCTCCATCTTTTAATTTTTTGGGGATTTGTTCTTTTTATTTTTGCTGTTTTAGAAACTATCATTCAAGGTTTTTATTCACCGTTTTCACTTTCAGCGCTTGGACCTGTTTATTCGCTTATAACGATTGTGCAGGATTTATTTGGTCTTTTGGTAATTATATCAATTTTGATTTCTCTTTACAGAAGATTCATCCAAAAAGTGCCAAGATTGGATGTTGAGACACATGGTAAATTGGATGCAGCGTTTATTCTTTTATTGATTTTGTTTATTGTTGTTGCGATGTACGGACAGAATGCAGCGGGTTTTGCAAATAACGGAATGGCTTATCATAAATATGAGTTGAGACCTGTTTCATCTTTTTTAAGCGGAATTTTATTTGCAGGACAAACATCAACAACAAATTTTCTGTATGAGTTTTTCTGGTGGATGCATATAATTTTGATATTTATATTCTTAAATTATCTGCCGTATTCAAAACATTTGCATGTTTTAACATCGATTCTTAATGTTTACTTTGCAAATCTTGATCCGGTTAGAAACACTTTAAAAAAGTTAAATCTTGATGATGAAAATGCTGAAACTTTTGGGGCTGCAGATATCGACCAGTTATCCTGGAAGCAAATTTTAGATGGATATTCCTGCACAGAATGCGGAAGATGCACAGCCGCTTGTCCCGCAAACATTGTTGGAAAATCTTTATCGCCAAAAGAAATAATTGTTGATATTAGAAAACGCACGTTTGATAAAGCTCCATTAATTGTTGCAGGAGTAACTGAAGGTGAACTTTTTGAAAAAACACTTGTTCATAATTATGTAACAGATACTGCTCTTTGGGAATGTACAACTTGTATGGCTTGCGTTCAGGAATGTCCGATAATGATTGAACATTTAGATTCAATTGTTGATATGAGAAGAGATTTAGTTTTAACTGAATCTGAATTTCCGGCAGGTTTAAATCCTGTATTTAAGAGTTTGGAAACTAACTTTAGCCCTTGGGCTTTTAATCCTGCAGATAGAGCAGAATGGGCTGATGGAATGAATATCAAATCTTTGTCTGAAGATAAAGATGGTGAAGTTTTATTTTGGGTTGGTTGCGCTGGTTCATTTGATGACAGATACAAAAAAGTTTCAAAAGCATTTGCAACGATTATGCAAAAAGCAGGTGTTGATTTTAGAATTTTAGGCACTGAAGAAAAATGTAATGGCGATACGGCAAGAAGACTTGGTAATGAATATCTTGCTCAAATGATGATGCAGGAAAATGTGGAAACTTTAAATGGTTATGGTGTTAAAAAAATCGTAACTGCTTGTCCGCATTGTTTTCACTCATTAAAAAATGAGTATCCACAATTTGGCGGCAACTTTGAAGTAAAACATCATACACAATTTATTGAAGAATTGTTATCTGATGGAAAAATCCAACTGAACAAAGAATCTGAAAAACATAAAGTTACGTATCACGATTCTTGTTATCTTGGCAGATACAACGATGTTTATGATGCACCAAGAAAATCTTTATCCGAAGTTGCAGGAATAGATTTAGTTGAGATGGAACGAAATAAAAGTCGTGGATTTTGCTGTGGTGCAGGCGGCGGCAGAATGTTCCTTGAAGATGAAGAAGGCGGGCGAATAAATGAAGAACGCGCCAGAGAAGCTTTAAGTACAAATGCTGATACAATCGCTTCAGCCTGTCCGTTTTGCATGACAATGATGACAGACGGTGTAAAGCATCACGAAAAATCTGAAGTAGTAGTAGTAAAAGATATTGCAGAAATAATACTGGAAAACATTAATTAATTCATTAACACAATCATAGGAGGTTCTCATGGAAAAATTCGATCAATTAGTACAGTTCGTTCAAAGTCTGGAAGTTGATTTCCAAAAATTTTATGTGAAAGAACAAGCTGCTGCAGGTACACGTGTGCGCAAAGGCTTAAGCGATCTCAGAAAATTATGTCAGGAAATCAGAAATAACGTTCAAGACGTTAAAGCTGAAAGAAAAGCTCCTAAAGTATAAGAGCATTCTTTAGCAAAACTTAATTAAGGCTGGGTTAGTAATAATAGCTCAGCCTTCTTTTGTTTTGGATAATTTTGTTGTCAAATAATTTTATTCAATTAAATTCTTTATTGTTAAAATAACTCGACAGAAAAAAAAGTCGTTTGCAAAAATAATTTGGTGAAATAAAAAACTTTGGCTAAGAAATAAAAATGTCCCATTAGGGACAAAATGTTGTTAACAAAAGTATAAAGAAAACATAAAAGTCCCGTTAGGGACAAAATGTTGTTAACAAAAGTATAAAGAAAACATAAAAGTCCCGTTAGGGACGAAATGTTGTTAACAAAAAGTATAAAGAAAACCTAAAAGTCCCGTTAGGGACGAAATGTTGTTAACAAAAGTAGAGAGAAAACTTAGAAGTCCCGATAGGGACGAAATGTTGTTAACAAAAGTAGAGAGAAAACTTAGAAGTCCCGTTAGGGATGAAATGTTGTTAACAAAAGTATAAAGAAAACATAAAAGTCCCGTTAGGGATGAAATGTTGTTAAAAGTCCCGTTAGGGACGAAATAAGAAGTTAGATTTTTCAATAAATCCAAAATATGAAAATCCTAATAATCACAATATCAATTCTATCATTCTTTGTTTTTAATTCTCCATCATCTTTTAGATTTGATGACGGTAACAGAACTATTCACTCGATAGATAGCTCTGTCACTATCAGCATTTCGGTTGTTGGCGATTTGATGTGTCATTCACCTCAATTTCAATACGCACAAATTGCAAAGGATAGTTTTGATTTTTCACCTGTTTATCGCAATGTAAAAAAATATTTAGAATCTTCGGATTTTACATTTGGAAATTTAGAAACTGTAACTTCAGGTAAATCTGATGGCGGTTATACTGGTTATCCGTTCTTCAATACTCCTTCTTCATACATTACAGCTTTAAAAGATATTGGATTTGATTTACTTGTAACAGCAAATAATCATTCCTTAGATAGAAAAGAAAAAGGGATTCTAAAAACAATCGATGAAATTGAAAATAGAAATCTTAATTACGTTGGTACATATAAATCACAACGTGATAGAGATTCAATCCGTATTTTTGATGTTAAAGGGATTAAGATTGCATTCCTTGCTTATTCTTATGGAACAAACGGTAATCCAATTCCGGATGGCAAGAATTTTTTAATCAACCTGATTGATTACGAACTGATTGAAAATGATATTCAATCGGCAAGAGAAAACAGTGCGGAATTAGTTTTGGTTCATTTTCATTTTGGTGAAGAGTATAAACGTGAACCTGTTCAATTTCAAAAAGATGTTGTTGATAAAACAATCGAGCTTGGTGCCGATATAATTATTGGCGGACATCCACACGTTTTACAGCCTGTTAATTTTTTCAAAACAAATAATGCAACACTTGATTCTGGATTTGTAGCTTATTCAATGGGTAACTTTTTTTCAAATCAACAAGACAGATACAAAGATGCAGGGATGATTCTTACAATAGATATCACAAAAGATTTAATGAATAATAATATTGAGATAAAAGAAGTTAACTACTTACCAACGTGGGTGTTTAAAGGAAACACTTCCAACGGAAAAGAATATGTAATTATGCCTGCTATCGCAATTTCCGATTCAACAATTACATTATCTAAAAAAGAAAGTGCAAAGATGAATCAGGCGTTTGATGATACACGTTTTATCATTAATAAATACACAAATAATTACAGATTGAAAGAACGCAGAGATAAGAATTGAAGAACAGATCCGCTTTAAGTTTAATTTTTTTAACTGTGTTTATTGATTTACTTGGCTTTGGAATTCTCATCCCGATACTTCCATCTTTTTCAGTAAAAGAGCTTGGAATTGATGAAGCAGCTATTGGAATTGCAATAGCAATTTATTCATTTATCCAGTTTTTATTTAACCCTATTCTCGGAAAAATATCAGACAAGCACGGCAGAAAACCTGTAATTGTAGTTTGTCTTTTACTTAACGCTTTGGGATATATTGTTTTTTCGTTTACACATTCATACATAATGCTTTTAGCATCAAGAATTATTGCCGGAGTTGGCGGCAGCAGTATCGGTGTTGCCCAAGCTTACATTGCCGATGTTACAACACGAAAAGATAGATCAAAAGGTATGGGTTTGATTGGCGCAGCTTTCGGGCTTGGATTTGTATTTGGTCCGCTTATGGGCGGATTGTTATCGCCATTGGGATACGCTGTAACAGGTTATGTTGCGGCTGGATTTTCTTTTATGGCTTTTCTTTCAACAATCTTTTTTCTGCCTGAATCTTTAAAGAAAGATGCAATGATCGAAGCTGCAGCTTCATCAAAAAAAATAAAATTATTTGATTTTGCTGCCATGAAAAAAATACTGCAAAAACATGATCTTGCTGTATTAATTCTTTTGTTTTTTATTCTCACTTTTTCTTTTGCAAATATTTACGGCACTTTTGCTTTGCTTGGATTAAAAGTTTATGGATTTACAGATATGCAAAACGGTTATATGTTTGGTATTATCGGATTAACATCTGCGATTATCCAAGGTGGATTTATAGGGTACATAAATAAAATGATGTCAAAAAAGAAAATTCTCATTGTCGCATCTTTTATTATAATGATTTCACTTGCGCTTATTCCTTATGCAGGTTCTTTTTTAGGATTAGCAATTGTGTCTATCGTTTTATCTTATGGTACCGGAACTTTTCAACCGACAGTGCTCAGTTTGATTTCCGAGGTAACAACTGAAGCAGAGCAGGGAATTACATTAGGATTAAATCAATCGCTCGCATCGTTTGCAAGAGTTTTAGGTCCGCTTTGGGGTGGATTTGCTTTTGAATATTTAGGTTATCCTTTTCCGTTTTTAACAGGTTCAGCATTTACACTTATCATATTTTTATTAGCAGTTTTTTATTTACCAAAAAAGATTAAGTTGGATTAAATATTTATTGGATATTTCTATTTGAATAAAACAGATTACTATAGAATTTGAAAATCTTATAAGTGCAAATATGTTTAATTATCCAAATGTCCTACTAAGTATTTATATTATATTAATCTCTAACGTGATTTTTGCACAATCTTTAGTAAAGGGTTATGTTATTGATGACAAATCAGATGAAAAAATTCCAAATGCCGTTTTAGTAATCAATAATTCTAAAAATTACTTATCAGACTCAACAGGATTCTTTTCGTTTAATCTTCCGGATGGAAAGTACGATATTCAGATAAATGCTTTAGGATTTCATTCTAGCAAATTACAATTAGAAATGGTAGATAGTTCTGCGAAAGAACTTTTTGTAAGATTAATTCCTGCACCGATATTGATAGAGGGTGTAACAATAACTGGAGAGCGATTTACAAAAGAAATAAATTCCTATACTTATGAGTTAAAACCAGGTGACTTAAGTAAAATTCCTCAAGTTGCTGAACCAGATGTAATGCGAAGCATTCAAGCTTTACCAGGCGTTACAGCAATAAATGATTTGAGTTCACTGATATTCCTTCGCGGAGGAAATTTTGATGAAACTCTAATCTCATTAGATAATGTACCAATATATAACCCGTATCATTTGGGAGAAATGTTTAGCAGCATCAATCCAGATATAATTCAATTACAAAGACTTTACACTTCAAATCATCCAAGCAATTATGGCGATTATCTATCAGGTATTTTGGATTTAAAATCGAAAAGCAATAATAAGTTAAGTGGTTCAGTCTCATTAAGTTTAATATCTTCAAAAATATCTACAAGTGTTCCAATATCCAGCGGAGTATTAACTTTAGCCGGAAGAAGAACTTATTTCGATTTAATCGGAGCATTATCTGGAATAAATTTCCCATACTATTTTTATGATCTGTACGGAAAGTACGAGATACCACTTGATAAAAACAATTTATTAGAAGCCAGTGCTTTTTACACCAGAGATACTTATGACATTTTTTCTGATGAAGAATATGAAAAAACAAGTGGAAGCAAAAATCCATCTTGGGGTAATTTTTTATTGAGCACCAAATTCACACACTATTTCGATAAAGATGAATATTTCAATTTTAATATTTTCTCATCAATTTCAACACTAAACGCTGATGCTGAAGCAAAAGTTAATCAGCTTTATAATTTGGATGAATTTAATCCTGACTCAACAAATAGCATGTTTATTGATAATGCAATAATTGAAAATGGAATATTATCTGCGTTGAGTTTTGGATTAGAAGGACAAAAAATATCTATTGGAGCAGAGTTAAAGCTAATTAAACTTAAAAGTGATTGGAATATAAGAGAGAATGATTTATCTGGAATTATAAAATATCCATTTCAAGAAGTGTTTTTTGATTTTGCACCAAATCCATATTCTTCGAATGATAAATTTTATAAATACTCTTTTTATTTGTTAGACAATATCCAACTAACAAAAGATGTTGAGCTAATTGCGGGTATTAGATCAACATATATTTCGGAATTGAAGAAAATTTTCTTCACTCCTTATTTTCTTTCTATTTACAAATTAAATGAAAATCTACAACTCAAATTATCTTTTGGTTCTTATTACCAGTATTTATACACAATAAAGGATCAGCAACACGAGGAATTATATGCGCCGTTTTCATCTTACTTTATTGCAAAGAATAAAGATCAAGTCAGTCATTCAAATCACTACACGATTGGAATCGAATTTAAAGAATTGATTGGGGATATTAATTTAAATGTTGAAGCTTATTATAAAACCAGAGAAAATCTGGCTTCATCTTACAAACTAGATAGATCAATCACTTTTGAAGATGGATCTGCAAAAGGTTTCGAAATACTTTTAAAGAAAGTTACAGGTTTTTATAATGGTTGGATTTCTTACTCTTTGTCTCGTTCTGTAAAGGAAAATAATGACTATACATATTTTTCAAATTATGATCGAACTCATTCATTAAAAATATTAGTAACTCACCTTACGCAAAGAGATAGAAAGTTATTAAATTTCTGGTGACAGAAATCAGAGGTATTAGATGCAAAAAGGACTCTTAGAACTTTACACAGATTATTTATTGAGTTCATTTTCATATACGACCGCCACGGGTCTATCGGTAATGTCAGAAGGGAAAATCAGTCACGATAAA